>CBCSKA010000046.1:0-2692 GCA_965140885.1 Legionellaceae bacterium | reverse complement strand
ACTTTAGAATTACCTTTGTATACGGCTATTAATCAAGTTAATGAAAATTTTGCAATAGATACTGTAATCACATTATTTAATAAAAGCCCTATACCAAAACGTATATTATTAGTAGAAGATAATTTATTAAATCAAAAAATAGCTAAAATTATGTTGGAAAGCTTAGGTTGTATCGTATCTGTTGCTGAAAATGCAGAAACTGCCTTAGCAAATGATTTATTAAGCTTTGATTTAATATTTATGGATATTGGATTACCTATTATTAGTGGTTTTGATATAACAAGAAGAATACGTGCAGATAATCAATATCAATATATCCCTATTATTGCCATGACAGCTCACGCTTTTCAAAGTGATAAAGAAGCTTGTTTGGAATCAGGAATGAATGATGTGATTACAAAACCTGTGATGCAAGAAGAATTAGCTGCTATGTTGAAAAAATGGATTCCTAATTAATAACGACTAGTAAGATATCTATCTTACTAGCGTCTTTTTTTTTGAATGGGATCAATTAAAATAAAGGTTCAATTTCTTCTTCCCCACCTTTATGAGGTTCATAAACTGAAGGAGAAACACCAAAACCTTCTTCTGCTGGTAAATTATTTTCTTTAAAATATTCGATTATTCCATCATCTGATTTTGTAAGCAATCCTGTTTTAGGATCGATTTTAGCCGTTATGACATCGGGTGGTTGTGGTAATGAATGTTCTGGTTTACCTGCTAATGCGGTACGCATAAATTGAACCCACATGGGTAAAGCCATTTTTGCACCATACTCTCGAACGGAACGTGGTTGATCAAAACCTACCCATACTGATGCAACAATATCTGCATTATATCCCGTAAACCAAGTATCAACTTGATCATTAGTCGTGCCTGTTTTTCCTGCTAAATCCTTTCGGCCTAAAGCCATAGCTCCATAGCCTGTTCCTCGACGTATTACATCTTGTAATGCGGAAGTTGTTAAAAAAGCAACTGAAGAAGAAATAGTTTGTGTTGCATATTTGACTGATCCACTGGGAGATGGAATTCCTGTTTCTACGCATTCTGTACAAGCAACTTTAGGTTGTGCTTGATAAATAATTTTTCCTTGTGAATCTTCAATATAGTCAATCACATAAGGTGATATTTTATAGCCACCATTCGCAAGTACAGCATAGGAAGTGACTAATTCCAGTGGAGTTACGGATCCACTGCCTAAGGCTAAAGTTAAATTGCGAGGTAACTTTTTAACATCAAAACCGAAATGTTTTAAATAATCCATGGCAGAAGATAAGCCAACGGCTTCTAATAAACGAATGGATACCAGGTTGATAGAAAAAGTTAAGGCATCTCTTAATCGGATAGGGCCTCGAAATTCTTTATCATCATTACGTGGATGCCATAATTCATGGGTTACAGGATTCATAAAAACTAAGGGTGCATCATTAACTAAACTAGAGAGGGTAAAACCTTTGTCAAAAGCTGCTGCATAAATAAAAGGTTTAAAACCAGAGCCGGGTTGACGTTGGGCTTGTGTTACACGGTTAAAATTGCTTAAGCTATAATCAAAACCACCAACCAATGCATTAATTGCCCCGGTTTGGGGATCCATAGCAACAATGGCGCCTTCTATTTCGGGAATTTGCGCTAAACGCCAACCTTTATTCGTTATAACGACGCGAATAAAATCACCTATTTTAAGAATATCAGCTGCCTTTTTAGGAATTGTACCCCAATGATTTTTATATTTTATGCGGGCCCAAGATAATCCATCCCAATTTAGGGTAATAACTTTTTTATCATTTAAAATAGCAATGGCTTTTTGACCTTCTACTGCAGTAATAATGGCAGAATGTAATCCATTAATAGTAAAAGCCCGATTTAATTCACTTTGCCATTTTTCTTCTTTGGCTTGATTAGTCGCACCCAGTTTTTTTTCTGGGCCGCGGTAACCATGTCGTTGGTCATAGGCTAATAATCCATCTCTTAAGGCAATATTGGCTGCATTTTGTTGTTGGCTATTAATGGTTGTGTAAACACGATATCCATTCGTATAGGCATCTGCACCAAAACTCGTTACCATTAAATTTCTAACCATTTCTGCTACATACGGCGCTTTTGTCCCTTCAGGATAAGGATGATAATTAACAATTAATGGTAATGCTATTGCTTCTCGGTATGTTTTTTCAGTGATATATCCTTCAGAATACATTCTTTCTAAAACATGATCTCGACGTTTTTTAGCCGCGATGGGATTAACGACAGGATTTAATGTAGAGGGTGCTTTGGGTAAACCCGCGATCATAGCCATTTCAGCTAAATTTAATTCATTAAGAGATTTACCAAAATAAACTTGTGCTGCAGAAGCTACACCATAAGCGCGTTTACCCAGATAAATTTTATTTAAATAAAGTTCTAAAACTTTTTCTTTACTTAATTGTCTATCAATTTTCATGGCTAATAAAATTTCATTAATTTTACGGGCAAATGTTTTTTCTCTACCCAGATAAAAATTACGAGCCACTTGCATGGTGATAGTACTTCCACCTTGTGATTTAGTTCCTGTAAGAATTAATTCAACGCCTGCTCTTAATAAACCCAAAAAATCAATGCCCGCATGTTCAAAAAAACGTTGATCTTCCGTAGATAAAATTGCTGCAATCAAGGGTTTGGGAATTTGGTCAATAGTCAGTGGTGTACGACGCATTTC
>CBCSKA010000045.1:1848-5048 GCA_965140885.1 Legionellaceae bacterium | reverse complement strand
ACCACAAGATTTAACCGATATAACTGAAAAAGTGTTAAGAGAGCTTTGTTAGCATCTATGTGATTTTTGCTATAGTTATCATTGTATTACCAAATCATAACATTATTATTTATTGAACTCATTATCACTTTTTGCCTATCTTTTATTATAATTTTATGTTTATTGTCAGTTTTGTTGCACGAGCATCCAAATAAAGTAAAATAGAACCATTTATTATATTGGATAAATAATGTCACAACAAAATATTGGAGAAAATCATTTATCCCATAGGAATCTTAAAAATTCGTTAAAATTAACCACTTATTTTATTCATCAACGAACCATGCCGAGTAATTGGCTAGCGAATTTATTTTTTAAAAAAGGCATTTGTTCTAATAAACTTAAACCAAGATTTCTTACAAATGTTAAAGGTAAGCAATTATTGGTAAAGATATGAGTTAAACTATCGGTAAAATAAAGTGTTTGTTGATGATCCGTATTTCGTTCTTTCAAAAAATGTTCATATATCGTTTTTTCTTTTGTTTTTAATCGTAGTAATTGATTTAATGTTGCAACGTCTCGCAAACCGAGATTAAAGCCTTGCGCAGCAATAGGATGCAGTGTATGAGCGGCATTACCTAATAAAATAATTTCATCTTTAGGATTTGGCGCAGCGTAGCGCATTTTTAATGGATAGGTTTGCCGCTTGCTAATGCTTTCAAAATAGCCTGCACGATAACCGAAAGTTTTTTGTAAGTGTTTTAAAAATTGAGTGTCATTTAACGTTAATAATTCATTTAAATTTGAATTTTTCACTGTCCAAATTAATGCCGCTTGTTTTTTTTGAAAAGGCAGTAATGCAATAGCTCCATTTTCAGTAAATCGTTCATAAGCAATATTGTGTAAATCACGTTTTAAATTGAGATGAGCAAGAATAGCTGTTTGATCATAATCCCATTCTTTTACCGGAATATTTTGTAATCTTCGAATGCTTGAATTAGCGCCATCTGCACCAATGAGTAACGGCGTTGAAAGTATTTGTGCCTGATTTGAGGAAGAAATATGGACATGCCATATCTCTTTTTCTTTTTCTAAACTAAAAACTTCTGCAGGAGAGAATACTTTAACTGTGCTTAGATTTTTAACGGCCTGTTGAAAATGGGGTTGAAGAGTATCAAAAGGAATAACATAACCTAATGCAGGTAATGATAAACTTTTTGCATTAAAATGAGTTATGCCAAAATGGCCTTTATCAGAAACATGTACTTGTTCAATTGGTGTCGCTGCTTCACTTAGATTTCCCCATAAACCTATGTTTTTTAAAAAATAATAACTACCATACGTTAATGCAATACCTCGAAGATCGGAATTATGAAGTGATTTATCAAAAGGCCGTGCTTCAATAAGCGCTATATTTAATGGTAAATCTTTTAATGCATAAGCTAAACAACAACCTGCTAATCCCCCACCCACAATAATCATATCGAATTGCGTATATTGTTTCATATATGTTTCACCAATTAAAAAAAGTATAAGGGTAAAGCCTGTTTTACGCTGTACAAGCGCTATGAAGTTACTTATATTATTGTGTCATCAATGATTCAATTTCATCAATTAATTTAGGGGCATCGCAAGAAAGTATTTCATAGCCATTTTCAGTGACGACAATATCATCTTCTATACGTATTCCTATATTCCACCATTTAGGATCCACACTTGCATCTGGGCTTAAGTAAAGGCCTGGTTCTACGGTTAAAACCATACCTGGTTCTAATAGGCGAAATTGATCTTTTATTTTGTAAGCCCCCGTATCATGAACATCTAATCCTAACCAATGTCCTGAGCTGTGCATATAAAAAGGTAAATATGCCCGAGTAGACAATAAATCAGAAATATTTCCTTTCAAAATAGTTAATTCAACTAATCCTTTTACTAAAACTTCAAGCATGGTTTCTTGGATTTTTTCCCAACTATTACCGGGATATATTTGTTCAATTCCCGCTAATTGTGCAGCTAAAACTAATTCATAAATAGCGCGTTGCTCTTTTGAAAAACGGCCATTAATAGGAAAGGTACGAGTGATATCTGAAGCATAACCGTGTAATTCGCATCCTGCATCAATTAGTACAAGCTCATTATCTTTCAACATAGCATTATTTTGTGAGTAATGAAGTATACAAGCATTTTTACCACTACCTACAATGGATTGATAAGCGACAGAAGCACTACCCTGAGAATTAAATCCATAAAGTAATTCTGCTTCTAAATGATATTCGGCTAATCCGGGTTTGCATGCTTTCATTGCACGTTTATGCCCTTGTGCTGAAATTTTAGCCGCTTCACGCATAATATTAATTTCAGTTTCACTTTTTATTAATCGTTGATCACTTAAAAAATCTTCTAAATTAATAATTTCTGTTGGAATTATACAATGTTTTTGTTTTTTATTTTTTAATTGAATGAGCATATCCCATATCATTTTTTCATATTCCGTATGATATCCCATTAGCATATGGATTTGCTTTCGATCTTGTAATAGTTGAGGTAAAAAGTCTTTCAACATATCAATTGAAAATGCTTGATCTGCTAAAAAATTTTCGCACGCACCTTCTTGCCCAATAATGGGGCCATTCCATTTTTCCATCATAGGATTTAAGGGACGATTGAAGAGAATGTATTCACCCTCAGGGCGCTTAGGTACAAATATTGCCGCAGATTCAGGTTCATTAAATCCTGTTAAATAATAAAAATAACTATTTTGCCGATAAGGATAGTGATTATCCCCATTACGTATATATTCAGGAGCCGAAAAAAGAATAGCGATACTATCTTCATTAAGATAATTTAATAATGCTTTTTGGCGTTTTTTAAATTCATTTATTGAAATCATAAAACCCTAATGTAGATAGGTAGTAGAAGAAAAATGTTTTAATTTATTATAAATAAATAATACCGCATGACGAATATATTTTTGTAATTCAGTATAAGCTTTTTCGCTATCTATATCATTTAAGTCAACATTGTCATCATCCAGTTTTGAAATTTCAGAAAAATTAAATAAAATTTCTTTGAATTTTTCAGAATCATCACCCTCATGAAAAGAAAAGTTTTTGTAATCAATACCTGTTAAACCAATACCGGTTAAAAAACCTTGACACCAAAAACGTATTGATTGTGCACGCCACTGCAGGGATTCTTCAGGAGAGGGTAAGAGTAAGTGA
>CBCSKA010000045.1:0-1797 GCA_965140885.1 Legionellaceae bacterium | reverse complement strand
TTAATTCCGATAAACTAAAAATTAATTCTAAACAAGTTAAAAATTCAGCTTCTTTTACCCCACATAAAAAGCCACAAATAAACCCGTGTATTTCTGATGTTCCCATCATTGAAGATGATTGGTCCAAAAATGTTTGTATATCATTAAAAGGAAGTAAAGACATAAATTTATTTATCTTATCGTTAATAAAAAAGGAATTTTAACATTGGAATTATTTTAACGCCTAGTTTTTTTAATAAACTCATTCTGATTTAGTGATAAATTTCTAAAATTTTTAGTATTTGAAGGGAATATATATTTAAGTTGATTAAAATCCTCATCAAAGTTTAGAAGACAAAATAAAGATCTCCAACGCCAAAAATAAATTACTTCTTTCTAGGATTATCAATCCTGGCAGAGTAAAAAAGCTATAATAGGACAGGAGTTTCGTACTTTGCTGAATTAATTTAAACTTCCGTTTACTCTTAAGCTGAAGGGGTTGATGCTTATGTCACGGCACAAGTGCATGAAGGAGTTGTATAAAGCCTTTTTACAAGCCAGCAGTGTTCGCTATTCTGGCTTAGCGTTATCTGAAGTCAGTCCATCAGAATTTTCGCATGATGGGATTAGGCGTTGGCTGAAGGAAAAACATTTTTCCCCAAAAGATGTTTGGCAAAACGCCCAAAACTTAATTGACCCAGGCGAAGAATGTATATTGATTGCAGATGACTCGGTTCTGTCAAAAACATTTAGCAAAAAAATTGAGCTGATTAATTATCAATATTCTGGACATGAACATGATATTGCCGCTGGCATTGGTTTAATTAATTTGCTTTGGTATGGCTCTTTGCAAGAGTAATCTGTGCCTGTGGATTATCGAATTTATGATAAAGACACTGAGGGAAAGACCAAGAATAGCCATTTTTAGGATATGTTATCGCTTGCAAAAAAACGAGGGCGAAACCCCTCTGCTGTTGTGATGGATGCCTGGTATTCAAGTTTAAAAAATTTAAAAGCTATTCGTGACCACGGATGGATTTGGGTGACAGCCCTTAGAAAAAATAGAAAAGTAAAACGGGCTGTAAGTTTGGAAACGCTGGCTATTTCGGATGAAGGATTACGTGTGTACCTACGTGGCTATGGTTGGGTAACTGTGTTCAAGTTTGTGGCAAACAATGGCCGCATTGATTATGTTTCGACAAACAGGCAGAACCCACCGAGAGAACACGTTGAAAAAATCAGGAAGGCACGCTGGTCTATCGAAGTTTATCATCGGGAATTGAAACAAACGTGTGGTATTGAGCATTGTCAGGCACGCACTGGCCGAGCGCAAAGAAATCAGACTTGTCTTTCAATATTAGCATGGCTTGATAAGTATCGGCGAAGAATCACTGAAAAAATTTCTTTTTACCAGCAAGACTGGAATGTCATTAAAAATGGGATAGCCCATGAAATTAAGATAATTATGGCTGCCAGCTAAGCAGCAAAGTGCGAAACTCCTGACAATTAGAAATAGCGAATCAAGCACTTAGACAATTGAATCAACAATTGGAAAAAGAAAGACAAGCCTTAGAATTAACCTCTGTAAAATTACAAGAAGCTATGGCTATTGCCAAACATTCAGACCAAGAAAAGCAAAAATTTATTAAACAAGTCCAAAATGAATTACAATATCCTTTGCTTACAGTTATTCAAGCCAGTGAATTTTTATTAAAAGAAACTAAAAAAAATAATGTCATAGCACGATAGTGTCGCCATTTTTGAGACCCCTTTTGGGACATCCAAGTCCCCAAAAGGGACAAAAATTGTCGACAAGTA
>CBCSKA010000044.1:0-5117 GCA_965140885.1 Legionellaceae bacterium | reverse complement strand
AAGTTTATAAACTAAACATGACCTGACAGACACTTCTGAAAAACCGGCAACTGTCAGATCAAGTTTGAACTAGTACAGTTAAGTTAATGTCTATCTTCTCAGTAACTAGGTTTTTCAAAATTTAAAGCGTTGTATTTCTTCTTCTAAAGATTTTTCATATCCTTCTAGTGAGCTAGCATCATGGGTATCAGTTTTATCAGAAGATTTAAAAAAATCATGCGAGGAATTTCTTTTTTCAGAAAAAAATTTACTTGATTTTTTTCCCCAACCTAAAAGTTCACCTATAGGTATACATGGCCCATTTTCATCATCTCCATAATCAAAATCTGGGAAAGCAGTTTCTATAATTTCACTTCTTACTTCTTCAAGAATTTCGTTATAATTAAATTCAGCCAATGGCTCTTGTTCTATTTCATTAGAATCTATAAGACCTACTAGTATAAACTGATCTTTAACAAAATTTTTTATAAGAGTGTAATCGTTATTAGAATCTAACCATATAGCGCCTATCAATGCTTCAAATGCGTCGGAAAGCACTTTAACATCTTTACGCAGACTAAGCATTTCTTCTCCTGCTCCAAGGATTAAAAATTTGTCTAATTTTAAATTTTTTGCTATATCTGCAAGCGGACCATTATTATTAGTAAAATTATTAAGTTCTGTGGTAAGTTGCCCTTCTTTCCAATCAGGATGAATATCATATAATATTTCACTAATAATTAAATTAAGTACTCTGTCACCAATAAATTCTAAGCGTTGAAAATCACCAATATAAGATTTTTGCAGCCCTTCATTTAGAGCAGAACGTCGAGTTAAAGCTTGTAATAGTAGGTTTTCATTTTTAAATTTATACTTAATAATCTTTGTAATTTTTTCATTATCTTCTTTATGTCGATACATATTATTTTTTCCAGATCACACACGCCATTGAATTATTTAAAAAAGTTACCCTTACAAAGCTTCAAAAAGTAAAGTTAGTTTCTATATTTTATTTTTTAAAATTTTAACGAATGTTTGGCTCTAATGAAATAATTAGTCTTTGCCCAAGCGCAGCAGCAACCCTTTCTAATTGACGTAGACTTGGCCAATGTTGAGGGTTTTCTAACCGCGATATAGATGCCCAAGATGTTTCTAGTGTGCGTGCTAACTCAGAATTAGTATGCTCACCTTTGGCTAACTTTAAAAGTAAAGCTGCTTGGACTCTGGCAGAAGGTGAAATCAAGTAAGTATCTTTAAGATTTGAAGGTTCGGGGATAGGTATTCCTTCTTCCATTCGCCCTTCTAACGTTAAAGTTAATACTTCAGCAGCTTGAAAGAAAGCTTCTTCTAAAGTCTCTCCCTCTGTAATAGCTTCCTCTAAATCAGGAAAATATACCGTATAGCGCTCATCTTCTTGTTTAATATAAGCTGGATATAAAATGTTCACGTTAATTTAACTCCCGTCTGCCGTTCAATTTCAGCTAGCAAACCTTTTCCTAAATCTCGTTTTCCATGGACAGGAACCGTTGTTCGTAAATTATCTTTACCTAAACGATAATGGCTTCCGGATATTCTTAAAATATCCCAACCATTTTGCTTTAGTAATTTTATCACTGTTTTTCCATCCATACTCAAAGTATATATCAATTTAGATATATCATTCAAGATTTCTAATAAATAGTATAGTCTCATCAAAAGACCGTTTTTTAAGACACTCAAAAATGTAGCCAAAACACCCTTTATTTTGTATTATTTTGCTGTCTTAACAAACAACCTCTTATAAACTGGTAAAATGCTTAATATTTGAGAAAATCATGACAAATTTAGTCGGCGATGCTCGCATCAGCACCCAAAACTAAAATGTGAAACTTCAAGTTGATGATCTCATCTATGCTGACTCTAAAAAAAATAAATTACTTCATAGGATAGTAAATATTTATTATTCCCATATCTTTTTCTTCAATAGAGACTGGCAATATCTGTTTGGTATTGTTTCCTTTGCTTTCAAAATTAAACAAAGAGGTTTTATTTGTTGAAATTTTATTTTCCGGTAAATTTTCCGCTGATGAAATTACCTCGTCTTTTCTTTTTGAGGCACTGCATTTCTGCAAAGCACTATTAAATAATAAATTTTGGTAAGAAGTTGAGTAAAGGGGTGTTTGAATAGTAGTTTGATTATTCGCCGTTTTTTCTTTTTCAAAATCTAATGCAAAACTTTTTAAATACAATAATTTTTCTGCCATGAATTGAGGCAACTCGATATTTGGCAATATTTCATCTGTTAAGTTGATAAGCGCTTGGTAATTCTTACCAGATAAAAGCCTAATCCTCTCTTCCAATTCACTTACCGTAGGTGTTTCAATTGACGTAAAAAGTTTAAAATAAAGATTACCATAAGGCGTATGATTCCATTTTTCCTTTAAGTCATTGAAATAAACTTCTGCTTTCTTATCTTCGTCGATTTTATCTAATCGCGTTTTTCGGCTATCGCCATTAAAAACTGATTTAATACCCTTAACAATTTCATAACCTACTTGCCATAAAGCAATATGTCCATAAGCTTGTTGAACATACGTTGAAATACTAGGATGAAATTGAAAACCAAAGCCATTATTATCATTTGATTGATTTGCATCACTCTCATCTTCAGGATGCATATATAAAGATTCTTCCTCAATTTCTTTTGGTGGCTCAATAAAAACATCCCTATCAATTTTATCTTTTTGGAAGAAAGACAATTCAGTTGCTTGCGTCCAAGCAGAATAAAGATAATCAGCCAATATCGCATAAGGACCTGATGCTCTTAACACCGAAGAAGACGACGTTTTGGTTAAGAGACTCTTTAAAACACTTTCCGCTTTTGCATTTCCTTTATCAGAAGATTTTTTAAATAAATCTATGGCTTTATTTAGATTTTTAGAAACACCATAACCGTTTAAGTACAATTGAGCTAAATTATATTGAGCCGATGAATGGTCTTTTTCTGCCGCTTTTTGATATAAATCAGCCGCCTTTACGTAGTCTTTCGGAATGCCAATACCCAATTGATACATATAGCCAAGATTATTTTGTGCTTTAGAATGTCCTTTATCTGCCGCTTTTTGATACCAAGAAATCGCTTTTTGGCTATTCTTATCAATCCCCTTACCAGTTTCATACATATAACCAAGACTGTATTCAGCATCTATTTCGCCCGCATTCGCAGACTTTTCAAACCATTCAAAAGCAGTTTTCTCATTCTTTACAACGCCTATTCCTCTATAATAAATATTACCAAGGCGATATTGGGCTCCAGAATGCCCTTGGTATGCCGCTTTTTTCAACCAAGAGACCGCTTGATTCTCATCTTTTTCAACACCACGGCCATTAGCGTACATAACGCCAAGAGAAAACTGACTTTGAGCACCTCCTTGGTCTGCCGCTTTTTGATACCAAAAGACAGCTCTCTCATCATCTTTTTTAACACCGCGACCTTTAGCGTACATAAAACCTAATAAATCTTGACCGTGAGGATTTTCTTTTTCTGCTGATTTTTTAAACCACTCAAATGCTCGTTTATCAGAAGGAAGCACCCCATCACCAGAAAGAAATATTACACCCATGTAATATTGAGCAACAGAACTTCCTTTTTTTGCTAATTTCCTCATTAAAGATCGAGCTTCAGAATATTTTTTTTCATTATATAAATTTAATGCTTTTATTAATTTAAAGTGCAATGGCATCTCGAATCTAAATAAACGCCCCCAAAAACCCATTTCTTCAGTAAAGCTCTGAGATGTATTGATATCAGCATCAATAAAATTCGGGAGAATATTATCAATAATCCCATTTTGAATTTCCTTGTCAGATTTGGCATTTTTAAGCCTATTTCCTTTAAGTTGAAAATGAACAAAAATACAATGACGTAATATAGTTGCTCTTAATCGTTCTGAGTTGCAACCTTCTTTGCACTCTAAATAACTAAGCCGACTGTTATCATGTTCATGATATTCATAATTTATATAAGATAAAGCAAAACTTTCTGGATGTAGTTTTTTGTTTTCTTGAAAGTTTATTCCTTTTTCATAAGAATCTTTAATAAACTTCATTATATTAATATTTTTATTATTATAGCCTTTTAAATTATGGGGCATATTTTGTAGCAGTAGTGTTTTTTCTGGATTAAATTCTTTGGGTAAATAATCTGCTTTATAAGTTAATTTGTAACCCTCTTCCAAGGAAAACTCTCCCGAAGATTTCTTTCCAAAAAAATCAACCATAAATGTACGAAACGCTTTCTTATCAACATTTGGATTTACAAATATTGAAATTAGCATTTCAAGAGATTCCATCGCCTGCGCTTCGAATATGGGTTTTAAAGCGCTATCAACACTAAACTTAATCACTTTATTAATGGCTTTTGTTCCAATACCCTTTAGAAAGTCATCCCATCGTGAACTTACAAATGCCGCAAGTAATTTGAATGGGTCTGTGTCATCAGCAATTTTTTTATCAATATACTTATGGGCAATATTTTTTACTGTCTTTTCTATATAGTTTGTTTTTTTATCAGGCCACTTAATGTACGGCCACTTAATAATTTCTTTAATCTCATATGGAAAACCAGTTTTAGGATTAAATGTATCGGTAATCCCCTCCATAAAATGACCTGTGATACTTTGTATTATGCTAATGTCTTCATGCATTAAAAGAATACCGGATTTTACGAGCCTATAAATGTAAGCCCCCATAATTCCTAATCGGGTTGTTTTATTTTTTTCTATATCCTTAATAACTTTATCGATTGAATCAAGTTTTGGTGAAATTTGGTAAACAAGCCCCAATGGCCGATGCGAAGCATTAATAATGTTTGGGCTCGCAACATAAGTTTTTATATCAAAATCAACCTCTTTTGGTTTTGTTCTGGCATTTATCCATCGCTCTGTCAATTTATCAAACATATTACCAATACCAAACGAATCAAATGCAACCGTATTTGGCTTATAATCAAACTCTAAATGGCAGTAAATTAATGAAATTTGCGATAACCATCCACCCAAAGAGTGTCCCGTCATAGAAAGTGACCAATTCTTTTCTTTCGCAAGATTTACCATTTCATGTGTAAACTGATAAGCATTAAATTGTTGGTCAGTAAGCTG
>CBCSKA010000043.1:0-2500 GCA_965140885.1 Legionellaceae bacterium | reverse complement strand
CTTAATAGGGCGTTAAGTCGCAGTGAATAGACCCGAAGCCGGGCGAGCTATCCATGGCCAGGATGAAGGTGCGGTAACACGTACTGGAGGGCCGAACCCACGTCTGTTGAAAAAGACGGGGATGAGCTGTGGATAGGAGTGAAAGGCTAATCAAGCCCGGAGATAGCTGGTTCTCCTCGAAAGCTATTTAGGTAGCGCCTCGTGTGAATACGTTTAGGGGTAGAGCACTGTTTCGGCTAGGGGGTCATACTGACTTACCAAACCGATGCAAACTCCGAATACTAAACAGTAATGCACGGGAGACACACGGCGGGTGCTAACGTCCGTCGTGGAAAGGGAAACAACCCAGACCGCCAGCTAAGGTCCCCAAATACAGTTAAGTGGAAAACGAGGTGGAAGGGCACAGACAGCCAGGAGGTTGGCTTAGAAGCAGCCATCCTTTAAAGAAAGCGTAATAGCTCACTGGTCGAGTCAGTCTGCGCGGAAGATATAACGGGGCTCAAACTGTATACCGAAGCTGCGGATTTTTGATGATGAATCAAAAGTGGTAGAGGAGCGTTCTGTAAGCCGTTGAAGGTGAGTTGAAAAGCGAGCTGGAGGTATCAGAAGTGCGAATGCTGACATAAGTAACGATAATGCGGGTGAAAAACCCGCACGCTGGAAGTCCAAGGTTTCCTGCGCAACGGTAATCGGCGCAGGGTGAGTCGGCCCCTAAGGCGAGGCGGAAACGCGTAGTCGATGGGAAACAGGTTAATATTCCTGTACTTTGGTTTATTGCGAAGGGAGGACGGAGAAGGTTAGGTTATCCCGTGATTGGTAGTACGGGTTTAAGCGAGTAGGGAGTGTCTGTAGGAAAATCCGCAGGCATGTTGAACTGAGACGTGATGACGAGAGAGCGTAAGCTTTTGAAGTAACTAATACCACGCTTCCAAGAAAAGTCTCTAAGCGACAGATAAATCGGAACCGTACCGGAAACCGACACAGGTGGACAGGTAGAGAATACTAAAGCGCGTGAGAGAACTCGGGTGAAGGAACTAGGCAAAATAGCACCGTAACTTCGGGAGAAGGTGCGCCTTTGTTGGTGAACAGTGAACACTGGGAGCTGACGGAGGCTGAAGAAACCAGGTGGTTGCGACTGTTTAATAAAAACACAGCACTCTGCAAACTCGAAAGAGGACGTATAGGGTGTGACGCCTGCCCGGTGCCGGAAGGTTAAATGAGGGTGTGCAAGCACTTGAGTGAAGCCCCGGTAAACGGCGGCCGTAACTATAACGGTCCTAAGGTAGCGAAATTCCTTGTCGGGTAAGTTCCGACCTGCACGAATGGCGTAACGACAGCCACGCTGTCTCCACCCGAGACTCAGTGAAATTGAAATCGCTGTGAAGATGCGGCGTACCCGCGGCAAGACGGAAAGACCCCGTGCACCTTTACTATAGCTTTATACTGGACTTTGAGATTGTTTGTGTAGGATAGGTGGGAGACGAAGAAGAGTAGACGCCAGTTTACTTGGAGTCACCCTTGAAATACCACCCTGACAAGCTTGAAGTTCTAACTGAGTACAGTATATCCTGTACCAGGACAGTGTATGGTGGGTAGTTTGACTGGGGCGGTCTCCTCCTAAAGAGTAACGGAGGAGCACGAAGGTACCCTCAGCACGGTCGGAAATCGTGCGTAGAGTGCAAAGGCATAAGGGTGCTTGACTGCGAGACTGACAAGTCGAGCAGATACGAAAGTAGGTCTTAGTGATCCGGTGGTTCTGTATGGAAGGGCCATCGCTCAACGGATAAAAGGTACGCCGGGGATAACAGGCTGATACCGCCCAAGAGTTCATATCGACGGCGGTGTTTGGCACCTCGATGTCGGCTCATCACATCCTGGGGCTGTAGTCGGTCCCAAGGGTATGGCTGTTCGCCATTTAAAGTGGTACGCGAGCTGGGTTTAGAACGTCGTGAGACAGTTCGGTCCCTATCTGCCGTGGGCGTTGGAAAATTGAGAGGAGCTGCTCCTAGTACGAGAGGACCGGAGTGGACGAGCCTCTGGTGTACCGGTTGTCATGCCAATGGCATCGCCGGGTAGCTAAGCTCGGACGGGATAACCGCTGAAAGCATCTAAGCGGGAAGCCTCCCTCAAGATTAATTTTCCCCAGGCTCAAGCCTGCTAAAGGTCTGTCGAAGACTACGACGTTGATAGGCGCGATGTGGAAGCACAGTAATGTGTGTAGCTGACGCGTACTAAGTGACCGTGAGGCTTGACCCTATAACCCAAAGTGGTTTATTGTAACAACCCATTGCCATTTATCTAATTTTTCTAAGTTGAAAAGCCGGTTTGCCTGGCGACCATAGCGAGTAGGCCCCACCTGATCCCATTTCGAACTCAGTCGTGAAAATGCTCAGCGCCGATGATAGTGTGGGGTTTCCCATGTGAAAGTAGGTCATTGCCAGGCTTTTTTAGTAAACCCTGATTATTAACGTAATCAGGGTTTTTTTTTGCTTTCTATTCT
>CBCSKA010000042.1:0-5378 GCA_965140885.1 Legionellaceae bacterium | reverse complement strand
TTGGACTACGATTTAATTTGATTGCCAGCATCTACAATTTTGAGCTCTATTTGTGAGTTTCGAAAGAACTCTAATAAATTGTGATAAATGACATAAAAAAATGCATAGCCTTTTACGTAATTGTTTATCAAGGGTTTCTAAGGCAAATATACCTTTTAATTGCAAAACGGTTGACGCCTAATCGCAAAAGAAGAAATGTTTAAAATTAAGTTTATCTTTTCTGCTAATCATTTCTAAAATATTTTAAGTAAGATAACGTCGATATTTAAATATTTGTTTTACCTATTTTTGTTATTATTTTATCTTCATTATTTAATTCAACCCCTGTATTTAAATACTTTTCTATAGATTCAATTAATTTAAAAGATTCAGACAGTGCTCCAAAGAAATTTCTTTTCCCAAAATTTTTAACAAATTTACTTTTTAAGGTATCTATTTCTTGTGCTGCTAATTTATAATTTCCTTCCCTAATATAAAATTTTACTTTCTCAAGATGGAGCTGTAATAATTCATTTTTTTTACTTTTATATCTTAAAGGAGACAGAAATCGATCACGAATTCTATCTGCGTAAAATTCTTGCTTAAAAAGTACGAAATTGAGGATACGATTTTGATTTAAGTGTTGGGTATCTGAGTAACTATTAGTACTTGTTATAAAGTTTGTTTTTTCAAGAGGTTTTTGATTATCCCTTATTTGTTCAAGAAGTTTGTTTCTAATAAGGAGCATATTATTGTAATTAATTGTACTTTGTAATGCTTCATCAAAACTATCTTTGTTACCAGATAAAAACATAGAATGTAGATTAATTTTATTGAAATTTTCTACTGTTTCGAATTGTTTTTGTACTTCCGCTATAGTAAAAGGAGCAGTAAATTCATGAAGAGAATGTCCACCACTATTAAAGAGTAAAGCACTAATCAATAGCTTAGTAAATACGGTTAATTTTTCCGCTGATTGAGTAAAAACAGATTCATCAGGATCATCATCTAAATTGTATAATCTATTAATTTGTAATAATAGTCTTAATTGAGATAATACGGTTCCTGAAATAGAATTAGAGTAAGGATGAACCAATCTAGTAAAGCTATCTTCTACCCAATCAGTATTTTCTTGATAAGTAGATTGATCAGAGGGTTTAAGATAACGATATTCAGTATCTGCATGTGCTATATCATTATCAGATAATGGCATATACCCTTTCATTAAACCAAAGTGGTGATTACGTGTAGTTGATTGTTCCTCAATTAATTTTTTACCTTTTTTTTCTTTTGAAAATAGGCCTTTATTATAAATATTTAATGGTAAACTAAGCAATGGATCACTAATGCATGCTACACCGATCAAGGCACATTTTACGATTAATGAAATTTTATTCCTATCTTCTTGTGTAAGCGTAGGAAATATTTTACCCTCTTGTAGATTTAAAATGTATTCACTATATTCTTTAAGGTTATTGGCACTCTTTTCATTGAATTGGCCATCAAGAGCTTCACTAATTGTACCTATTTTATCGTAAGATAGCATATCCAACATTCTGTCTATATATGTCGATAAATCATCTTCATTTATATTATTCAGTTCTTGCTTTATCGTGTGAAAGGCTAAGTGAGTTTCAAAATATCTTCGGGTAGGATCATTATTTATAGTTTCTTTAGAATAGGAAATTTCATAGTCAGATAAAATTTTATCAGCTAGGTAAGATTGCATTTTTTTTGATGAATTTTCGTCATATTGGCCTAATAAGTATAATTTTTTTAATTCATTCGCTGTCGGCCAAGGAAGCGACGAAGGAGCGAGGCCGATAGTCCCTGGTAGACCGTAGTGCCGGATGTTTTGCCGAAGGCAAAATATAAGGCCCACAAAACGGTCGACAAGTCATTTGTGGAAGTAAAGTTATGACACCTAGTCGTGTCATAACAAGCGTACGCAGGACGGCCAGGGCTGCCGCAGGCATACTTGTCGACAATTTTTGTCCCTTTTGGGGACTTGGATGTCCCAAAAGGGGTCTCAAAAATGGCGACACTATCGTAATTTTTCTTGATCATTTTTATAATTATCTATTAATAACAATATGGCTTGTGATGGTGATAAAATTGTTTTTATTTTCATAAATTATTTCTTATTTAAGTTTTGTATTTATTTAACCCTTATTAGATAATCTAGCAGACTTTTATTAATAAATTATTAGGTAAAACTTTTATCTCTTTATCGTTAAACTATGCCTGAAATATAGAATAAATTGGAAAAATAGATTTTTTTACAAAAGCTATTGTTTAAAAGCCTTTTTCTTTTTTTAATTAAAAAAACAAAATTTTATATAAAAAATAAGGGATGCTTTTAATTTAGGATATGTTTTGAGGAAGTAGGCATAAATTGATTTATATATCTCTTTAAATTGTGCAAATTTTAAAGAGATACCGTTAATAATTCTAAAATTAATTTGAAAGAAGAATAAATATAGTCAATTTTTCTAGTCACTTAATCTAAAAAGTTTAAACAAATTTATTTTTTGCTCGAATAAAAATAGAAACTGTTGGCTTTTATTCTTCATCTATCATTGAATCTTTATTAATTTCTGTATTATCCTCAGTAGAATCAGAACTATCAGTCTCATTATTATCATTAGCAGTTTGCGTATCTTGTTCCTCAGTAACTTGCGCTTCATCAGTCGTTGTTTGTGTTGAATCATTATCAATGATTTCGTTTTCTTCTAATACTTGTTCGATATCTTCTTCAGTGGGTATAGAAATGCTTAATTCTTCCAAACGCGGATCATCATTATCAATTTCTTCAAATTCTAAATTATCTAAATCTATACCTAGAACTTCATCGGCTTCGAGTATACGACTTTCATCATCACCCAATTCAACTTCTATACTTCCTGATACGACTCGAAATAATTCTTCATCTACTGTAATAGATTCTTCGTGATCCGTGCCGCGTAAACCAATCGTAGCAGTGGGTGTTTTGTAAATAGCTGATTTAGGATTTTCTTTTGCAAGTGCACCCGAAACATTTCTAAATTGCCCTTTGAGTAAACTAATATGACTAGAATTAGTTTTACCCATTTGCTTATAAGAATAATGATCAATTTTAAAAGTTGAAGCATGTTTGATCACAATTAATGCGCCATCAGAAAAGCGTATTTGTGCTTCCCCTTCTTGATTAGTAGAAATTGTATCACCAGAATATAGTGGAGAACCACGTTTGAGAATTCGCTCTTTATTTTTATTATCAGACGCAGCAACGGAACCTTTAGTGTTAATAACGATAGCAACACTTTTTTCTGTGGCGTAAGCAATTGAATTTAATAGTAATAAGCAAAAAATAAGGCAAATAATAATTGTATAGCGGCTATTCATCCTAGTAAGCATATCTGATCCTTCGTATCAATATTTTAAAATAGGGTACTTTATTTGCTCAACAAAAGTTATAATTACTGTTATTTGAATGTTATTTTTATCATTTAATTTATAAATTAAATAATGTCACTTCCATGATTTTTAAAAATAAAAGTATACTATAATTTTTGTACAAAATAATTTTGTTATTATGGAAAAAGTTATATAAGAAATTTGCTTAATTAGAAGTATCACAATGGATTAATCAAAAATATGGATATATCAACTCTAGAAAAAATTATTGAAACTTTACCACAAACAGATAATAAAACTGAAAAGGTAATTTTGCAGGCACGTAAAAAACATTTACGCTCTTATATTGGATGGATTAAAGAAGAAGATACATTACTTCGAGAACTCTATACTACTGGTTTTTCAATTTCTAAAATCTCTGAATTATTGAAAAGATCACTTGCCGCAATACAAAATCGTATAAAGTTTTTGAATATTGAAAATTATTCTGATGATGAAAAAGAATTAAATAAAACGAATAATATACAAGAAAGACTTGAATATTCATCATCTTCTACAATTGTAAAACAAGTAATAAAATATTGGCGAAATTCTTTGGCAGATGCTGAAAAAATAGGTTTCCCAATCGAAAAAATGAAATCTGCAATAAAATTTAGTTGGGAAATTTTTAGTAATGGGAAATTGCCACAAAAGAGTATAGATAAATTCTTCGAAGATGCGGAAAATAAATTAAAGGAAAAATATAAAAAAAAATCGAAATATCGTAAAGAAGTAAAAGAAAAAGAAATATATATTGATAAAATATTAGTGATTATTGCACCTTATACATCAATAAAAAATTATAATAGTGGAAAAAAAATCAACGAAGAGAATAACACAAATAAAATATTTCCCTTATGGATAGCTGCTACTTTAAAAAGAGATGGAGAATTGATTCCGTGTGAAGAAAATATTTTTCCTTGGATAGATCGCCGGTGTCTTACGCCAAATGAAGGAATAAACAATTCAATTGCTTTTCCTATTATTGGTGATGTGGCACAGGTAGATAGTTTTTATGTAAAAAATGAAAATTTATTTTGCCAAGAAAATATTACTTGGAAAAAAATATTTTCATTTGGAGAAGATTTATTTAACTCAATTTTAGATAATAAAGAAGACAATTTTTTTCAGCAACATTATTTATTGCTTAAAGAAGGCTATATTTTCCCTATAGGTGAATTATTCTTAGATGCTATAAAAAATATTATATCAACATACGATCAATATATTTACTCAAAGAATAAAAAAATTCCTACATTGTTAAAACAATTTTGTTCTTTAACCGATAAGGAACATGTTACGGATAAAAAGCCGGAAGAAATTTTAATATTAAATAAATTTCATCTAGGGCAAATGCAAAATATATATCCATTATCATTAACACAGCGTATTAGTTTAAGTTATTTTTTTGATGAAGCTAATAATGAAATTTTTACTATTCATGGTCCTCCTGGTACTGGTAAAACTAGTTTATTATCAAGTATTATCGCAACAAAATGGATAAGTGCCGCAATTCAAAAACTTCCCCCACCTATTATTGTCGCGGCATCAACAAATAATCGAGCTGTTACCAATATACTTAAAAGTTTTAGTAAAATGGAAGGCTCTGATAAAAAAAATACAGATATTCGATGGTTACCTGAATTTACAAGTTATGGTTTATACCTTGCTTCAAGCAGAAAAGCTGAATCTGCAAAAGAAGAAAATTATTTATATCGTTTAAGGGAAAAAGGATCGGGTACAGTAGAAGTATTTTACTCAGAAACATATAGAGAATCAGCAAAAGTATATTTTTTAGAAAAATTTAATACTTATTATAAGAAAACAGAAAAAAATATATTAAATTGTCAAAATTTTATTTATGAACAACTGTTAGAAAAACAAACGCTCGCTGTCGGCCAAGGAAGCGACGAAGGAGCGAGGCCGATAGTCCCTGGTAGACCGTAGTACCGGATGTTTTGCCG
>CBCSKA010000041.1:0-5567 GCA_965140885.1 Legionellaceae bacterium | reverse complement strand
ATACTTGTCGACAATTTTTGTCCCTTTTGGGGACTTGGATGTCCCAAAAGGGGCCTCAAAAATGGCGACACTATCGTCTTTTTTTTCTAAGGCTACACGGTGTGAATTTTTTTTGTCTTTTTTTGGTTAAAACGTAACCAACGTACTTGCAATTCTTCTTTCTCTTAGAAAAAAAATCCCTTTTTAAATTTCTTCACAAGACACCCACGTGGTTATCCACAAAATCTGTGGATAACCTGACTTTTAAAAAAATTATCTGTTCGGAACCAATAGCGTTACGTGAACGCTGATAAACATAAAAGATATTTATTTCATTTTTTTATTGTTTTTTTTTAAAAGAAAGAAGCCTTTTTTCACTGTATAAAATATTTCCCGCTAGAAACTTACCTATAAAGGGGTATGGTAAATATTTAGGTAGCAATGAGTAACGTTTCAAAGAAAATGAGAACCATTAATAAATACTTTAAGATCGTTGGATTTTAGAGATTATCTAAATAAACACCTAATGCCGAAAGATATAAAATTTCCCTTGTTTATTTAATGCGGTCTTTTAATTTTTTACCGGGGGTAAAGTGGCACCGTCAACTTGTTATAAAATTGACAATAAAATCCTAAAATAAAGGTTTTCTGTTAATTTTTGATAGACTTCACCTGTAAAGCAATATTATTCCAAATTTGAAACGCATTTTGAAGAATGTATCTTCTATCGTTAGCGGCATTTTTGTAACGCCAAGAACGAAACAGATTATAACCTTGCCCATGTAGGGATAAAAACCGTTGAAAATGTTTTGTCGATTTGAATTTCCGCATCTGCTTTTCTTGCTGTCTCGTGAGTTGATGTGAGTTTTCAGCTCGATTGTTAAGCCCTTTATGTTGGCGATGCTCGGTATAAGGCAGTATCTTCTTTTTAACTGCTGGGTAACTGGCAAGCTTATCCGTCACGATTACACGAGGAACATACCGTAAGCCTTTGAGCAATTTCTTGAAAAACCGCTTAGCGGCTTTTTTATTTCGGTGCGATTGCAATAGAATATCTAGCTCATAACCATCCTGGTCAACCGCTCGCCAAAGCCAGTGTTTTTGTTTATTGATAACAATGCACATTTCATCCAGATGCCATTTATCGCCGGGCCTAGGGGCTCTTTTTTTGATGCTATTGGCATAGTGTTGGCCAAATTTCAGACCCCACTCACGTATCGTTTCCTAGCTAACGACAATGCCACGATACAACAGCATTTCTTCTACATTTTCGAATATTTCTAAGCATAGCTCAAACAAAAACTTTTTGTGACAAAACCATTTAGCATGTAAGATAAATTAGAATAATCAAAGAATTATTTCTATCAAACTTTAATAGCAAATACTTGTTAATTTTTTACGTCAATACAGAAATTTAAAGGAGCAAAAAATGAAAAATAAACTATATAATTTAATACAAAAAACACTTGCGGAAGATCATAAAAATTTATTAATAAGAAATTATCATATTAAAAATTCAATTAATAGTAATAACATAAATTACTATATGTTGACTTTTGTAGAAAAAGTTTCTAAACCAATTTTAATCCAATCTACTTTTTTTTATGTAGAAGATTACCATATTAGTATTTGCGAAGATTTGCGAGAATCAGATAAGAATGCTGAATTTCATATTACGGTTAATTTTGTAACTAAAAGAGTTGAAAATGAAAAAGAATTAACTAAAAGAATAGTTGCAAGAGCTTTTTTTGATAGTTATGGTAATTTTATATTCCTCAATCTAAAAGATGAATCACAACAAGTTATTCAACTTGAAGAATTTGCAATAAAAGATTTTTGTATTAACGCTACTTGGTCATTTAGAAATATAACCAAAACTATTTGTGAAAAACAGTTTGAACAATATGACAAGAAATTTAACGATTACTTATATAAGCTTACTGAAAAAAGTAAATTGCTAGACGCGGAAGTATCTCTTCAGGAGAAAATTTCCTGTTATATTGATTACAAAAAAGATTTAAATGAATTGATAAGCTTTATTAATTTAATTCAAATTTTCAATATTCTAGAAAGTAATACTGATTCAAGTATTTTTGAAATCTATTTAACAGGTATTGAAAATAAATTACGTGAATTAGAAAATGAAAAACAATTAAAAAATGAAAATAATTTAACGTTAACAATAGAAAATAATTCTGAAGTGAATATTTATAAAAACCAAAAAAACAGTGATTCACAAACCAAGGAAGAAAAAAATAAAAAAGAGGAAATACAAAAGAAAATTGAAGAGTTGCATTCATCAAAGATAAAGAATACTTATCAAGCAATAATTAAAGAATATGAGTTTCAAACAGAATTGTTGAAATATACTGTGAATAATAATGATTTTCTTACTAGTATTACCAGAATTCGTGAACTTGAAAAAGAAGCTAGGCAAACACTTACTAAAATAATTCTTTTTGTTAACAGTTATAAAAATATAACAAAAGATGAACTGAAAAAGTTAATATCTGTAGCTAAATTAAATTCAGATTTTTTAACCAATGTTAGTTTTGCTATTGTAAATAAACAAGCAGATATTTTAGAAGTAATTTTGGAAGAAGTAAAAAATATAGATTTAAATACAAAATTTAAATACAAAAACACTTATGAATACCCTTTGAATTATGCTTTTCAAAATAATTTACTCCCTATATTTAAAATATTATTAAAATATGGCGCAAACCCTGAGCTTAAAAATGAAAACGGGCAAACCCTGTTAATACAATCATGTAATGAAAGACACACTGACATGATGATTAGTTTATTAGAAGCTAATGCTAACCCTATTGTAAAAGATCATTTTGGAGCTACAGCTATTGCTAATATTTTATTGAATGAAGCTCGCCAATCTGATATTGAAATGGCTGAAAAATTTTTAAAAAAAACGCAATATGCCTATGCAGTCGTTAATCAAAAACAAGGAGTTTTATATGATGAAGGTACTCCTTTAGCTTTTGCTTGCCAATATAATATGGCTGACGTTGTTACACTTTTACTCAAATATAATGCTGATCCCAATTTAACAAGAACAGATGGAATATCACCACTTGCAGTTTGTGTAGGAAAAAACAATATGGTTTTTTTCAAAAATATCTTAAAGAATTCCAAAATCAAAGTCGACAAAGGTTTAGAAAGTGCTTTATATGTTTCAGAAGTTTTTAATAAAAATGAATTTAAAACATTTATTAATAAAAATTACCCTACAATAAAAGCATGTATAACTTTCTCTTCGAGTATCCCTCAGTTTCAATTGGATTATCTTATCAAAAAAACAGATGTACAAAGAATAAAAAATAGATCCACTATGAAAGCAATAACAGAGATTATAAATAAATTTGATTTATTTTCCTCAACCGAGAAGAGCAAAGAAACTAAAAAATTATTAGAAAAAATATTTAAGCCTAATAAGGAAACAAAAATTAAGTATGCGCAAAAAGAAATATCAAATAAACATAGTTTGTTCTCTTCAAAAGCTAAATTAGAAGAAGAAAAAATTTATGAAATCAAGAATGAGCTAATGCAGATAATAAATGAATATGAAGTGTTTTCTCCTGAAACTGAATCGAAAGAAATAATTGAAATTTTAAATAATATGTGGAGAATTTTAAATGAAATAATAAATAATCCCGTTAACTTAGAATCTAAATCTCAGCTAAATCAAAAACAGGGAGCAGGGAATGAAACTTCGGCTAATGAAAGTGAAAAATCATCTTTAGTTTTTTATTTAAATTAATTATAAAATAGTTCTTAAATTTTTTCTTAAGTAATATTTATGGCATCGTCAACTTGTTGAGTAAAGTGATATACCAAAGTTTTAGCAGGATCTGTTGATGCTTGCAACGGCACCGTCAACTTAACTGATCAAAGCAACATAATGTGGAAAATTTTATCTAGAAATTAGCAAACTTGTACATAGAAGTGGAATTTTTATTTAAGTATTATCGTTATAATGGGAATAAAGTGTTTTTTTAATTTGATTTAACAATTAAGTTGACGGTGCCATCAGGATTATCAACAGAGTTAATAAACGTGTTACTAAATGCTGCTTTCCCCATGATAAAAAAGATAATCGTGTTAGCTGTATTGAAGCGGAACTTAATTTTTTAAAAGAAAATGAAAATTTCACACCTATTTATAGACAATATCAAGCTTATGCTAATCTTGATGAAGTTGATCCGCGTAAAACTGTATTAGGTTTTGTTAGCCAATTAATTTCTGACACTAAAACAAAACTTTTTGGAGGCTCAAAAGAGCCTTCTCCAAGAGATAAAATTATACTCATAAAAAAAGCCATTGAGAATGTAGAAGCTTTACATGAAAAAAAATTAAGTTCTCCCTTATCGATTTCATATCAAAATTAATAAATCTGTCATGAATTTCATTCCTATCTACATTCAGAATGCGTGAAATTTGAATGTAGGTAGCCATGGTTAACTGTAATGCTCAGCAACATTGTTTAGCATACTCAATAAATATTTTGTTCAAAATTCATTAATTATTTTTGCGTCAGCAATCCAAGAAAAACTACCGTCGTTGCTAGTCGTGTGCCCGAAAAATTTTAATTACCCTTTTAAGTAGAGTAAAGAAAACGGTCAGTTTCGAGACGGCTAAAAAGAAAGATTATAGACAACCATTTTAAAGGAATTATGAGGTAAAGAATCTGAGCAAATAAAACAACGTTAATTATATACGCTACGCGGTTGACTTATTTAACTTTTGAGACGTTTTTTATGAAAATTGGTTACGCGCGCGTTTCTACCTTAGAGAAAAATTTAGATTTACAATTAGATGCTTTAAAAAAAGCGGACTGTGAAAAAATCATCGCGGATGAAGTTAGCGGTTCAGTATCTGATAGACCGGGGCTTAGAAAATTAAACGAAGTATTACGCGAAGGCGATACACTCGTAGTTTGGCGATTAGACAGGCTAGGGCGTTCGTTAAAACATTTGCTGGAATGGGTGAATGAATTAAATACATCCGGTATTGGTTTTGAAAGTCTTCAAGAAACGATTAATACTACGACATCAACTGGGCAGCTAATTTTTCATATTTTTGGTGCACTGGCAGAATTTGAGGGCAATCTTATTCGCGAGAGAACGAATGCCGGACTTGAAGCCGCCAGATCGCGTGGACGACAAGGCAGTCGTCCTAAAAACTAGAAACGAATAAACGCCAATTAGTACAAAAGCTTTATGAATCGAAAGAACATTCTATCAACGAAATTTGTCAAATGATGGGAATTTCTAAGCCAACTCTTTATCAGTATTTGCAAAGAGGATAAACTAATCGAAAAAAGAAGAAATTAAATTTTACCAAGATTATTACCCATACTGATATATAGATGTATCAGTTAATATCTGTTGATATCTGTTTTTGTTATTTTTATTGCTGCATTTAATTTCAGAAGTTTTTGGAAAACTAAATAATAATCAGCTAAAATTAATCTAATATTAAAAAATTAAAAAGGTGCTATAGCAAAAATCACATAGATGCTAACAAAGCTCTCTTAACACTTTTTCAGTTATATCGGTTAAATCTTGTGGTTG
>CBCSKA010000040.1:0-34590 GCA_965140885.1 Legionellaceae bacterium | reverse complement strand
ATTTCAAAATACTTCCTTACAAAAGTATCTTTTTACCCTCTTTTTTTCGTAATTGCTAGTTTCGAAAGAACTCTAATAAAAAAACCGTATTATTTTTTATAGCATAGGTTGCAGGATGAATTATTTTTGTTTCATTTTCATGTGGACGCTGTAAAACAATAAATTCATTTGGAGATGAAATTCTTGATTTAAGAAATTGATCTACGTTATTGATTTGTTGTAAAAGATTTATACCTATATCTATTTCATTTTCATTCATAGCACGTATTAAAAATCGATAGGCTGCGTCTGGATTGTCGTTTAATTCTTTTTTACGCGCTTCATTAATTCCTTCTTTCTTAATTTTTTTATATAGCTCAGTTAACCATTTATAGTGAAATTCTTGAATGGCTATATCATTTGCATTTGTACTACTCTTGCTTATTAAATTTTCTACTAGTGATTCTTTTCGTAATTTCTTTAACTTCTTCCAAATTTCTTTTTCTTCTAACAAAAAATACTTATCCTCATGATTATAAGATAGTGTGAGTGGTTCACCAGGATAAGCATTACTTAACGAAATATACGTTTTCTCTATTGCAGATTGATAACTAAACCAATATTTTTTTGGTTTAGGTTTGCTGTTTTGATTTATTTTATTGTCAGAAGAGAGTTGTGTGGTTTTTGTATCTGTAGATGTATTGCTATTGCTATTGCTATTGCTATTGCTATTGCTATTGCTAGTTAGCGTTAATTTGCTATCTTTTGTCGATTTGTTTTTAGTCATTATTTTTCCTAATTAATTCCGTTATAGTATTATTTATTATAGAATAAATTTTGGATATTTTTTTTCTGCTTATATTTTTAAATAATAACCCAAAAATGTCTTACATACTTATTTGATTATTTAAGAAAAAATAGTATCTCTGTGTATTTATTTTCCGAAATATTGAATTAGTATGTCAAAAATGGCTTTATCAGAAGCATTTTTAGCAATTAAATACTTTTTAATACTGAAACTTTCAGCCATTTTAGCGATACGTTGACTAACAAAAATAAAAGTGAGGGTGGGAAGTAAAGCATTATTGGGTATAAGCTTAAATAAATTTTCTAAACTTTCTCCACTCGTGATAATAATGGCATCCATTTTTTTTAATTGTTGATTAATCCATTGTTGATCAATTTGTTGAGCAGGACTTTGGCGCCGATAAACATTAGCTTCAATAACATTCGCGCCTCTTTCTTTTAATGTTGTCGGTAATATATTTCGCCCTCCTTCGCCTTTAAAAATAGCGATTTTTTTTTGATGGACTTGTTGTAATTCAGGCAATGCTAATAAACCCTCACTGGATGAATCAACTGTTGATAAAATTTCCGGTATTAAGTCATGCGCTAATAAAGCCTTACGCGTTCCTTCACCAATGGCAATCAATGAAAATTGTTTTAATTTATTCAACCAATGTGAATGATTTTTAGACAATACTATAGAAGAAATCGCATTAGCACTTAAAAAAAGGGCATAAGAAACTTTTTCCATTTTTTCAAAAAGGCTTGATAAATAAGAAGTATCATTTAAATAAATAATTTCAAGTGTGGGAAATAAAATTGGAATACCTGCCTCTTTTTGAATTAAATCAAAAAGTGGTTTTGCTTGATGTAGCGGACGCGTCAATAAAAATTGACGATTGAAGAGTTTATTTGCCATTAAGTGTATAGATATCTTTTAATATATCTTGCGCTCCTTTTTTTATTAATTTTTGAGCAAGCTGTATGCCTAATTTTTCAGCAGTATGAATAGGGCCTTTGACTTCATCTTTTAATAATAGGGAACCATCGGGTTTTCCAACTAAGCCTTTTATTACTATTTCTGTATTTGTAATTTTAGCGTAAGCAGCAACTGGTGTTTGACATCCACCCATCAATGCTTCATTCATTGCTCTTTCTGCCATAACACAAATTTCAGTAGAAGTATGATTCAGTTTTTTTAATAAATCTATCAATTCATTATCATCTCCACGGCATTCAATACCAATTGCCCCTTGGCCTACAGCAGGTATAAAAATATCAGGATCAAAATAATCATTAATACGTTCAAAAAAACCGAGGCGCGACATACCTGCCGAAGCTAATATAATTGCAGCAAACTCTCCTTGATCTAAGCGTGCAAGCCTTGAATTAACATTACCTCGTAAACAGGCGACCTGCAAATCTGGACGTAAATGCTTAAGGATGCTTTGCCTTCGTAAACTTGCTGTACCGAGTACAGCACCAGAAGGGATATCGTCCAATGTTTTATAAAGATTGGAAATAAAAGCATCTCGGGGATCTTCACGTTCACAGATGGAGGCTAAGATTAAACCTTCAGGGAAAAACATAGTCACATCTTTCATACTGTGTACAGCAAGGTCAGCTTGTTTATTTAATAAAGCTTGTTCTAATTCTTTTACAAATAAACCTTTCCCACCAAATACCGCTAAAGGAGTACCTAATAATTTATCGCCTTCTGTCGTAATAGGAAGTAATTCAATATTAATATGAGGGGCGAGACGATTAAGTTGCTGTTTAATATATTCTGCCTGCCAAAGTGCCAATGGGCTTTTTCGTGTTGCAATACGTATTTTAGAGAGCATTGTTTCTTTCATCAAGGATTTAGAGTTTCAGGATTTTCAATATTATTAATATCATTCTCAAGATAATCATCTTTAGCGCATACTTCACCGTCTAGATTAACCTCGTATCTCTGTAATTTATTGGATTCATCATAAGTTTGAATGGTGATTTTTATTTGTATCCCTTTTCCTCTCAACGTTTTTGCGAGTTCAGCACAATCTTGAGTGGAATTTCCGCTTAATATAATTTCTGAAGGCATTTTATCTTTTGGAATATTAAGAATTAAATCAGCAACTTGCGGGTAACTATCTGAACCCTTCCAAAGAAAACATTCAATTGAATCATCAGACAAACGAAACAATATTTTTTTCTCATTTATATTTTCTTTATTTCGGGTGATTTTTTGAAAAAAAATATTATTTTTATATTCATAATGTTGAGGTGAATTTTTAGCCCAATTTGTTAATACTATTTCCATATATCCTTTAAAATTCAGCATAGGAGGAGTCCCTTTGCTAACATTGGTTAGCGCATCGCTTAATGGCTGTGATAGTAGATTTTTTTTTCTTGATGGATCAATAAAATTTTCTTTACCCATAGGTTTTTCTCACTTATCAATCATTTAATGTATTAAGTTTTAGTATAGTGTATATATTATTCATGGATTGAATAATTTATTTAAATAAAATTACGAATAGTTACTATTGAGTATTAAAGACATCAGAATACATTAAATCTTTATTTAAGCCAATTTTATTACATTCATGCAAAATAGAATAAACCATTTCAGTAGGACCTGCGGCATATATATGAAAGTGCGCTAAATCACTATGGTCAGTGAGTAACACGTCATGAATAAAACCGTGTCTTCCCTGCCAGGTTAAATCTTCAAGTTGAGTAGAAATAATAGGGATAAATTTAAAGTGAGGCTGTAAATTAATCCATTGTTTTGGAAGATCCGCTAAATATAAATCTTCTAATGTTCTCACTCCCCAATACAAGTACATTAATTTCTCAGGGAAATGCATTAAGGAAGATTCAATTAACGCTTTTATAGGTGCAAAACCTGTTCCCCCTGCAATAAAAATAAAAGGGTAATTAGGTTCAGTATGTAAAATCATTTTTCCATAAGGACCTTTGATATTCACTATCCCTGTTTGAGTTATTTGTTTAATAATTTGTTCGGTATAAGGATTACCAGGAAAATGCCGAATATGTAATTCTATTAATCCATTTTTGACAGGTGCATTTGCAATAGAAAAAGGGCGAGCAATACCATCTGGGCTTACAATTTCTAAATATTGTCCTGCTTGATATTGTATTTTTTCTTCAGTAAGTGGAAGCAAAAAAACTTGATAGATAGTTGAAGTTAATTGATTAAGCATTTCAACTTTGTAAGCTACTTGTTTAAGAGGATAAATAGATTTTTCTGGAGATAGAAGTAAATGGTTATTACTTAAATTCATATTTAATCCCTCTTAAAAGATGATGAGCGAGAAAAAATCGCTAAATCATCCCAAAGTTCATCAATGCGATTTTTAATTTCTTGTGTCATTGTAATTGGGATACCCCATTCTCGGTGAGTTTCAGCGCCAATTTTATGGGTTGCATCAAATCCTATTTTAGAACCTAAACCGGATTCAGGAGAAGCAAAATCTAAATAATCAATGGGGGTATTTTCGATAATTAAAGAATCTCTAGCAGGATCCATACGGGTAGACATAGCCCAAATAACATCAGCCCAATCACGGGCATTAATATCATCATCTGTCACAATTAAAAATTTTGTATACATAAATTGACGTAAAAATGACCAAACCCCCATCATGATACGTTTTGCATGTCCTGGATATTGTTTTTTTATGGTAATAACAGCGACTCGATAAGAACAACCTTCGGGGGGTAAATAAAAATCCACTATTTCTGGAAATTGTTTTTGTAATAAGGGAATAAATACTTCATTTAATGCAACACCCAAAATTGCGGGTTCATCGGGGGGTCTACCCGTATAAGTACTATGATAAATAGGGGAATTACGATGCGTTATTTTTTCTACCGTAAAAACAGGAAATTCCTGAACTTCGTTATAATAGCCAGTATGATCACCAAAAGGACCTTCAGGCGCCATTTCATCAGGATAAATATAACCTTCTAAAACTATTTCTGCTGTTGCTGGAACATATAAATCATGTGTTTGGCATTTTACAATTTCGGTTTTTGTCCCTCGTAATAAACCTGCAAATGCATATTCAGATAAAGTATCAGGGATAGGTGTTACCGCAGCCAAGGTGGTTGCGGGATCTGCTCCTAATGCAACAGCAACAGGAAATGGTTTTCCAGGATAAGCTTTTTGCCATTCTTGAAAATCAAGAGCGCCTCCCCGATGTGGCAACCAACGCATAATCAATTTATTTTTACTTAATACTTGCTGCCGGTATATTCCTAAATTATAGCGTTTTTTATAAGGGCCTTGGGTAATAACTAATCCCCACGTAATTAAGGGTGCAATATCATTAGGCCAACATGTTTGTATAGGTAAAAATGAAAGATCAACCGTATTTGCTTCGCCAGCTATATTTTGTTGACAAGGGGCTGTTTCAATGACTTTAGCTGCCATATTTAAAATTTGTTTGAAAATAGGTAGTTTCTGCCACGCATCCCGTAAACTCTGGGGGGGTTCGGGTTCTTTTAAAAAAGCTAATAAACGCCCAATTTCTTTAAGTGAATTGACATCCTTCTCTCCCATGGCATAAGCCACTCGGTTAACAGTACCGAATAAATTAGCTAAAACAGGGATAGAAGAACCTTTCACTTGCTCAAATAATAAAGCAGGACCACTGCCACGCAGTGTACGATCACAAATTTCTGTGATTTCAAGATAGGGGTCAATGGATAATGAGATACGCTTTAATTCATTTTCTTTTTCAAGTTGGTTTATAAATTCACGTAAATCATAATATTTCATAATTATCCATGCACATAAGAAACAATAGTCACTTTATAACCCTATGATGATTTTATTTTATGAACGTTTCATTGCATCGAAAAATTCTTCATTGGTTTTCATATTCTTAAGGCGTTCCATTAAAAATTCCATAGCAGCTAATTCATCCATAGGATGTAATATTTTACGTAATATCCATAGTTTTTGTAAATCATCGGCTTGTACTAGCATGTCTTCACGGCGAGTACCTGAACGATTAATATTAATGGCTGGATAAACTCGTTTTTCAGCAATTCGTCGGTCAAGGTGTAATTCCATATTCCCTGTTCCTTTGAATTCTTCATAAATAACTTCATCCATTTTGGAGCCTGTATCAATAAGCGCCGTTGCAATAATCGTTAAACTTCCACCTTCTTCAACATTTCGTGCAGCACCAAAAAAACGTTTAGGACGTTGTAAAGCATTTGCATCAACACCACCTGTTAATACTTTTCCTGATGCAGGTATCACGGTATTATAAGCTCGCGCAAGCCGCGTGATTGAATCTAATAAAATAACCACATCACGTTTGTGTTCGACTAAGCGTCTCGCTTTTTCAATAACCATTTCAGCAACTTGTACATGACGTGTTGCCGGCTCATCAAAGGTACTGGCGATGACTTCACCTTTAACGGAACGTTCCATTTCAGTGACTTCTTCAGGACGTTCATCAATTAATAATACAATTAAATAAACTTCGGGATGGTTATGTGCTATTGAATGAGCAATACTTTGTAACATCATGGTTTTACCCGCTTTGGGTGGAGAAACAATTAAACCACGTTGTCCTTTACCTACAGGAGCGACTAATTCAATAATGCGAGGAGTTAAATCTTCTGTGCTACCATTTCCAATTTCCAAATTAAGTGACTGTTGTGGAAATAGAGGGGTTAAATTTTCAAAAGCAATTTTATTTTCTATACTGGCAGGAGAATCAAAATTGATTTCATCAATTTTGAGTAAAGCAAAATAACGTTCTCCTTCTTTGGGTGGTCTTATTTTACCAAGAATGGTATCACCCGTACGCAAATTAAATCGTCTAATTTGGCTAGGAGAAACATAAATGTCATCTGGGCCTGCTAAATATGACGCTTCAGAAAAGCGTAAAAAGCCAAAACCATCAGGTAAAATTTCTAATACACCTTCTCCTGATATTGCTTCACCATTTTTAGCTAAATGCTTTAAAATGGTAAAGATAATATTACTTTTTTGCAAACGGGCAATATTTTCTATTCCCAATGCTTTGGCAATATCAATTAAATTTAAAGCAGGTATTTTTTTAAGTTTCGTTAGATCAGTTAATTCTGTTAAATTCATAGACATAATTATTTAGTTTTATGGAAAGTTAGTAAAAGTGGGAAATTCCGATTAATTTAATATATAGAGAAGAATATAGAAGTTGAATCACTATAAAATGATACAGCTAAAACAGCTTAACATGTTCTTTTATATCCGTCTATCATTTTTATAGTGAATATCTCTGATCTAGCTTAAATTAATAAAAAACTATTTAACGTTGATTTTCAGTAAAGTTATATATTTATACGCCAATACGTAAGCATAGCCTGTAAAAAAATAATACTTGTCATCGCTCAATAAAAGCTTGAATACCTATATAAAAGTTTTTAAATCTATATAGTAATTTCACAAAATGATAAATAAATTTATCATACTTTAAGATAACGATTTTTTAATTTCACATAATGGTCAGCACTATATTGTAAAAAGAATATTTCTTCTTCTGTTAAAGGTCTAATTTTTTGAATGGGTTGCCCTAACCATAAATACCCACTATTAATTATTTTACCGGGAGGAATTAAGCTACCTGCACCAATTAAAACGTGTGACTCGATAATAGCGCCATCTAAAATCGTTGATCCCATTCCTATTAAACAAGAATCACCAATTGTGCAACCATGTAATATCACTTTATGACCAATGGTTACATTATTTCCAATATGTAATGAAGCACCTGTTAATGAAAAGGGTCCTGAATGGGTTACATGCAATATGCTACCATCTTGAATACTTGTTCTTTCACCTATACGGATATAATTCACATCACCACGAATAACAACCGTGGGCCAAACAGATGAATCTTTCCCAATGATTACATCACCAATAATTACCGCGGTAGGATCAATATAAACACTATCATTGATATCAGGGACTTTATCCTCAAAAGAACGAATCTTGGACAACATAAATATTTCCTTATCACAAATGGATATTAAGGATAAATACTCGCAATAACCGTACTTTAAAGTATCAGTATCTTGACAAAGTATTTAATTTCATAAAATCCAAGTTATAATAAACTCCTTTTAATACAAAGACTAGGATAAATCATGAGTGATAAAACCCAAGGCCCAGAAGAAAACTGGCAAAACCAAGCGTTAGAAAGATTAGTATTAGCATCTATCACTGAACAACGTCGTAATCGCCGTTGGAGTATTTTTTTTAAAACTTTATTTTTTCTTTATTTTGTTGGCGCTTTCTTTGTTATGTTACCGGAAGGTGCATTTAATCAATCACCTCATCGAAAATCACATACGGCGTTAATTGATATTCATGGCGTCATTGCACAAGAAGAACGAGCAAATGCCGATGATATTGCCAGTAGTTTGAATGCAGCTTTTAAGGATAAATACACGAGTGGAATTATTTTACGAATTAATAGTCCAGGCGGGAGTCCAGTTCAATCCGCGTATGTTTATGACGAAATAAAACGTTTACGTGTATTACATAAAAATATTAAAGTCTATGCGGTATGTGTAGATACTTGCGCATCGGGCGCTTATTATATTGCCTCTGCTGCAGATGCTATTTACGCAAATCCTTCGAGTCTTGTGGGTTCTATTGGTGTATTAATGGATGGCTTTGGATTTGAACAATCTTTACAAAAATTAGGAATAGAGCGCCGCTTATTTACAGCAGGTGAACACAAAGGTTTCCTTGATCCTTTTTCGCCTATCAAGCCAGGTGAAAAACAATTTGTGCAAAATATGTTAGATAATGTCCATCAACAATTTATTGAAAGTGTAAAAAAAGGGCGTGGCAATCGCTTAAAAAATTCACCCGAAATATTTTCTGGATTAGCGTGGGATGGACAACAAGCGAAACAAATGGGTTTGATTGATGATTTTGGTAGCACAGGTTATGTTGCCCGAGAAATTCTTAAAAATGATTATATCGTTGATTATACTGTAAAACCTAATTATTTTGAGCAATTAGCGAATAAAATTGGTGCTACTTTTGCACATCAATTTGCCAGTGAATTAGGTTTATCTCATGCTATACGGAAGATAAATTAAATTTTCATCTCTAGGAAATTTATGAAAAAAAGTGGTTTTAGCTTACTCGTTATTTTAATTACAATGGCTATTTTGGGAATACTTATCAGCCTAAGCTACCCTTTATATGTCCAACATATAATTAAAACCCGTCGGTTAGAAGCTAAAACCACTTTATATGCATTAGCAGAAAGTTTAGAACAATTTTATACTGAAAATATGACGTATAATCCTGTCACATTAAAACAATTAGGCTTTGATAAATTTACACTACAGGGGTTTTATTCTTTAGATATTGAACTTCAACAAGATGGCTATTTATTGAAAGCGATTCCTCAAGGAATACAAGCAATTCAAGACAAAAAATGCGGAATATTAACCCTTAATAGCTTAGGGAAAACAAATATATCGGGTACAGCAACAATTAATGAATGTTGGCACTAGAAATAAATTTTTTTAGTGACTTTAATAAATAGACTGATTACATTTCAACTCATAATGGTCTGAGCCGAAAAAAAAAGGAGTAGCAAAAGATGAAATTAGTTAACACCCTCTTATGGTTAGCCATCATTATACTTACATTGATCATTGTTTATCGCATTATTGAGCGTGTACCATTACCTGCTTCCATCATTAATGTAAAAACAATTTTAACAGAAAAAACATTACCCGCCTTTAAAAGCACTAAAAAAGATATTTTTTCTGAGCAACAGGAAACAGAAAAAAATACGGTTGAAGAAGAAAAATTTTAAGGGAAAACAAGAGAGCCTATGTCTATATCTTATTGGTTAATGAAGACAGAACCTGATACATTTAGCATCAGTGATTTATATTATTCCCCTAATCAAACGATACATTGGGATGGTGTTCGTAATTATCAAGCCAGAAATATGATGCGAGATCAAATGCAGTGTGGTGATTTGGTTTTTTTATATCATTCAAATTGCGCTATTCCAGGCATAGTAGGAATAGCTGAAATTGTACGAGAAGCTTATCCAGATTTTACTTGCTTTGACCCTCATAGCCCTTATTTTGACCCTAAAAGTACGCCAGAAAAACCGCGTTGGTTTATGGTCGATATAAAATTTAAAAATCAATTCCCGCAAATAATTAGTTTAAATGAATTGCGAACATATACTGAATTAAGTGGAATGCCCTTGTTACGCAAGGGCAATCGCTTATCGATATTACCCGTATCAGTGACTGAATGGGAGTTTATCATTGCGTGTGCTTAAATCATCCAATTCAAGATAACTTTACCTGAATTTCCACTACGCATAATATCAAATCCGCGTTGAAAATCGTCAACATCAAAATGGTGCGTAATAATAGGTAATATATTTAAACCACTTTGTAACATGCTAGCCATTTTATACCATGTTTCAAACATTTCTCGGCCATAAATCCCTTTTAAAGTTAAACCCTTAAAGATTACTTGATTCCAATCAATAGCAGTTGCACTTGGAGGAATACCTAAAATCGCAATATTTCCACCATGATTCATATTATTTAACATATCATTAAAAGCACTTGGATTACCCGACATTTCTAAACCTACATCAAATCCTTCCGTCATTTCCAAATCATGCATGACATCACTTAATTTTTCATTTTTAACATTGACGACTCTTGTCGCTCCCATTTTTTGGGCTAATGATAAACGATAATCATTAACATCTGTAATCACAACATGACGAGCTCCAACATGTTTAGCGACAGCGACAGCCATAATACCAATAGGCCCTGCTCCTGTAATCAAAACATCTTCACCGATTAAATTAAATGCTAAAGCCGTATGTACAGCATTTCCTAAAGGATCTAATATAGAAGCAATATCATCACTAATTCCATTGGGAATAGGAAAAATATTAACGGCGGGAATACTTAAATATTCAGCAAAACAACCTTCTCGGTTAACACCAATTCCAAGCGTATTTCGACATAAATGACGGCGCCCTGCACGACAATTTCGACAATGTCCACACGTTATATGTCCTTCACCCGATACGCGTTGTCCTATACTTAATCCTGTGACTTCACTGCCTAACTCAACAATTTCACCGACAAATTCATGCCCTGTTGTCATAGGAACAGGAATTGTCTTTTGAGACCATTCATCCCAATTATAAATATGGATATCTGTACCACAAATAGCGGTTTTTCGTATCTTGACCAATACATCATTATGTCCAATTTGTGGTATAGAAGTATCATACATCCATAGGCCGGGTTTTGGATTTAATTTACCGAGTGCTTTCATACAATAACTCCTAATTCTTTTCCGACTTTTGCAAATGCTATAATGGCTCTATCGAGATGTTCTCTTGTATGAGCCGCCGATATTTGTACTCGAATCCGCGCTTGTCCTTGAGGAACAACTGGATAGGAAAAACCAATGACATAAATACCTTCTTTAAGCAGTTTATCTGCCATTAAAGAAGCTAATGCGGCATCACCTAACATAACAGGAATAATGGGATGTTCGCCTGGAATTAATGTAAAACCGAGTTTTTCCATGTGCTTACGAAAATATTGACTATTTTCATGTAAGCTTACCCGTAAAGCATCACTTGATTCCAACATATCCAGCACTTTGATTGAAGCACTCACGATAATAGGCGCTAAGGTATTTGAAAAAAGATAAGGTCGTGAACGATTACGTAAATATTCAATGACTTCTTTTTTAGCGCTGGTATAACCACCTGATGCTCCGCCTAATGCTTTACCTAATGTCCCAGTAATAATATCAATACGCCCCATGACACCACAATATTCAGGTGTACCTCGTCCTTTTTCTCCCATAAAACCAACGGCATGAGAATCATCGACCATCACTAATGCATCATATTTATCGGCTAAATCGCAAATGGCTTGCAAATTAGCAATAATGCCATCCATAGAAAAAACACCATCTGTTGCAATTAATCGAAAACGACAATTTTCTGCTTGCTTTAATTTTTCTTCTAAATCATGCATATCATTATTTTGATAACGAAATCGCTTAGCTTTACACAAACGGATACCATCAATAATACTCGCATGATTTAAGGAATCACTGATAATTGCATCATCTTCTGATAATAAGGTTTCGAATAATCCCCCATTTGCATCAAAACAAGATGAATATAATATAGTGTCTTCCATACCTAAAAATTGGCTAATACGTTGTTCTAATGCTTTATGGATAGATTGAGTACCACAAATAAAACGTACAGAGGCCATTCCATATCCATAACGTTCTAATGCTTCTTTACCTGCAGTAATTAAATCAGGATGGTTTGCTAAACCTAAATAATTATTCGCACAAAAATTTAAAACTTTTTCAGATTGAAGCAAAACATGAATAGCGGCTTGTTGTGGGGAATCAATAACTCGTTCCTTTTTGTATAAACCCTCTTCCTTAATCTTTTCTATTTGTTGAGATAAATATTGAAAAAAATCACTCTTCACTGTTTTTTTCCTCTCTGATTAAAATAGTGAAACAATAACTAAGATAACCTAACGCTGATATAAATGCCATACTTCATCGAACGACATTACTTATTCACGCCTATCCATCCGAAAATGATAAAAATATGCCTAATTTTTGATTACAATTCAAAAACATCCTTTACTATTCCAAGCTATTTGTTTTAGAATGAACGACTAAGTTTATGATGAAACTCTTCTTACACATTTCTGCACACAATGTTTATGGCGGTTTTATCGGTCCCTACGCAATGTCCCATTGCAAACCCCGTCAGGTCCGGAAGGAAGCAGCGGTAGCAACCCGGGTATGTGCCGAAGTGTGGCTGATATAAACCGCCTCCCTTTAAACCTTACAATGTTTACATACGGTAAGTTCATGAATAATATTGATGATAAATTGGAAATGGAACAACCATTTTCTCCTCTAACTTCCTCTTTTCATCAAGTATTAGCACGAAAATGGCGCCCCCGAAATTTTAAAGAAATGGTAGGTCAAGAACCTATTTTACGTGCTTTAATCAATGCCTTAGACCATAAACGTTTGCACCATGCTTATTTATTTACTGGAACAAGAGGCATTGGTAAAACAACTCTTTCCCGGATTTTAGCAAAATGTTTAAATTGTAAAGAAGGGATTACTTCAACTCCTTGCGGGAATTGTGAAATATGCCAAGCCGTAGATGAAGGAAAATTTATTGATTTAATTGAAGTAGATGCAGCGTCTCGCACAAAGGTAGAAGATACTCGCGACTTACTTGAAAATATTCCTTATTTACCCACACAGGGAAGATTTAAAATTTATTTAATTGATGAAGTCCATATGCTTTCGGGCCATAGTTTTAATGCACTATTAAAAACCTTAGAAGAACCGCCACCCCATGTGAAATTTTTATTAGCGACAACGGATCCTCAACGTTTACCTATCACTATTTTGTCTCGTTGCTTACAATTTCAATTAAAACAATTACCATCCGAGCAAATAGCTAAATACATTAGCCATATATTAAACCAAGAAATAATTCCTTTTGAACCTAATGCTTTAAATCTTCTTGCTGACGCAGCGGATGGAAGTGTTAGAGACGCGTTAAGTTTATTGGATCAAGCCATTGCCTATTCGCCCAACTTAATTTCAGAAGAAGCGATACGTGGGATGCTAGGAACTATTGAAAGAAAAGTTATTTGGGAAATTATAGATGCTTTAGTTAAAAATAATTCTGAAAGATTAATGAATAACTGTTTTAACATGGCAGAAAATGCCATTGATTTTTCACAAGCCTTATCTGATCTTTTATCTTGTTTTCATGAAATTGCTATTGCACAAGCTATTCCGTCTCAAGGAAAAAATGAATTTGCAATGCAGTATTCAACACAGCTTACGGGTGAAGAATTACAACTCTTTTATCAAATAGGGTTGATTGGAAAACGTGATTTACCCCTTGCACCAACACCCCGCATTGGGTTTGAAATGGCGTTATTACGGATGCTTTCTTTTTACCCTAACTCTGTAAAGCCCTTCCAAATACTACCTAAAGATACAGTTAAAGAAAAAGAAAAAGAAAAAGAAAAAGAGAATACGCTTTCTTTTCAGACATCCCCTTCAACACCTACTTTTGAAGAACAACCCAGAGTAGCAGATATTGCTTTAGAAAAAAAAAATCCTTCTGAAGATATAGAATGGTCTGATTTATTAGCCAAATTAAATTTAAGTGGCTTAGCTTATACCCTAGCCTCTCATTGTTTTTTAAAAGAAATATCTGAAGGAAAAATACATTTAATGTTAGATACTTCATGTAGGGCTATTCTAACACCTAAATTACAAGAAAATTTAAATCAAACTTTTAATCATTATTTTAATAAAAAAATAAAATTAATTATTGAAATTAATTCTGATAAAACAGTAGCCACTCCCGCCATTTTAAATAAACAAAAACTCAATGAACAACAACAAGTCGCTATCACAGCCATAGAAAGTGATCCTGTCATTCATCAACTTACCCAATCCTTTAATGCCAGTATTGATTTAAATTCAATAAAACTAAAACGAGATTTAAATTGAGCATTATTTACGATTTACTTAACACGATTGTCCTTTAAAAAAGATTAATCGTGATTTTTATTCGCAGAAAATATTTTTCAAAAGAAATTCTTTTTAATTAATAGATAAAAAAATGATAAAACTCACAAAAACCCTATTTTAATTGGCTCATGTGAGTTTTGAATGCAGGTTATGAATCAGTATAAAAATAACTTTAAAAAAATGTAATGCTTACAACAAGAGAAAGTTAGTAATTACTACTTACCTAGCATTGGGGTAGTTTCATTTGTGCTTTCAATCGGCGTATCAAGTAAAGATTCTAAAAATTTTTGACGATTCGTTTTAGCTCGAGAAAAGAAAGGACTTTGATTTCTCATACAACTAACAGGAGCTACAAAAATAATTACCCCTGTAATAATTTGAAGTATATCGGCTAATAATCGTCGACCCCAATGTCGATGCTTAAATTGTTGTTTCGCTAAATCCCGAATTTCATTTTTCATTTTATCTTCAAACTCAGCTGTTTCTGTATGCGTTAGCATTTTTATATTTTTATTATAATCCAGCATTACTGTATCAATTGTTTTTGCTAAAAATATTTTAAGAGATTCTTTTATCGCTTCATTCTTATCCTCAGAGTATCTAGAAATATCATTACCCAGCTTAGCAACAAGCTGCATTTGTAACGGAAAAAATGACACCAACTTTTCCGGAAACCTGCTAGTCCCTTTTGTAGTATTTATAATCTCAAGTTTGCTAAACGCAACTTGTAAATCACTTAAAAAGTTATTTATCTTTTCAACATTGTTATTTTTCTGTTTATCTTTTGTAAAACAAAAATAAATAGCGCGAATCATATCTATAAATTGGGATGGAGGAATATTTAATTTTCTTTCATTATTATATTTAGAAAAATCATTATAAGCCTGTTTTATCATAAATATGTGCGTATTCTGCATATCATCTTGTTTATCAGGTACCGTTAAATTATCCAACAATTTAACACTCTCATCATTACTAAGATTTAAAAAAGTCTCACAAAATAGGTTATCATTTTTAAATTTTTCTAACAAATAATCTCGATTACTCTCAAAAAATTCTTTAATATCATTTGGATCAGAATACTCTTGTATACTGCTTTTCAATTCTGTTATTAGCTCTTGGTTACTTTCTATTTGTACTTTATTTTCTATTTCTTCTATTACAGTCATATAAATACTCCAAACGGTTTATCTTGGTTAAATAAAGCATCAATAAATAAGCACTGTTAATACTACCCTGTAGTATCAATAGTTAAAAGTTTTATGCAATACGGTATAACCCTAAGCAAAATAATTATTTTATTTCTGTTAATGAATCAAGTTATAGCATTACTTTCTAAAATGGAAAACAGTAAAAAATGTTGATAATTAACTGCCCTTTTAGCTAATTTTTATATGATAAAAACTAAACATTACATCTTTAAACTCGATGTTCACTTTTTATTTTTTCGTATTCTTCTAATGATATTGCGCGAGCTTCTTCTGGTAACATAATGGGAATATCTTGGCGAATGGGATAAGCTAATCTATCAAAAAGACAAATTAATTCTTGTTCTTTTTTGTGATAAATCAATTTCCCTTTGCAAAGGGGACAAACTAAAATATCTATTAAATTCTTTTTCATAATGAAATTCCTTAACGAGTTGGTGCTTGTACCACGTCATTTCGTAAATAAAGAGGAAGTGCATCTTCTGGTTTAACATAATCAATGGGATTAACAGCATTTTTCGCTAAATAGGCAATATCATAAGCATGCGGTAAATACGGATACCCTTCTTTTATTTGTTTTTTATAATGAGATAGTAAAATAGTTTCATAAACTAGCCAACCACTACCGATAACCGTTACAGGAGCCTGATGTTTCGCTAAATTTATTTTCTCTGGTTTATCAATCGCTTCTTTAATGACTGTATGCATGATGCCTTTTTCATTACACTGATAAGTTGCCCAATAAACTTCATTCATACGAGCATCTATCATAGCCATAACCGATAATGCATTAAATTCACGCGTTGCCCCTTGTGCTAGCGCATGTAATGTAGAAATAGGTATCACAGGCAAATCAAGGCCAAAGGCCAATGCTTGTACGACACTTGCCGCAATACGAATGCCGGTAAAACTTCCTGGCCCTCTTCCAAAAGCAATAGCATCTATTTGAGTGAGTGAATATTCACCTTGCGCCAAAATTTTATCTATCATGGTTAAAATTAATTGGCTATGTTTTTGCGGTACAATGGTAAATTCTTCTATAATCTGCTGATCATTTAACAATGCCACTGAACATGCATCGGTGGAAGTATCTAAGGCGAGTATTTTCATAAAAAAATATTCTTAAGGTTATTTTTCAAGATATTTAAGTTTATCAGGAACCCCTTTCCATTCATCTGCATCAGATAATGGGGCTTTACGTTGATTAATATTAGGCCATTCTTTGGATAATTCTGCATTGATTTGAATGAAATATTGATCTTCAGGTAATAAATCATCTTCTGCAACAATAGCATTAGATGGACACTCTGGCTCACATAAAGCACAGTCGATACATTCATCAGGATTGATTACTAAAAAGTTAGGCCCTTCGTAAAAACAATCAACAGGACATACTTCAACACAATCAGTATATTTACACTTAATGCAATTTTCAGTAACAACAAATGCCATAAAACCCTCAATAAATAAATTTTAAACGTAAATCGTAACAAAAAAAAATTATTATAAAAAGGGATAGAAACACTTTTGTTATAAAATATAAAAATTATGGAATAAGATGGTGCCCGGGGCCAGACTCGAACTGGCACGGGGTTTCCCCCGAGGGATTTTAAGTCCCTTGCGTCTACCTATTTCGCCACCCGGGCAATTGTCATAAAACAATTGGAGGCTGGGGCCGGAATCGAACCGGCGTACGCGGCTTTGCAGGCCGCTACATGACCACTCTGCCACCCAGCCGGAAAGAAACTAAAAGCAAAAAAATTGCTTATTGCGTCAGCCCATTATAAAAATTGGAGCGGGAAACGAGATTCGAACTCGCGACCCCAACCTTGGCAAGGTTGTGCTCTACCACTGAGCTATTCCCGCAAACAATGAGCGCTATTCTATCGTACATATATTCGATGTCAAGCGGGAAGTGGCAATTTTATTAACTTTTTATGGGTTTTATTTCAGGCCATGCCGTTTTTAAATATAAAATCATAGACCATAAAGTTAATATAGCTGCTAGGATTAATAATAAATAACCTATCAAGCCAAATTCAACAAATTTACCTGGCTGATAAGCGAATAATAAAATAACCGCTACCATTTGAAGTGTTGTTTTCACTTTACCTATAAATGAAACAGCAACACTGGCTCGTTTACCTAATTCAGCCATCCATTCTCTTAATGCCGATATAACAATTTCTCTACCGACTATTATGGCAGCAGGAATCGCTAAATAAGCTAAATCTGTACTTCCAACAAGAATCACTAATGCAATAGCTACAATTAATTTATCAGCGACGGGATCTAAAAATGCCCCTAAAGCCGTTGTTTGGCGTAATGTACGTGCTAAATATCCATCTAACCAATCAGTGATACTCGCAAAAGTAAAAATGGCTGCGGCAGCCCAATGTCCCCAACTCACAGGCAAATAATAAACTAATACCATAATCGGTATTAATATAATACGAAAAAGCGTCAATGCATTAGGAATTGTGAGCATATTTACGGCCATTAAATATTAAAGTTAAAACAGTTATCTTGACATTGTTTTTTAATTTTCTTACTGTAACACTGTTAAATTAGTTTGTCGCTAGGTTATTAATTAATGTTTTTAGTGATTACGCAAATAATCATGTATTTTTTGCGCCATCGATTTACTTATGGTAGGCACTTTAGCTAATTCTTCGACACTGGCTTTTTTTACTTCTTGTAAGCCACCTAATTGACGGAGTAATTCACGTCGCCTTGCAACGCCAATTCCCGGGATATTTTCCAAACTTGATGTTTTACGCACTTTAGAACGGCGTTGTCTGTGTCCAGAAACAGCAAAAGCATGGGCTTCATCCCGAATATATTGAATTAAATGAAGTGCTGTAGAATCAGATGCTAAAATAATACTGCCTTTACCAGAAATAAATAACGTTTCTAAACCGGGTTTACGGCCTAAGCCTTTTGCTATGGCTATCAGTGTTACACCGGTTAATTGCAATTCCTCCATCACTTGTTCGGCTTGTGCTAACTGCCCTTTTCCTCCATCAATAAAAATAATATCGGGAATTTTAGCTTCAATTAATTTTAATTTTTTATACCGCCGCAATAAGGCTTGATGCATGGCCGCATAATCATCCCCTTTAGGAATATCAGTAATATTAAAATGACGATAGTCTTGTTTTACGGGGCCATCCCTATTAAATACAACACAAGAAGCAACGGTTGCTTCACCTAACGTATGACTAACATCAAAGCATTCTAAGCGTTGGGGTAAAAAGGGTAATCCGAGATCTTCTTTCAATTTTTCAAACCGTTTTCTCATGCTGGCTTTACCGGTTAAATATTGCGTTAATGCTTGTTTCGCATTATTTTCAGCAATTTGTATCCATTTAGCACGCATACTTCGAACATTAGAATTTATTTTAACTTTATGCCCACTTTGTTCTGTCAGCACTGATTCCAATAATTCACATTCAGTGGGTAATTTATTCAAAATAATTTCTTTAGGGATAGCGGTAATACGAGTAGAACTTAAATAAAATTGTGGCAAAAAATGATTATAAAATTCAGATAATGGCACTTCTTCTGGAATTTTAGGATAATAAACTCGATTGCCTAGTAAACGCCCTTGTCGTATAAAAAGAATTTGTACACAAGCTTCACCGGATTGAATAATGCCTGCAATAATATCAACATCAGTATCCATTCCTTTACTTTCAACATATTGTTGTTCTTGTATATGCCGTAATTGAGTAATTTGATCTCGGTATTTAACAGCTAATTCAAAATTTAATTGATTTGATGCCTCTTCCATACGATTCACCCAATTCTGAATTATTGTATGATTTTTACCTTCTAAAAATAAAATCGCATTTTCTATATCACGCTGGTAATCTTCAGGACTAATTAAACCAACACAGGGACCCGTACAACGTTTAATATGGTATTGCAAACAGGGGCGACTACGATGTTGGAAAAAAGTATCTTCACATTGCCGAATTTGAAATAATTTTTGCATTAACTGTAAACTATCTCTTACTGCATAGGAATTGGGATAAGGTCCAAAATAGCGGCCTTGCTCTTTTTTCATTCCTCGATAAAAACCCAATCTTGGATATGTGGAATGTTTTGATAAAAAGATATAAGGATAGCTTTTGTCATCTCGAAATAAAATATTATAACGGGGACGAAATCGCTTAATTAAATTATTTTCGAGTAATAAAGCTTCATTTTCGCTATTCGTAACAATAATTTCGATACGGTGGATTTGCTTAACTAAAGACACTGTTTTAGGACTATGTTGTTTTTTTTGAAAATAACTCGAAAGACGCTTTTTTAAATTTCGAGCTTTTCCGACATAGATGACATCTCCAGCAGCATTCATCATTTGATAAACGCCAGGCTCAACAGTAACCGTCTTTAAAAAAGAAATAGGATCAAAAGTATCCATTTTCTGAATAATGTTTGACATAATATGCCATTTTTTTAATTTAAAGGGATTCCACTATGAAATCTAAAATCCGCATCCGGTTCTAATATTAATGTTTTTTCAATATTGACAAAATGTGCGATACGTTCAGATAAATCATTTCCTGCAATATCATGCGCTAACCGAAGATAAACTTCAAAATGCCTTGCCTCAGATTTCAATAAGCGAAAATAAAAATCTGCTAAATTTTGAGGCAAAAAATTGATTAAAGCCGCAAAACGTTCACAGGATCTCGCTTCAATAATTGCGCCAATAATTAAATGGTCAATTAAACGTAAGGGTTCACTCGTATAACAATATTGATGTAATGTTTTTGCATAACGTCCCGGCGCTAATAAGCGAAAAGTAATTTCACGCTTTTTTAAAATTGACCATACTTGTTCAAAATGCCGTAATTCTTCGCGGGCTATGCGTGACATAACTAAAATTAATTCAGCTTGCTCTGGGTAACGAAACATAAAATTTAAAGCGGTAGATGCCGCTTTTTTTTCACAATTCGCATGGTCAAGTAATAATAAGTCTAATTGTGATATAGCGACTTTTATCCATTCGTCCGGTGTTGGGCAAGCTAAAAAGTTAATTACATGTTCTATCATCATTTTTCACTATAGTGGTATATATGTTGCAAGCATAATCTAATAGGTCACACAAAAAGTAAAGTATTGAGTAATAAGAAGGTACTTTTATGTCAACCCCTATTTATAAAATCATTGAATTAGCGGGTTCCTCCCGAATCAGTATTGAAGATGCCATTGAAAAAGCCATCACAAAAGCCAGTGAAACGGTTAGACATTTATCTTGGTTTGAAGTTTCAGAAACCCTAGGTTACATTGAAGATGGAAAAATTACCCAGTATCAAGTAATTTTAAAAATTGGTTTCACCCTCGATAGTTAACCCATTTTTACAACGTGTTGTTTTTCAATAAATTTAAAAAATCTTCTTCTGTTAATAGAGGAATATTATATTCTTTTGCTCGAGCTAACTTAGAGCCCGCCTCTTTACCTGCAACAACATAGGTCGTTTTAGCAGAAACGCTATTCGTTACTTTTGCCCCTAAGGCAAGTAATTTTTCGGTTGCCATTTGGCGTGTCAATGACGCTAAGTTTCCGGTTAAAACAAAAGTTTGTCCTATCAATGGTAATTTTTCTTGGGAATCAATTATTATATCTTCCCAATAAACCCCATATTCACATAAACGTTCAATAATTTCTAAATTGTGAGGTTGTCGAAAAAAAACATGAATATGAGAAGCGACAATAGGACCAATATCAGTGACTGTTTGTAAAATTTCTTTGCTGGCATCCCTAATTTTTTCTAAATTTCCAAAATGCTTTGCTAAATTCAACGCCGTTGTTTCTCCCACATCACGTATACCCAAGGCATGTAAAAACCGAGCTAAAGTCGTTTTTTTACTTTGTTCAATAGCTAGGCAAATTTTTACCGCTAATTTTTCGCCCATACGCTCTAAATTAATTAATTGTTCCGGTTTTAGAGTATACAGATCCGCTACGGTATTGATTAACTTTGCATCCACTAATTGATCAATTAATTTATCACCTAAACCTTCAATATTCATTACGCGCCGGGAAACAAAATGTTTAATAGCTTGTTTCGTTTGTGCAGGACAATATAAACCACCTGAACAACGCGCAGCCGCTTCTTCTTCTACTTTAATAACTTCTGAATAACAAATAGGACACTGTAAGGGTAATTTAATTTCTTTTGCATCAGGTGGTCGATAATCAATAATGGCATTGACAATTTCGGGAATAACATCGCCTGCCCGACGTACTGTTACCGTATCCCCAATTCGGATATCTTTACGCTGTATTTCTCCAATATTATGCAGTGTTGCATTTGATACAGTAACGCCTGATACCATAACGGGTTTTAAACGAGCAACAGGCGTTAAAATCCCTGTTCTACCCACTTGAAATTCGACATCAATTAATTGCGTTAATTGTTCAAGAGCAGGGTATTTATGAGCAATGGCCCAACGGGGAGCACGAGAAACAAAACCTAGGGATTTTTGGTAATCAAAACGATTAACTTTATATACGACGCCATCAATTTCATAGGGTAATTGATTTCTTTTCGTTTGCATTAAATGATAATATTCTAAACATCCATTTACCCCTTTTACCAATTGACTTTCAGGGGCAACACGCAGTCCCCATAATTTTAATTGCGCTAACACTTCATTATGACAATTTGCAATGTCACCATTTTCGACTTTACCAATACCATAACAAAAAATGGCTAAAGGACGTTGCGCCGTAATTCTAGGGTCTAATTGACGTAAACTTCCTGATGCTGCATTACGAGGATTAGCAAATGTTTTTTGAGAAAGTTGCCTGGCTCGTTCATTAAAAGCATCAAAGCCTGCTTTAGGCATATAAACTTCACCACGAACTTCCAAATAAGATGGATAATTTTTTCCGCGTAATTGTAAAGGTATTGTTGAAATGGTGCGTATATTTTGCGTAATATCTTCGCCTTGTTGACCATCGCCTCGGGTTGCTCCCCGCGTTAAATATCCATCAATATATAATAAACTGACAGCAATACCATCTAATTTAGGCTCACACGCATATTCTATTTCTGTTATACATTGAAGTTTGTCTTTTATTCGGCGATCAAAAGCAATTAATTCTTCTTTTGTAAATGCATTATCTAATGACAACATAGGAAGTGCATGTGTAACGGTTTTAAAGACAGTAGCAGGCGAAACTCCAATACGTTGTGTTGGAGAATTAGGGTCAATGACTTCAGGGTATTCTTGTTCTAGCTGTTGCAGTTCACGAAAATATTGATCAAATTCTGCATCGGGAATTTTAGGCTCATTTAAAATATAATAAAAATAATTTTGTTCATTAATGAATTCACGTAATTGTTTGAGTTTATTTTGAATTTCTAAAGGTATATTCATCAATTAAACCATTATATTATTATTCTCAGATAATTCTTGAAAATGTTCATCAAGCACTTTTCCACCTAAATCTTCAGCCAATAAATAAGCCGTATTAAGCAGTAAATTAAACGTCTGTTCAGGATCATCAACTTTATCTGTATGCATAAATAAGCTTAAGCCTACACAAGATAAACTACCTATATCATTTAAATTAAATGTCCCAGGTTCGGTTGCTGATGCTAAACTAAATAAAATTTTTCCTTGTCCCGTTAATTGTTCATGACGATGAAAAATATTCATTTCTCCAAACCGAAAACCTACAGTTAATAACGATTGTAATAAGGTATAACCTAAGAAAATAGAACCGGGTAATGCCATTACATGTAATACAATTAATCCTGTAGGCATCGTAATATTTTGACTTTGTATTTCTTCTTTTGAGAATACTTGTGATTCTTCGGCATATCGAACTTTAACTTCCCCAATAATTCCATCATTTGATCCTATTTCTTTATCTTGACTAATTGAGGTAACTTCACTTTTCTGCGTAAATATTAACTTGTCTTCAACATTGAAATCCTTAATAGCGGGTTTTCTTTTTATTTCAAAAGCTCGCGATTTACTTTTATAGTAAAAAGCGGCTATCAAAATTATAATAAAAATACCCACTGTAATCGATAATAATAAATCCATTGTCATTACTTAACCTCTTAAAAATCAAAAAATAAAGGCTACCCATCTGCCATTGCTAAAGCGGATTCAACATCTACAGCAACTAAACGAGAAACACCCGGTTCATTCATGGTCACACCCGTTAAATATTCTGCTAATTCCATCGTCACTTTATTATGTGTAATAAAAATAAACTGGACTTTTTCAGACATTTCTTTGACTAACCCACAAAAGCGACTAACATTGGCATCATCTAAGGGAGCATCCACTTCATCCAGCATACAAAAGGGTGCTGGATTAAGTTGAAATATAGCAAACACAAGGGCTACAGCAGTCATGGCTTTTTCACCCCCCGATAATAAGTGAATTGTACTATTTCGTTTTCCAGGGGGTTGTGCCATAACGGTAATACCTGTATTTAATAAATCTTCTCCCGTTAATGCTAAATAAGCCCTTCCTCCCCCAAAAACCCTTGGAAATAAAGTCTGAAACCCTTGATTAACTAAATCAAATGTTTCTTTAAATTTAGCACGGGTTTCTCGATCAATTTTACGAATGGCTTCTTCTAATGTATTTAATGCTTGCATTAAATCATTATTTTGAGCATCCAAATAATTTTTTCGTTCCGCTTGCAATTGATATTCTTCAATCGCCGCTAAATTAACTGCGCCTAAACGTGAAATTTTATTTATTGTTAATTCAAGTTTTTCCTGCCATTCGGTTTCTTTTGCCTCATGAGGCATTTCTTGAATAACCGTATTTAAATTAAATTGAACTTCATTAATTTGTTCTAACAAAGTCTCTGATTTTACTTGTCGTGTTTGTAAATCAAGCCGTTTTTGTTCTAATTCTTGCCGTATTCCCAATAGCTTTTGATCTACAATTTGTCTTTGTTGCGCAATTTGACGCATATCCTGTTCATAGGATTCTACTTTTTGACGAACCACCATTAATTCTGTTTCAACTTTTGAACGTGCAAATAATTGAGTGTCTAATTCTTGCGCTATATCAGAAGAAGGCGCATTCATTTCCGTAATGAGTGTTTGTAATTCTTTACGGCGTTCTTCAATTTTTTCTGCCTGTTTTTGTAAACGTAAATGATTATCTTGAATAGATTGTAATTGTGTTGTCACGGTTTGTAATCGTAGTGTTAAATGATGCGCTTTTTCACGATGCGCTTGTGCTTGTTGACGAATTTGTTGTAATGCTTGCGTATACTTTTCACGCTTATTCAATAATTCATTACGTTGATCCGTTTGTTGATCCATTAATTGCATTGCTTCTTGCCATAATTGCCGTGCGGAAATTAATTCATGTTGATTTTGATGTAATAATCGCTGGCATTCTTCAATTTCATGTTCTATTTGTTGAAGACGATGCTGAACTTGCTCTATGCGACTCTGCTTAACATGTAATTGAGCCCGCATATTGGCTTGTATACTTTTTAAATCCGATAATTGATGTTGTTTTTCTTCACGCTGAATTTCTAATTCTTTCAACTTAGCATATTCTAGATCAGTGTTAGATTCTAACGCTTCAATTTGCTTTTGAATGGTGGTAATACTTGCTTGATTTTCTTCTAATTCTCGTTCCCGTAATAATATACCATGATGAGGTTCTGTTTCATTACTCACCCTAACCCAACCTTTCCCTAACCATACCCCATTTTTTGTTACTACTGATTCAGCGTGCGTTAATGATTTTGCTAAAGTAATACCTTCATTTAACGTTTCTGCAATATGAATACCGGATAATAAATTTACTAAAGGTAATGTCGTTTGAATTTTTTCAAGCAAAAGCCCGGGTTGTTTTGTTAATGCTACATTTTCTTCAATAGATGAATCAAATAAAGTTAATGTATCTTGTTGAAAAGATAAAATAATTTCTTCTAAATTAGTTAAGGGGGGAATACAAATAGCTTCTAAATCATTACCTAAAACGGTTTCTACCGCTTTTTCCCAACCTTCTTCTACATTTAATACTTGGGCTAACCGCGGCATATCATTTAATTGATAGTGTTGTAACCAATGAAGAATATCACTTTTACGTTGCCCTAAAGCTGATTGTTGCAACGCTTCTAATGAGGCATAACGCCCTTGGAATGTTTGTAATTGGCTTCTTTGTACATTTAATTGTTGACTCAATTGTTGCGTTAAATCACGACCCTGGTTAATTTGCATTAAAATTTGTGTTAATTGTTCTTCTAATATTTCTTGTTGTAATACTAAATCTTCTATTTTCCCTTGCAAGATAATAATTTCATCTTCTGATTGATTGGTAGTTAAGTTGAGCTGCTCTTGCGATAATCGATTAATTCGTTCTTGTACACTTTGAATATGCTTTTCTGAATGTTGAATTCGTGTTTGTTCAACCTGCGCTCGTTGGGTAGTATTAGCCGCTTGGTGATTAAATTCATCCCATTCACGTTGCCAATCACGAACGTTTTGTTCTGCTTCCATTAATCCCTCTAAAGCATCTTCTTCAGCCGCTTTTGCTAAATCCACATCAGGTAAAATAAGTGTTTTTTCGATAGTTAATGCTTCCATTTTTTGGATATCTTCTTCCAAATGTATAATGGATTCTTGCCTCAATTGCTCAGCTTGCATTAATTCATTTTCTAATTGCTGCTTTCGTTCGCGATTATATTGTATTGTTTGTTCTAAGCGCGATATTTCTACCCCTAATTCATAAAATTGGCGCTGTATATCACTAAAAATATCATTGGATTCTATTTGCGCTGCTCGCACCATTTCTAATTGTGCTTCTAAAGCGCGCTGTTCTGCGATTTGTGCTTCTAATTGTACCTCTAACTCTTTCATTAGGCGGCTTTTGTTTTGTATTTGTTCATTTAATTCTTGCCATCGTAATGCCTGTAGCTGTACTTTTAATAATCGCTCTTCTTGTTTTAATATTTTAAATCGTTCTGCTGCAGCGGCTTGTCGCTGCAAATGATTCAATTGTTTATCAAGTTCTTCCACAATATCCGATAAACGAGTTAAATTTTCTTTTGTATGTTGTATACGTAATTCTGTTTCACGCCGGCGTTCTTTATATTTAGAAATCCCCGCGGCTTCTTCAAGATAAATACGTAATTCTTCTGGTTTAGCTTCAATTAAACGCGAGATAGTCCCTTGTTCAATGATGGAATAACTGCGGGGTCCTAACCCTGTCCCTAAAAATATATCGGTTATATCTTTACGTCGACATCGAGTTCCATTTAGATAATACGTTGATTGTGCATCCCGAGTTACGATACGTCGTATGGATATTTCAGCATAACTCGCATATTCTCCTCCTAAGGCCCCTTCTTCATTATCAAATAATAATTCAACAGAAGCTTGACTAACAGGTTTTCGTGCTGTTGAACCATTAAAAATAACATCAGTAATGGATTCTCCCCGTAAATATTTAGCGGTACTTTCTCCCATTACCCAACGCGCTGCATCAATAACATTGGATTTACCACATCCATTCGGTCCGACTACCCCAATCAAATTTCCACGCATAGGAATGACAGTCGGATCAACAAATGATTTAAAACCACTGAGTTTGATACTTTTTAAGCGCATGAATAACCTAAATTAAAAAATAAATAAACGGGTAAGTTTACCCTAAAAAGTAAAGAAAGAGGAATAGTGCACAGAATGAAGTGTGACATGATTGTTTTATTCCCAATTAAATGTTTGCCCTTTTTGAACAAACCCCTGAAAACCTTCTGCTACTGCATCAGGTAATACACCGGGTTGATATCCATATAGCCACATTTTATTTTTAATGGGTACGGGTAATAAACAAAGCTCAGCGTAATGTGCATGAACCCCTGTTTTATAATCCGCTGTTTCGCAGTCATGAAAAATAATATCTGCTTGCTCATAAAAGTTTTTCATTTGATTAAAAACTAATTGAGTATCTGTGGTTAAAAATATTTGTTTTTGATTGATTTTAAATAATAAACCAAAACTCGGCATAAGCACAAAACCATTCATGGAATGGATAGTTTGAACTAATTGAAATTCAACATCCGACCAAGTAAAACAACCATTACGCGATATAACGATGACTTTAAAAAAAGTGGATAAATTTGTAATTCGATTTTGTAAAGAACTTAATCCACCCGATAAAACTTTATTCCATAAATCATGAACTAAAGTTTCATGAATGTATAAAGTTGGTTTTTCACAAGAAGGATCAAAATAAGTTGAAAATGCTAACCATTCTAAACCACCTACATGATCAGCATGTAAATGGCTAATAAAAATGGCATCAATATCTTTATAGGTATAGCCTTGTTCATTTAATGAAAATCGAATATCTGTACCACAATCGATGAGTAAGCGTTTACCCGCTAAATTATCTAATAAGACATTCGATTGATAATTATTTGCATTGATTGTAAAAGCAGAACCTGTTCCTAAAAAAATCAGTTGCATCTTCGCACCTACTGTTTTGAAAAATAGTGTGGCAAAAAATTAGTTTTAACTTTATGTAAATATTCTGTATATACACTAAATAATAGCAAAATTATCGTGATTAGATAGAAGAAACCTTGCAATTGCAATTTAAAATTCATATTTTATGAAAAAGAAATCCACCTTATGCCTTATATCTTAATAAATTGGCTTATTTTCAATACACGTTAAGCCACGATTCACTTTGATCATTAAAAAAGTATAGTCATACTCAAATGTAAAAATATTTTGCTTGCTTTAACCTATTTAGATAAGTTCTCTGTTCTCTAGACTCTTGTAAATTGTCTTGATAAAAATACTTCAGCTTAATTTGGCAAAATATGCGCATTTTCACAAACCCTATGTTATTATTTATATTTATTTCACTTAATAAAACATTTAAATGAAAAAGAGAGAAATAATCTAAAATGACACATTATATTTTTTATCAATTATTCATTTTGATAAAAAAAGAAATATCTTGATTTAACTTGTGGGAGTTTATTAATGGCAGAATTACGAATTGGTTTAGAAGGGGTTGCAGTAGCTGAAAGTAAAATTTCTTCAGTAAATGGTGAGAAAGGAGAATTTATTTATCGAGGTTACTGGGCTGAGGAAGTGGTAAAAAATCACACTTATGAAGATATCGTTCATCTTTTATGGTTTGGCCATTTACCTTCAGAAAGTGAAGCTAGCAACTTTAAAAATCAATTAGCAAGTAAACGCACCCTGCCAGAATATATAAAAGCAATGATTCAGCTATTGCCTAAATCAATGCCTTCTATGAGTGTTTTACGTACTGTTATTTCAGCATTAGAAGATACAGAAGCTGATAGAGTACCAACTACCGATCAAGCTCTCGAAATTTTAGCAAAAGCCCCAACCATTATTACGTATCATTATAATTATATAAATGGGATTGAAGAGCGACAACCTCGCATGGATTTAAGCCATGCAGCAAATTATTTATATATGTTACATGGAGAAGAGCCTGCTGAATCTCATATACGCGCTTTAGATACTTATCTCATGTTATCAGCAGACCATGATATGAATGCATCGACCTTTACTTCTCGTGTTATTACTTCTACCCGAGCCGGTATTATTTCTGCTATCGTAGGTGCTATTGGAGCTTTAATAGGCCCTCTTCATGGCGGCGCTCCTTCTAAAGTAGATGATATGCTTGATGCTATTGGCACAGAAGAAAATGTAGAAAAATGGTTACGTGAGCAATTAGAAAATGGTGAACGTTTAATGGGTTTTGGACATCGTGTATATAAAACCTATGATCCAAGAGCTGCCGCGTTAAGGGAAGTCACTCAAGAATTTGCTGATGAAAATCATTTATTTAAATTAAGCTTATTAGTTGAAAAAGTGGCAATTAAATTATTAGAAGAATATAAACCTGGTCGAAATCTTTACCCTAATTTAGAATTTTGGGCTGCTGGTGTTTTAAGAACTATCCGTTTACCACGAGAATTATATACCTCTACTTTTTGCTTAAGTCGAATTGCAGGATGGTCTGCTCAAATTATTGAGCAAGCCGCTAACAATCGCTTAATTCGTCCTAGTTGTATTTATATTGGACCGAAACCAACGACTCCTGCGCCTCATAAAGAATCAATTATTTAAAAACCATCACAAAAATAAAAGGGAGAATTATTCTCCCTTTTATCATTCAAATTACGTAAATTAAAAATAAATACCAAATTGAGCTGTAACAGTATTGGTAAAACCACCCATAGACACAATAGAATCCAATGTTTGAAAACTGGAAATATCAGTAGTATTGTAGTTTTTATCACGCTTATACTCTAAACTAAAAATAGTATCTTTTAATAAAGAAACATTAAACGCAGTCACTAATCGGCTACGCGGTAAATCTAGCGCTAATGAATTTTTAGTTTGACCATAACCGATGGCGATATTAGCGGGTTTATTCATAAGATTAAACATATAAGCACTTTCCATATTAAAAGCACTTGGTTTTGCACCTAACCCATTATAGCTAAGATTAGATTGATCAAATTCTTTTAATGCAGTGACATATTCGCCAATAATACTGTAATTTCCAAAACCAAATTTTGCGTGTAATGCTGCACCAGGAACACGTTTAACTAAGCGTTCAAAATCAGAAGAATAAGCAAAACCACGATATAAACCATTACTTTCTTTATTACCTGTATTTTGCATACCTTGTGCATCAGCAATATTATTCACCAAATCTAAACCAATATCAGTTTTAATATTTTTATTCCCGCACTCATAACCAATGGTTCCACCAAATTGATTAATATGGTTATTCCCTACATTAGTATCACCTTTAAAAACATAAAGAGTACTATATAACCCATTTTTAGTTTGATGTTGATAACCCACTAATAAAGACCGTGCTTTTATACGAGCTAAAGATTTGGTTAATGGTGAACTCAACATAAAACTGGAATATTGACCAAAATGGTAACGTTGTCCAATGGTTGCATAAAAAGGCGTACGACTTAAATTACCAAAAGTCACGAATGCTTTATCTAAATAAATACGGGAATTATCCGTTCGAGTTTGTGTAGGACCGACAACACTTCCTGCATTAGGTGCATTATTATCATAACTTAAAGCGGTAAATGCTGTTAACCAAGGAGCAAAATGCCCTGTTAAATCAATTTCAGAACCACTTAAATCGGCATCAGAACTTCGAGCACCATTAAAATCACGATGACCTAAAACTTGTCCTTCAATTTTACCACTTATTTCAAGCATAGGCGTTTCTGGAACTGTCATTCCTTTTTTATCAAAAGTTTTTAACATTTTAGATTGTTGAATTAATAATTGGGCATCTTGATTATAGGTGGGTATATTAACAATTAAATCAGAACCATCAAATTGAGAACGAACACCAATATAAGGAGAAGAAATAACAGGTGTTGCACCTAATTCAAGCAAACTCGTTTTTGAATGCTTTATTGCTTTAACTTTATTTTGTATGCTTGTATTTTCTTTGCTTTGTTTATCTAAATTAGCTTTTTCTGTTTTCTTTAGCTCAGTTAATTGCTTTCTTAATTTTTTTACTTCATTTTCTAATTCTACCGTACGTGTATTAATTTTTTTAATTAATTGTACTGTTTTATCCTGAGAAACCGTTGAGTTTTCAGCAAATGCGTGGTTAGTTACTCCCCCGGCTAAGCATATAGCAGCCACTACAGAAGTTAGCTTGAATGTTGACATAATAATACTCCTATGGGTAATAAATAATAAACGACATAAAAAAATAGAGAGTATTCATTGATTGAATAGCAATTTATTGTCATTTATTGCCATGATACCGGATAATTTTTTACCGATGGTGGATAATAGCAAATTTTAAAAAGAAACCAAGTTATTAAACAAAAAAATCGCTTCCGAAATAAAGTATACTCAGCAAAATCACACCGCCTAAAGTCCATCGTGCAATTATTTGTCCTCGCCAACCATATTTTATTCTGCCAAACAATAAAATAACAAAAATCAACCATGCTAATATGGAGATAAATGCTTTTTGTATTAATAAAAAATTGAATAATGTATGGTAATACCAAAAACTGATAATCAATACACCCGTTAATAAAATAAACCCCACTGTTAAAATTTGAATAACTAATTTTTCCATGGTTTCTAATGAAGGGAATGCAGAAATCATATATGCAATTCTTTTATGGCGTAATTGATATTCTTGTATTGATAAACATAACGCTTGTAAACCCGCTAAATAAAAAACACTAACGGCTGCTGTTGTTATTAATATATGTATAAATTGGCGCGGATCATTTTCTATTTTTATTATATCGACTTGAGGTAAACTAATTACTAAAACTATACTGAGTATAGATAAAAAAGAAATAATCATTTTTAAATAACCCATGGGTTTTGCTAAACCCACCAAAAAAGTAATAAAACCGGTAAACCCTGCTACTAAAGAAAATAAAGCAAATATTGTTAATATTTGACCATTTACTGTATTAATCCAATCGTTTAACAATATTCCATGAAAAATTAATGCAAAAAATGTAAATAAATTTTGCAAGGAAAAAGTCAATATTGATTTATGTTGTAATTCATAACGCTGTGCTATGATAGCGCCTATATAATTACTGATCGCGAGTAAAATAAAGATGAACGAGAATTTCATAAGTAATCTCATTAAATAAAAGAAATGTCTATTTTGCTTATTATACATAAGCAATCCTATTAAAACATCCTTAATACGATAAAGCAAAGAGTACATATTATGTTTGAAAATTTAACTACACGTTTAGCCAAAACAATTAAACATTTAACAGGACAAGGTCGTTTAACTGAAGATAATATAAAAGATACATTACGAGAAATTCGAACTGCTCTTTTTGAAGCCGATGTTGCATTACCTGTTATTAAAACTTTTATTGAAAAAATAAAAACAAAAGCCATCGGTGAAAATGTTTTATTAAGCTTAAGCCCAGGACAAGTATTAATTAAAATTGTTAATGATGAATTAACAGAAATTCTCGGTGAAACTAATGCTGAAATAAATTTAAAAACTCAACCTCCTGCTGTTATTTTACTCGCTGGATTACAAGGTTCTGGAAAAACAACCACTGCAGGCAAATTAGCTTATTGGCTTAAAAATAAACAAAAGAAAAGTGTATTAGTTGCAAGTACAGATATTTATCGTCCTGCCGCAATAGATCAATTAGAAACTTTAGCCAAAGAAATTAATATTGAATTTTTCCCCAGTAATCCTTCACAACATCCACTCGATATTGCAATGCAAGCGATTGAAACGGCAAAAGTGAAAAATATTGATACAGTGATTATTGACACTGCGGGGCGCATGCACTTAGATACTAAAATGATGCAAGAAATCAGTGACATTCATCAAAAAATAAATCCCATCGAAACCCTTTTAGTCGTTGATAGTATGACGGGACAAGATGCCGCTAATATCGCAAATATCTTTAATAGTACGCTTGCCTTAACCGGCATCATTTTAACTAAAACAGATGGTGATGCCCGGGGCGGTGCTGCCTTATCTATACGAACAATTACAGGGAAACCCATTAAATTTATTGGTGTAGGTGAAAAAATCACCGCTTTAGAACCCTTTTACCCGGATCGTATGGCTTCTCGTATTTTAGGGATGGGTGACATATTAAGTTTAGTTGAAGATGCGCATGAAAAACTAGATAAAACAACAAATTTGAAATTAGCGAATAAATTAAAAAAGGGAAAATCATTTGATTTAGAAGATTTTAAACAACAAATTCAACAAATGAATAATATGGGTGGTATGGCAGAATTAATAAGTAAATTGCCAGGTACTGCTGGTTTACCGCCTGCCATTAAAGAACAAATGGAAAACAATAAAATGATGAAACAAATCGAAGCTATTATTAATTCTATGACACGTCAAGAACGACGCTACCCTGATATTATTCGAGGTTCGCGTAAACGGCGGATTGCACTGGGTTCAGGCACACAAGTGCCAGATGTGAATCGCTTACTTAAACAATTTACACAAATGCAAAAAATGATGAAACGTTTTTCAAAACAAGGCGGTTTAATGAAAATGATGCAAGGTTTTGCAGGAAAAGGCTTACCTTTCTAATAAATCGTGTAAAGATGAACTCTCGTACTTATTTATTATTACATGGTGCATGGCATAGTAATTGGTGTTGGGAAAAAATAATACCACTACTTGAAAAAGAAAAACATAAAGTAATTGCGCCTAACCTTCCAGGCCATGGTGATGATAAAACAGTTATTTCCAACATTTCATTAGACACCTATATCGCTAAAATAAGTGCATTTATTGCAGATGAACAAGAACCTATTATCCTTGTTGGCCATAGTATGGCAGGTATAGTAATTACAGAAATTGCGGAAAATAAGCCAGAAAAAATGGCACAATTAATTTATATATCTGCCTTTATACCCGATAATAATTGCGCCTTAATTCTTGAAGAAAAGAAAGCGCAAAAACCCAGTATTAGCCAAGAAATTATTATCGATCCTATCCATAATGAAATAAGACTTAAATTATCCCGCCATTTAAAAAAAATCTTTTATAATCAATGCAGTAAAAAGGATTACCAAAGCGCTTTATCACGTTTACAAAAACAACCTTTACAACCTTTTTTAGATACTGTCCATTATTCCTCAGAAAAATTCGGTTCAGTAAAAAAGCTTTATATTGAATGCTTAAACGATAATGCCATAAGAATAGAAGACCAAAGAAGAATGCATGCAAAAAATAATTCAAAAACTATAACACTAAATAGTGACCACTCCCCTTTTCTTTCTATGCCTCAAAAACTTGCTAAAGCGTTACTTCTGTAAAGCATTAACGTCAATTCGATATAAAATTAAAGGCATCCATAAGTAAATAGAGTTCTTTCGAAACTAGCAATTACGAAAAAAAGAGGGTAAAAAGATACTTTTGTAAGGAAGTATTTTGAAATAT
>CBCSKA010000039.1:0-34813 GCA_965140885.1 Legionellaceae bacterium | reverse complement strand
CGACGGTTTATCACTTCCTTTTTATTATCGTACAACGACAATAACACTTTATTTATAACATTTTTTTAAGATACAAGTTTATTAGCTTCAGTTTTTTTATCTTTTGAAAGAGTTTCATTTGCGTAGTCTTGTATAGAATCAATAACTGAATAAAGATTTTTTACAAGTACAAGATTTGAAAATATGTTATTCGATAAAGAAAAATTTACCGTAGACGTTTTCTTTTCTAGTCTTTTACATATTGAATCCACGAGTGTTTTAAAGTCTGTCGTGTTTTCCTGAGGAATCTGTTTACCGTTAGCAAATTCGCCATCTTTATCTAGACGCGCGCATAATTTGTCTAATCCACGTGTTCTTGTGCTTAAATCGTTCTTAGCATTCTCGTCATTTAATGCTTTCTCGTAGAGATCAGGAATAACAATGTCTTGTAAATAACGAATATAGTTTAATGCCCAAATAATAGAATTTTCTTTGGGGGAATATAAACCTGATAACGCATAATCAGCAACAGCACTCATAGCAGCATCATGACCTTTAGAAGCAGCCATTAATAAATAGCTATAGGAAACTGTTTTAAGATCACTATCCTTTGATGCAAATTGATACAGCGCATAAAAATCTTCTCCTGTTTCTGCAAGTTCACTCAGTTTTTCTAAAACTTTGTTTTGCTTTTCAGATACGTCCATAACAGATCTTGATCTTGACCAATTATTCTTTAAGTCTTTTAAGATTTCTGCAAAATTTTTGATATCAGTTTGATTCATTGTTGTAGGGGTTTTGAAAGGTTTATTATTACTATTTTCTGAAACAGAAAGGTTATCTATTTGCTTACTTAACTGATCGAGAAAAGATAGTTTTTCTTCAGCCAGTTGATCAATTGTTAATGTTTCTTTAACCTGTGGATCACTATTTTTAGTAGGGTTAGTCATATCATTATCCTAATGTTAGTATAGATAAATACTTTGGTTGTATTTATCACAATTTCCTTTGATCATTGTTAAAATTTTATTTACACCTACGCTTATAAAAACTGCGAAAAATTTTTTAATAAATAATGAGCGATAGTGTCGCCATTTTTGAGACCCCTTTTGGGACATCCAAGTCCCCAAAAGGGACAAAAATTGTCGACAAGTATGCCTGCGGCAGCCCTGGCCGTCCTGCGTACGCTCGTTATGACACGACTAGGTGTCATAACTTCACTTCCACAAATGACTTGTCGACCGTTTTGTGGGCCTTATATTTTGCCTTCGGCAAAACATCCGGCACTACGGTCTACCAGGGACTATCGGCCTCGCTCCTTCGTCGCTTCCTTGGCCGACAGCGAAAGCTTTATAATCACTATGACTAATTTTCAGAATAATTAGCTTTTGCTATTTTATATTATAGCTATTATAAAAAAATGGGGACTTTTAGTCTGAAATTAATCTTCGAGAATGGCTAAAAAGCAAGTATAGGGATTAACTATGGTAAATTTTCGTTAGGATAAGGAAGTTTTACAAATTAAGGAACTTCTTTATTATAATTTGCAAAAATTGATATTCACTTTCATGTTATTCAAAATAATATAAAATGTTAACTTTCCTTGACAATAAAATCCTGAAAGGTTGCTTGTTCTTCTTTTGATAAAGAAACCGTTAAAAAATAATCTCCTGTTTCATCCAACGTTTCAGATAATACAATTTTATTATCATAGCATTGCGAGCGCATTTTGCTTTGTTCAGGCGTTAAACGAATAATGACTTCACTACGTTTAGGGGTTATGATTTTAGAGAGGGCTTGTTTTAAAATTTCTATGCCTTGACCCGTTTTAGCGGAAAGCCAAATTCGTTTAGGATATTCCGTTTGATCATATTCCAGGAATGGCGTGGCATCGGGTACTTGATCAATTTTATTATAAACTTCTATTAATGGAATTTGATCTGCACCGATTTCTTTTAAAACCGCATAAACTTGTTCTATTTGTATATGTTTTTCAGAATGGCTTGCATCAATCACATGAAGTAGTAAATCTGCGGCTAACGTTTCTTCTAGCGTAGCACGAAAGGCAGCAATTAATTCATGGGGTAAATGGCGAATAAAGCCAACTGTGTCTGCAAGTATAACATTTTGATTATAAGGTAATTGGGTGCTTCTTAAGGTGGGATCCAAGGTTGCAAATAATTGATTCGCTTGGTATACCCCCGCATTCGTTAAGGCATTAAATAAAGTTGATTTGCCTGCATTAGTATAACCAACAAGGGAAATAACAGGAATTGCTTGTCTTTGACGTGCACGTCGATTTTGGGCTCGTTGTTGACGTACTTTTTCTAAGCGTTTTTTAATCGTATCCATTCTCGCTTTGACTAAGCGGCGATCCGTTTCTAGTTGAGTTTCTCCTGGTCCTCGTAAACCAATACCGCCTCGTTGACGTTCTAAATGCGTCCATCCTCTTACTAAGCGTGTTGATAAATGGGTTAATTGCGCTAATTCAACTTGTAATTTACCTTCAAATGTCCTAGCTCGCTGAGCAAAAATATCGAGAATTAAACCACTGCGATTAAGTACACGGCATTGACATAAACGCTCAAGATTACGTTCTTGAGCGGGTGATAGTTGATGATTAACAATAATTAATGAAGCATTATGTGCGGCTACAGCCTGTTTTATTTCTTCTGCTTTGCCAGAGCCAATATAATATTTGACATCAGGTACTTCACGTGTAGCAGTAATAGTATAAACAGGCTGAGCACCAGCTGAAATGACTAACTCAATAAATTCAGCTAAGTCATTTTGTCCCTGATTCGATGGAAAATTGATGTGAACAAGAATTGCAAGCTCTTTTTTTTGAGGTAGTTCAAGCATGTTCTAATTCAATGAGATCCTCATTTTCTTCGACACCAAAAACTTTAACATTTCTAGCAGGAACAACGGTAGAAATGGCATGCTTATATACCATTTGACTTACTGTATTCTTTAATAAAACCACAAAATGGTCAAAGGATTCAATTTGCCCTTGTAATTTAATTCCATTAACCAAATAAATTGATACGGGAACTTTTTCTTTACACAAAGCGCTTAGAAAAGGATCTTGTAAAAGCGGTCCTTTTGACATTAGATTTCTCCTTATTTATTTAATATAATTTTTTAGTAACAAAAGCCTGTATAAGGTATAGCTAGTATCAATTTTGTGCAAGTGAATTTTGCAATAATTATTCATCAATCCGCTAAAACGGACATTTTTTATCATAAATATTCGTATTAAATAATAATTTAACTTTTTTTTTAATTTAAGATGATTAAAGTGCGGGATAATTATCTATTAAAGAGAAATAAAATCAGCCATTAAAAAAATGGATACTGCTTTTTTAAAAGGTCAATAATAGGATTACGCTCATGATATTCAAATAATAAAGCATTTGGCCATGTTCTCGCCCAGGTTAATTGGCGTTTTGCTAATTGATGTGTTGCCGTAATACTTTTTTCTTCCATTTCCGCATAAGTTAACTGCTCTTCTAAATAAAGCCAAGCTTGACGATAGCCAACGGATTTCATAGAAGGGTTATCCATAGTTAAGCGTGGTTCATTTTTTAACATTTCTACTTCGTCAATAAATCCTTTTTTTAGCATTTGCTTAAAGCGTTGGGCAATTTTTTCGCGTAATAAAATCCGATCGGTGGGAAATAAAATTAAATTAATATATTGATAAGGCAATACATTTTTTTTATTTTCCATCAATAATTGGGTCATGGTTTTCCCAGTAATATAATAAATTTCTAATGCGCGTTGTAACCGCTGAGGATCATTAGGATGAATTTTTTGTGCGGCACTCGGATCAATTTTTTCTAATCGTTCATAAAGAGACTGCCATCCTTGTTGTGCCGCTATTAATGATAATTCAGCACGTATCGCAGAATCAGCCGCTGGTAATGTTGATAATCCTTCTTGTAAAGCTTTAAAGTAAAGCATGGTACCCCCTACCAATAAGGGTATTTTTCCTTTAGCTAAAATTTCCTCTATGGCTTTTTGAGCATCCACCCTAAATTGAGCAACAGAATAGGTTTCGTAAGGTTCACAAATATCAATTAATCGATGAGGTATGGCGTCAAGAAGAGTGGGCTCTGGTTTAGCAGTACCAATATCCATTCCTTTATATACCATGGCAGAATCAACACTGATTATTTCAAATAAACCTTGATTAACTAACTCTATAGCAAAATCAGTTTTACCACTGGCAGTGGGTCCCATTAAGCAAACAATGGTTTTTAAATCAGAAATGGGAAAAGTTGTCATAAATTTTAATTATTCTTAAATGGTGGAAAAAAAGCATTTATATCGTGTAATGATAATTCAATAAAACATTGTTTCAATATTTCATTGTTTTTGTGTAAATCCTTTAATAATTCGTTTATCTCTTGTGTATCAAGTTTTTGTTTCACAAAAGAATAAGCTTGAGCAAGATTTTTTAATACAACATCCATCGTTATTTCCTTTTTATTTTGCTTTAACAACTCAAACCAGTTTTGCCCAATTTCTTTAGCCTGTGTATTTTGAAATAGCCTAGGTAATGTTCTTATAATAATTTGTTCTTCACCAAAAAGGGAAATATCAATACCACATAGTTTTAAAAGATTTTGATGCTTTAAAATGACTTTTTGAAATTCACTATTTTTGGTGACTAGGGGAAATAAAAGAGGTTGGGCTAATATTTCTTTTTCATTTTCTACAATATTTGTTAATGATTGATACATTAAGCCTTCGTAAGCTTTATGAAAATCAATAATACCCAATCCTTGCTCACATTGTAATAATAAATATCGATTATGCAATTGCCCTAAGGGAATCCCCAAAGCCCTCATTATATTTTCTGGAGCTAATATTGTTTCTTTATGGGGTGTTGAAGCATTATAGATACTTTTTTCTTCTGCTATAGATAAATGAAATGCCTTATTTTCGTATGTGGGTATAGTATTGTTTTCTTGTATAGGCATTGGGTATAGTCTTTCATTATTTGAAAGGGCTCGTTTAATTGCACTTAATACAAAATCATGTACAAATCGACTTTCTTGAAAGCGGACTTCATGTTTAGTAGGATGCACATTAACATCAATTGTCGCGGGATTTATTTCTAAATACAATACATAAACAGGATGTCGTCCTATGGGTAATAAACTTTCATAAGCTTGTTTTATTGCATGGAGTAATAACTTATCCCGTATCATACGTCCATTAATATAACAGTATTGAGGTGACGGTTGTGTGGGGGCTTTTTCGGGTAATCCTAGCCAACCATGTAATTTCAAATCGCCTACACTCGTTTCTAAACCAATACTATTCGTTATAAAAGAATGTCCACATATCTCGTGTAATCGGCGTAGCCTTCCCGTTTCATCTTCAGCTTTACGTAATTGAAATATATTTTTATTTTGATGTTTTAATGAAAAATGAACATCAAAACGACTTAAGGCAATTCGCTTCACTAATTCTAAAATAGAATGCCATTCCACTTGTTCTGAACGTATAAATTTACGTCTTGCGGGAGTATTAAAAAATAAATCTGCAACTTCTACCGTTGTTCCTATAGGATGTGCCGCAGGAGTTAATAAAGGTTCCCTAATTTTATCTTCAACTTTTATTCTCCAACCTATTTCTTGTGATAAAGGCCGAGAAGTTAAAATAAACCGCGAAATAGAACAAATACTGGCTAATGCTTCTCCACGAAAACCTAAACTTTTTAATTGTGCTAAATCATGCAAGGATGAAACTTTACTGGTAGCATGTCGACTTAATGCTAAAGGTAAATCTTCTTGATATATTCCTATACCATCATCACAAATACGAATTAATTGTAGCCCACCTTTTTCTATCTTTATATCAATACGTTTTGCTCCTGCATCTAAGCTATTTTCAATTAATTCTTTGACGACAGAGGCAGGACGCTCAATAACTTCTCCTGCCGCAATTTGATTAGCTAAACGATGATCTAATAAATAAATACGATTTGTGGATACTTTGAGCATGCTTATTATCTCTTTGCTAGCGCGGGTAAATCTCCCGTTAAACCCATCGCTTTCGCAATTAACGGATTTTTTAAACAAGGCATAGCATTAATGAAACCCATTCCTTCTTGACGTACATATTTTAACAATGGATTTTCAAATTCAAATGTCCGTTTTAATATTTCCATTGCACCAATCATGGCTAAATTAGAACCTTTTCGCCAACGTTCATACGGTCGAAGTACATTGATTCCTCCAATATTCTTCCCTTTCTTTAATCCCTTTAATAATGTTTCTGCTAGAGCAGCTGCATCTAATAAACCTAAATTAACTCCTTGGCCTGCTAAGGGATGAATGGTATGCGCAGCATCTCCTATTAATGCAATACCCGCTTTAACATAATGCTTGGCATGCTGCATTCGAAGAGGATGATAAAGTAAAGGTTGCTTAATTTTCACTGTACCTAAACGATATTCAAAAGAAGTTTCTAACATTTTTTCAACTTCTTCTAAAGGAAGAGATTTCACTTTATTAGCTTGTTCAGGGGATGTAGACCAAACAATTGAACATAAATGGGGGTCAGGTAAGGGTAAAAACGCTAAAGGACCCGTGGGAAGAAAACATTGCCAAGCCGTATTTTGATGTGATAATTCTGTTTGAACATTTGTCACAATAGCCGTATGTCCATAATCCCAACTATGAATAGGTATACCTACAGTTTGCCTAACCCAAGAATTAGATCCATCAGCCGCAACAATTAAATTTGATGTATAAACTTTGCCACTACTTAATTTTACTTGTACCTTATTTTCATCAAATGATAATGCTTCTGCTTTTTCACTGGAAATACAATGAATATTGGAATAATGTTGTAATTGTTTAAATAGTGCTGTCCGAATAATGTCATTTTCAATGATATATCCCAATTTTTCTTCGATTGGGAGAGTATTTAACTCGGATATATCAAAATTTAAGGCGGTTTTTTTACCACTTTCCCAAACATACATTTTTGTATAAGGAGTTAAACGAGATTGTGGTAGTATTGGCCATAAGCCAATATTTTCAAAAATTTGCTGCGAAGCCCGATTAATGGCACTCACCCGCGTAAGATATGTATCAGAAGGGATATTTTCACTGTAATCGTTCGCTTCTATAACCGCGATCGATAATGAGGTATTTGCCAACATACAAGCAAAACTAAGGCCTACAAGACCACCACCCATAATAATAAGGTCAAAATGATTCATGTTTTTCATGGAGACTCTTTCTATTCATTCCTATTTTTGAGTAAAATAGGGTTAAATCGATTACATAATATATAAATTCATTATGAAAACAATATTTAATGATACTAAGGATATACAGCTTCTATCTTATATCAAAAGAGCGAGTGAATTAAACTCTTTAAATACTATTTTGCAAAATACATTACCTAAATTATTAAAAGGACATTGCCAATTAGCGAATTATGAAAAAGGTTGCTTAAGTATACAAGCTAATAATGCTGCCTGGGGAACACAATTACGTTATTTAATTCCTGATTTAAAAATTCAGTTAAAAACAATGCCTGTTTTTACTGGTTTAGTGAATATTCAGTATTTTGTTAGACCTTTTTTAACTGAAATCACACTGCCAATAAAAGAAAATCAAAAGTTTGAATTATCAACCACTAATGTTGAATGCATTTTAAATGCGGCAGAAAATATTTCTGGTAAATTAGGTAATGCTTTACGTAAAATAGCTATTCAAAATAAAGATGAAAGTTAATTGTATAATGGTTTCCCAAAATTTATAAATAAATCTTTTTTAGGATTTTTATCTTCTTCAAAATAATAACTAGCAAATTTATTTAAAGACCAAACAATATTCACGTCTTTAATCGTTTCTAAATAGTTAGCGATTAAAATACGCACAAAGGGATTCAATATTGATAATATGGCATCCATATTAGTAAAGGTTATATTTTTATTATGTAGAATCATAATAAATTTATCTTTACTCACATTTCTTTTGAAATTTTCTAAAAAAACTTCCATCTTTTTTATTGTTTGTTGATTTAAGTGGCTATCTTTTGTAAGCCAACCATTAAATTCCTTAGGCGAGTCAAAAGAATCTATAAGCATTTTTTTCGCATCAGATAATAAGGTAATCACGTCCTTAACACTGATAGGTTTTTTAAATATCTCATCATTGTTAAACATAGATCTCTCATTAAAATAAATGAAACTATTAACTTAGATTCGTTTAATAAGCACTATCTGATAATGGCTTCAAATAAGAAAAAGGTAATTTTGAATACGAAGCCGTATCTTCATAAGTCACATATTCCCAAGCATCTTGATTTTCTGGTTCTAGCAATTTACGCAAAAGAATATTATTTAATGCATGTCCCGATTTATATCCTGTAAAAGAACCGATAATAGTTGAGCCTAATAAGGATAAATCACCTAATGCATCTAGAATTTTATGGTTAATGAATTCATTATTAGAACGCAAACCTTCTTCATTTAAGATTCGGCTATCATCAAGTACAATAGCGTTATCTAGGCTACCACCCATAATTAAATTCTTTTCGCGTAATTGTTCTAATTGTGATAAAAAACCAAATGTTCTAGCGCGACTCACTTCTTTTACATATGCCGTACTTGAAAAATGAAAAGTAGCCGTTTTTTCTTTATGAAGAAATACAGGATGGTCAAAATCAATGGTAAATGTAATTTTAAAACCTTCATAAGGCATTAAAGTCGCTTCTTTATCTCCATCTTGCACACTGATTTGGCGCTTAATGCGAATAAAACGTTTAGGGGCAGATTGTTCCCGAATTCCCGCAGATTGAATTAAAAACACAAAGGGTCCTGCACTACCATCCATAATAGGAACTTCGGGTCCATCAATATCGATATAAACATTATCAATACCTAAACCGGCTAAGGCTGATAAAAGATGTTCTACTGTGGCCACTTTTGCTGTTTCTTGCGATAAAGTAGTACATAATGTCGTTTCTGTTACATTTTTCGCTAAAGCAGGGATTTCTTGATTGTTTAAATCCGTACGTCGAAAAATAATCCCTGTTCTTTCGGGAGCAGGATTTAAAGTTAAAATAACACGCGCACCTGTATGTAACGTTATTCCTGTTAAGCTAATTGTATTAGCAATAGTTCGTTCCCGTATCATTATTCTATTTCCTCTTGTCGACGAAGAAAGGCAGGAATATCTAAATAAGCCATATCTGATTTTGTTGTTAAATCAGGTTTTGGTATTACACCACTTTGTTTTCGTAAAATAGTAGGGCGTTCTAAATCTTGATAATTAAGAGGGGCATCTAAACGCGAATTTTCTGCATCCACTGAATTTTTTGTTAAAACTTCTTCATGAAGAGGACGACCCAAACCAGTTACAACTAAGGTAACTCTTAATTCTTCAGACATTTCGGGATCTATTACTGTACCCACCACAACAGTAGCACTTTCTGAAGTGAAGGCTTTGATAGCGTCACCGACGGCTTCAAATTCACCAATAGACATATCCAATCCCGCTGTAATATTAACTAAAACACCACGAGCACCGGATAAATCCGTATCTTCTAATAAGGGACTTAAAATAGCAGATTCTGCAGCAATACGTGCCCGGCTATCTCCTTTTGCTGTTCCCGTTCCCATCATAGCCATACCCATTTCAGACATAACCGTACGAACATCGGCAAAATCGACATTAATTAATCCAGGGCGAGTAATTAATTCTGCAATACCTTGAACAGCGCCTAGCAATACACTATTCGCGGCTTTAAATGCACTTAATAAACTAATATTTTTACCCAAAACACTCAGTAATTTATTATTCGGAATAGTAATTAATGAATCAACATTTTGGCTCAGTAATTTAATACCTTCTTCGGCTATCATTAATCGCTTTTTACCTTCAAAATTAAAAGGTTTAGTCACAATAGCCACGGTTAAAATACCCATTTCTTTAGCAATTTCTGCGACAATTGGTGCAGCACCAGTACCCGTACCACCACCCATTCCTGCCGTGATGAAAACCATATCTGCGCCTTCGAGAACGGAACGTATTTTTTCTCGATCAGCAATCGCAGCTTGACGTCCAATGTCAGGATTGGCACCTGCTCCTAAACCTTTCGTAATTTCTTCACCTAATGCTAATTTAACGGGAGCATTTGAACCATTTAATGCTTGAACATCTGTATTAACGCAAATGAAATCAACCCCATCAATACTACTGATAAGCATTTCCTCCAGAGCATTACCGCCGCCACCGCCGACACCAATAACTTTAATGATTGCATTTTGAGACATAACCACATTTCCTCCAGAGTATGTATAGTTTACTTTCTCAGTAAACCTTTGCTAACTATTATTTATTTAAATCTATTTTAATTATTCATTGGGCAAAAAAGAAAAAGCGAACTAACATACTCAAAAATTACCTTGAAACCAACTTTTCATTCGTCGCCATAAATCTTTTACGCCAGATCGCATTACTGTATCTGTACCCACTTCATATTGTTGCTGCTGACCATATAATAATAAACCAACACCTGTCGAATAAATGGGATTATTAATAATATCAGGTAAACCTGTCACATGTTGAGGAATACCTAATCTTACAGGCATTCTGAAAACTGTTTCTGCTAAATCGATTGCACCATGAATTTGTGCTGCACCACCCGTAAGAACAATTCCTGCCGCAATTAAATCTTCAAAACCACTACGTCGCAATTCTGCTTTAATCAGTATAAAAAGTTCTTCGTAACGAGGTTCAACGACTTGGGCTAACATTTTCTTTGATAATTGCCGACCCGGTCTTTCTCCCACACTAGGCACTTCAATCAATTCATCCATAGAAATTAATTCTGATAAAGCGCAAGCATGATTTTTCTTAATTTCTTCAGCACATTGAGTCGGTGTTCTTAAAGCAAGCGCTATATCATTAGTGACTTGATCACCAGCTATAGGAATTACAGCGGTATAACGAATAGCTCCATCACTAAAAATCGCAATATCCGTCGTTCCTCCACCAATATCTATTAGGCAAACCCCTAATTCTTTTTCATCATCCGTTAAAACAGCATGACTAGAGGCTAATTGTTCTAAAATAATATCAGCGACTTCTAAGCCGCAACGTCGAACACATTTAACAATATTTTGAGCTGCACTTAAGGCACCGGTTACCATATGCACTTTCGCTTCAAGACGTACGCCAGACATGCCAATGGGTTCACGAATTCCATCTTGAGTATCAATTATAAATTCTTGAGGAAGTACATGCAAAATGCGTTGATCAGCGGGAATAGCAACCGCTTTTGCAGCATCAATGACTCTATCAATATCGGCTTGAGAAACTTCTTCTCTATTACTTATAGCCACAATTCCATGTGAATTCAGGCTTCGAATATGATTACCTGCTATCCCTGTATAAGCAGAATGAATTTGACATCCCGCCATTAATTCAGCATCTTCAACGGCTCTTTGTATAGAATTAACGGTGGAATCAATATTTACGACGACTCCTCGCTTTAAACCACGGGAAGGATGTGATCCCAAACCAATAACTTCAATACTACCATCAGGTAAAATTTCACCAACGATAGCAACAACTTTAGACGTGCCTATATCTAAGCCTACAATAAGATTTTTATCTGTTTTCTTTGCTGTGTTTTTCATATTCATTCACTGTCATACGCTATTTCTATTCAATTTACAGCCATAGTTTTTTAAAGTAGCAAGCACAAAATCCATTTAATTTTTTTGGCTAACCCATACACAATACTTTCATTATAAATTGTCACAAACCAGTTAGTTTCTTTGATTCAGTAAAATTTCGCAATAGATATTATAAAAATTTTACTGTATTTATAAATTTGTTTTCCATTTCACGGCGACACCATTTGAATAACGTATATCGATATATTCAATATTAGCTTCTTTTGCCATAGCAACTTGTGTATAAACGTTAACTAACCGCTTTAATCGTCTTTCGGGATTTACTTTCCCTAATATTACTGTCACGCCATTTGATAATTGCATATTCCAAGCTTGCCGAGCTGATAAATATAAACGAGCTACCCTTAATCCTAAGGGAGCTAATAATATATTTAACTTTTGATAATTATGTAAAACAACATTATGTTGTCCTTCAGGACCCATCAAACTAGGTAAATGTTGAAGTGATTGCTCATTTAAATGAAAGAGTGTCCCATTTTCATCAAGTAATTCTTGTTCATTCCATTGTGCGATAGGTGTATGTTCCATTAATTGTATTTCCAATTTATCTGGCCATACCCGCATAACCTTGACTTTATCAACCCAAGGTAATAATTGTAAGGTTTTTTTTAAATTTTCAGAATCTATATTGACAAAACCTTCTTTAAGAAAAGGCATGATTGTTTTTTGAATAGCGACTTTATCAACATGAGAATAATTCCCTTTCACTTTCACCTGTCGTACAGGCATCACTTTAGGATCATTTAGTTTACACCACGCTAATAAACACAAGCTTAACCCTAAAATAATTAATGATATATTTCGTATTTTTCGATGGGTATTGGAATTAAACGATTGAGGTGATTTTCCTCTTCGTATCGCGTGACATTTATGGGTAGTTAACAAACGCATTATATTATCCCTTTAATTCTTCCAATTTGGCATATATTCATTATTTCAATACTTTACATAGCTTATTCACTAGGAAAGCCTACAAAATGTACTTCTGGATGTAATCGAATTCCCGTTTGTTGTTCTACTTTTTCAATAATATGATTAATTAATGACTCAATATCCCTAGCCGTTGCATTACCTAAATTAACTATAAAATTCGCATGTTTCTCCGATACCGCGGCTTGTCCATTCCGAAAATTTTTTAAACCACACGCTTGAATCAAACGTCCTGCAAAATCCCCTGTTGGATTTTGAAAAACAGAACCACAGGTAGGATCACTCGTTGGTTGCGTTTCTGAACGGCGTTGCAAATATTGACGAATTAAATTTAATGATTTTTCTTTTTCTCCCGTTTGTAATTCGAAATGTCCAGCAATAAACCATTCATCCGGCAATCGTTTTACACAACGATAACTCACCTCAAATTCGTGCGGGGAGCGCATAACAATATCACCTTTTCGAGTAAGACATTCAACAGCTTTTACATATTGCCACGTTTCACTACCAAAACAACCTGCATTCATGGCTAAAGCGCCCCCAATAGTACCAGGAATGCCGGCCATAAATTCTAAACCTTTTAAACTTAATCTGGCACTGTAACGGGCAACTTGAGCACACGATACACCGGCTTCTGCTCTTAAAATAACTTCATTGATTAATGATAACCCCTTTAAGCTTCCTTGGGTATTAATTACTGTTCCTCTTATACCCCCATCACGTACCAGTAAATTACTCCCTAAACCTACCCATATTAAAGTTTCATCTTCTGGTATTGTTTTTATAAATAAACATAAATCTGCTATATCTTTCGGTTGATATAAGCGATCAGCAGGGCCACCTACACGCCAAGACGTATAATTAGCCATGGGTTCATTTAATCGTAATATTCCATTGAATGGTTGTTGCATGTTAAACCTTTAATTGTTTCATTGCTAAATGGGCTGCAATAGCACCTATATTTCCCGCACCTTGGGTTAATAAAATATCATCTTCATTTAAAATACCTTGTAAGGCTTGTAATAAATTTTCTGGCTCAGGAATAAAAATGGGATCAATTTTACCTCGATGTCGAATTGTACGACATAATGAGCGGCTATCTGCACCCGGAATAGGTTGTTCTCCTGCTGAATAAACTTCTAACAAAAGTAAAATATCCACTTCGGATAATACTTGACTAAAATCTTCAAATAAATCTCGGGTACGCGTATATCGATGAGGTTGATAAGCCATCACTAAACGACGTTCAGGCCAAGCAGAACGTATGGCTTGTAAAGTCGCGGCGACTTCTCGTGGATGATGCCCATAATCATCCACAAGTAAAACTTTACCACTACCCCAATCATATTCACCATAAATTTGAAAACGACGCCCAACCCCTGAAAAATGAGCTAATGCATGAATAATCATTTCATCAGCAATGCCTAGTTCGGTTGCCACAGCGATTGCTGCTAACGCATTTAAAACATTATGCTGCCCCGGTAAATTTAAAGTAATCGCTAATGGTCCATAACCAGGGCGTAATACGGTAAAATAATTTTTTAACCCCTGCTGATTAACATTAATTGCTCTAAAATCGGCATCATCACTAAATCCATAGGTTAAAACAGGGCGTGAAACATCTGGCAAAATATTTCGTACTTGAGGATCGTCTAAACAAACAATCGCTAATCCATAAAAGGGTAAACGATGTAAAAATTCAATAAAGGTTTTACGTAATTGTGAAAAATCACCTTGATACGTATCCATATGATCAGCATCAATATTGGTAACAATTGCAACCATAGGTTGTAAATGTAAAAAAGAAGCATCACTTTCATCCGCTTCTGCCACTAAATAGTGGCTCGCGCCCAGGCGCGCATTTGTTCCTACACTATTTAATAAACCACCAATAACGAAAGTCGGATCTAGTCCTCCTTCCGTTAAAATACTGGTTACAAGACTGGTTGTTGTCGTTTTTCCATGAGTACCAGCGACAGCGATACCTTGGCGAAAACGCATTAATTCACCCAACATTTGTGCCCGAGGAACAACGGGTATACGTAAATGGTGAGCAGCGATAATTTCTTCATTCGTATCCGGTATCGCGGTAGAACGAACAACGACATCTGAATTTTCAACATGCGCTGCGACATGCCCTAAAAAAATTGTTGCACCTAAATCTCTTAAGCGTCGCGTAACCATATTTTCACTTAAATCAGAACCGGAAATGGCATAGCCTTGATTTAATAAAACTTCAGCTATACCTCCCATCCCCGCACCACCAATACCTATAAAATGAATCCGACGAATACGACCCATTAATGGTGGAAGATGTTTATTTTTATGGATATTTAAATCACAAGAATGCATTTCTTGCATTCGAACGCTAACACTTGATGTCATGATGAGTCACCCATGGATTAAATTGTGTGCCACTACCTATGGCTATTCTTATTTGTCTATTGTTACAAATCATTGTTTTATACTCGATAAAGGCAGACCCTATTTTACGCAAATAGTCATAATTTTATCTATAGCTGTTTCATTAAATAATACTTTTGCTGCTTGAGCCATTTTTTGCAAACGCAGTCTATCTGTTACAAAAGGTTCTAATACTTGCCATAAACTTTCTGATGTTAACTGTGTTTGTTGTATCATTAAAGCAGCCCCGGAATTCACTAAAAATTGCCCATTTTTTGTTTGATGGTCATCAACTGCATAAGGATAAGGGACTAATATTGCAGGGATGCCACCTGCTGTTAATTCGGTAATCGTCAATGCACCTGCACGACATAATACAATATCCGCCCATGCATAAGCTGCTGCCATATCACGAATAAAAGGGGCAATATTTCCTGATATCTTTAATTCTGCATATTTAGCTTGCACACTTTCAAAATGGGTTTTCCCCGTTTGATGCATCACGTCTAATACAGATTTAAATTTTAACTGAGCTACCATTTGCGGAATAATAGTATTAAATGTGGCTGCCCCTAAACTTCCACCCATGACTAATAAACGTAATGGTCTTTCCTGATAGTGATAACGAATACTCGGGTTAGGAATCGCTGCAATAGATTGACGTATTGGATTTCCCGTATATATAGCTCGATATTGATGAGGAAAGGTTTGCGGAAATCCTTCTAAAACCTTAGTTGCAATTTTAGCTAATAAGCGATTAGTTAAACCTGCTACCGCATTTTGTTCATGAATAATTAAAGGAATTCGTAATAACCACGCTGCCAAACCACCAGGACCACTTACAAATCCTCCCATGCCAATGACTAATTGAGGATTAATACGCTTTATTTGTTTTAAAGCAGTCATTAAAGCACGAATTAAAAGGAAAGGCGCTTTAATCCAAGTGCTAATTTTTTTTCCGCGCAATCCTTGAATAGGTATAGTATAAAAAGGAATTCCTGCTTCAGGGATTAATTGTGCTTCTAAACCTTGGGGCGTCCCTAACCAAGCAATAGTATAACCTTTAGCTTGAAATGCTTCAGCAATAGCTAATCCTGGAAAAACATGTCCCCCGGTTCCTCCCGCGATGATTAATAAGGTTTGTGTATTTTCCTTCATTTGAATTTTACCTTAGCGTAGGAATTCACTTGTTTTGTGGTTTGCTGGAGTTTTGATTTCAAACCATAAAAATCGAGTCGCCATTCATAATCAATACGTAATAATAATGCAATAACCGCCACGGCAATGAGCATACTACTTCCACCATAACTCATTAATGGTAAGGTTAATCCTTTTGTGGGTAATACGCCTAAATTAACCCCCATATTAATCATGGTTTGAAATGCTAACCATAACCCTAAACCATAAGCAAGATAAGCTGAAAAATGTTTATTTTCTAAATAAGCTTTACGACCAATGATTAAAGCGCGCGCAATTAAAAGTATAAATAAACTAGTAACGGTAATTAAGCCCCATAAACCTAATTCTTCACCTAATACCGCTAATAAAAAATCAGTATGGGCTTCCGGTAAATAAAATAATTTTTGTACACTTCCCCCTAAACCAACGCCTGACCAACCCCCACGACCAAATGCAATTAACGATTGCGTTAATTGATAACCTCCATCGTAACGAACTGCCCAAGGATTTAAAAATGTGGTTAAGCGCGCGACTCGATAAGGTGAAGATACCGCTAATATAGCTAATGCGCTGACCACTAATGCCAGTAATCCTAAAAATTGCCATAAACGAACACCCGCGAGAAACATCATACCTAAAGCGGTTGCCATAACAACTGTCGCTGCACCAAAATCGGGTTCTTTTAATAATAAAATAGCCATAAGGGATAATAATATCATCGGCTTAATAAAGCCACTTAACTGTGTTCTTACTTCTTCTTCACGTCGAACTAAATAGCCAGCCATAAAAACGACAACGGATAATTTAGCAAATTCAGAAACTTGAAAACCTATTGGACCAAAACCTATCCAACGCATACTTCCATTCACTTGCTTACCAATCCCTGGCACTAAAACTAAAACTAAAAGAAAAATACTAATAAATAATAAATTTGTACCCATTTTTTCCCATAGTTTCAATGGTATTCGTAATAAAATACCCGCTAAAATAAAACTTAAAATTAAATAAATGGATTGGCGTATTACAAAGTAAAAAGGATGTCCAAATGTTTTTTCTGAAATAACGATAGAAGTAGAATAAACCATTAATAAACCAAGGGTAATCAATGCTAGAGCCGCAAAAAGAAGATAGCGATCATAAATTGGAATAGGCACTACCGTTTTTTGTGAAGGTGCTGTCATTTTTTTTATCATGGTAAATCCTGTACAGCTTGCATAAAAACATTACCTCGATGCTCATAATTGTTAAACATATCGATACTCGCACAGGCGGGAGATAATAAAACAATATCGCCTTTTTTGGCTCCTTGCTTTGCTTGATGAACTGCCTCTTTTAAATCGCTGGTATAATGGACTGGCATAAATTCATGGATTAATATTCCTATACGCTGTGCATCACGTCCAATTAAAATAACTTCTCGTACATAATTTTTAATAGGTTCTCTCAAATCACTGAAATCAGCGCCTTTACCATCTCCTCCCGCTATTAATATTATTTTTCCTGATATGGCTGTTCCAAATCCGCTAAGGGCTGCAATGGTTGAACCCACATTCGTTCCTTTCGAATCGTTATACCAGTGTATTCCATTTTTCTCAGCGACCCATTGGCATCGGTGAGGTAATCCAGGAAAATTTATTAATATTTCCCGCATCGCTTCCCAAGAACAACCTATTTGCTCGCCTATAGCGAATGCTGCAAAAGCATTTGCCCAATTATGTTTTCCTTGTATTCGTAATTTGTTAGTCGATAATAAGGGTTGCTTACCTTTGGTTAACCAATATTCCCCCTCGAGGAAACGAAGACCAAACTCTTGATTTAAGGGTTCATCCAAACCAAAACTAATACTATTACTATTATTTTGTGGAAAGGTTAAAGCATCATTTCGATTCCATAAGCAAAATTCTGCTAAATCATAAATACGTTGCTTAGCATGACTATAATCTGTCAACGATGGATAACGATCCATGTGATCTTCACTAATATTTAATATTGTCGCTATTTTGCATGATAAAGAATTAACGACTTCTAATTGAAAACTCGATAATTCTAAAATATAGATATCCGGTACGGGTTCATTTAATAAATCCAAAGCAGGAATACCAATATTTCCTCCCACTAAAGCTTTTATACCCGATTGCTTAGCCATTAAGCCAACTAACGTCGTGACAGTGCTTTTGGCATTTGAACCTGTAATGCCAACAATGGGCGCTTTTGCTTCTCGAGCAAATAATTCAATATCACCTAAAATAGGAATACCTTGTTTTTTACACGCCGCAATAGCCGGTTCTTTTAAAGAAATCCCAGGACTAATAATTATCTCTTCCGCCTGGCTTAAAATAGATAAATTTAATTCCCCTAAATGAACAGGAATGGTTGGAAATAACGTTTTCAATTCGGGTAATCCTGGCGGTTCTAGCCGAGTATCCATTACTTGTACCGGTATTTGTCTTTGTTGAAAATAATGGAGGCAAGATAAACCGGTTTTACCTAAGCCAATAATAATTCGAGACATTGTTATTTACTCTTTAAAAATAAAATTATATTCATCATTATTCCTTGGCTTACGGTAAAACCTATTTACAATTATTGAATAAAGCAACAACGGCAACACGAAGTGGAATTAACTTCTTCTTTTTCTACTAAAGGCATTTTTTCAGTCATTTCTTTTGATGAAGATAGATCCACTTCCAATTCGGTTTCAATTCCAATATTTTTTCCTAATTTATTTACATTGTCCTCTTCTTTTCCCTGTGCTTTTTTTATAGCTAAGGGAAAAAGCTGATATTTTAAGCTTGACGACCTTTTTTTAGGTTTTTCCTCTTCTATTCCTAGATTTGCGGAATTTTGTGATAATCTATGGCTACGTTGCACTATTCCTGGTTGGGCAGAACCAATTGCTTTCTCAAAAAGGCTATGTTTACTTGGATTTTTAATGACGTCTAATTTAGCACTGAAATTTTGTAAAAATTTTCTAATAAAATATTCTTCAATATCTTTTTTTATCGTTCCTTCATTATTAACTAAGTTGTAATGAATTTCGCTATTGTTTAGTTGCACTTCTGTTTTTAAAGTTTTCATTAATAAATTTGTATAATGAATAACGCGATTATAAATTTCTTTTAATTTTTTTTCTCTAATTTCAACCGTTTGTGCTTCTTGTGATTCATTTTTAGTAATGAAATCAGTTGCTATAGGATCTAATGCTTCATTAATGGCTTTTTCAATATCATTAACGACGCCATAAATATATATTTGTTCATTTTCTTTATCTTTTGCTAATTGTTCTAGCATATCATTTAAAAAAGAGTCCGTTTGTCGACTATCTTTATCATATCCTTCATTCCCCGATTCAGTTTCTAAATAAATAGCAAATCGCGCATCTTGTTTGACTTTTTTAAAATAATTTATCAATTTTTCTGTAACTTCTTCTTTTTGAAAAGAGCCAAGCTGTTTTTCAATATGGGAAGGTATCATATCGTTTCTCCTTTAAATCACAATTTAACATTCTATATAATTTTTTTTTATGATTTGATTGAGCAAACCCCATACCACATACATTAACGCAATTTCAAGGTAGCTAAACCACAAAGAACTAAAATCACGGTAATAATCCAAAATCGAACAATAACCCGTGGTTCAGGCCATCCTTTTAATTCAAAATGATGATGTAAAGGTGCCATACGAAAAATACGTTTACCGGTTAATTTAAAAGATGTCACTTGTAAAATAACGGAAATCGTTTCCATCACAAATAAACCACCCATGATGAATAAAACTAATTCTTGTCTTACAACCACCGCAAGTGCACCTAAGGCAGCACCTAATCCTAAAGCACCGACATCGCCCATAAATACTTGAGCAGGATAAGCATTAAACCATAAGAAACCTAAACCCGCACCGACCAAAGCAGCACAAAAAATAATGACTTCACCAACACCAGGGACATAAGGTATTGCAAGATACGTGGCAAAATTGATATTTCCTGATAGATAAGCAAATATTCCTAAAGCGCCTCCCACTAAAACCGTGGGTAAAATGGCTAATCCATCTAACCCATCCGTTAAATTAACGGCATTACTCGTCCCAACGATCACAAAATAAGTTAATACGATATAAGCAAAGCCTAGTTCAATTACGATAGATTTAAAAAATGGAATCACTAATTGCGTTTCATTCGGCATTTGTTTTGTGTAAAAAAGGATAAGAGCGGCAGCTAAACCAAATACAGATTGCCAAAAATATTTCCAGCGTGCCGGTAAACCTCGACTATTCTTGCTTACTATCTTACGATAATCATCTACCCAACCTATAGCGCCAAACCCGATCATAACGAGTAAAACAAGCCATAAATAGTGATTTTTTAAATTTCCCCAAAGTAATGACGTTAAGCTAATAGCAATTAAAATTAAAGCCCCTCCCATGGTAGGAGTGCCAGCTTTACTTAAATGTGTTTTAGGTCCATCATTGCGAATTTGTTGCCCCACTTGATAAAAACTTAACCAACGAATAAATCGAGGCCCTACCCAAAGAGAAATAAAAAAAGCGGTTAATGTTGCTAAAATTGCTCGTAAAGTTAAATAATCAAATACATGAAACCCACGGAAATAATGAGACAAATATTGCGTTAACCATAATAACATGTGGATTATCCTATCTCTTGTTGTACTATTAATTCAGCAACGACATTTTCCATCTTTGCACTACGTGACCCTTTTACTAAAACAGTAACCCCTTTTCGTAAGTGTGGTTTTAATGCTTGAATCAATGCTTCTTGATTTAAATAATGTTTTCCTGTTTGCCCAAAAGCAGATGCCGCATTTTCACTTAATGGCCCTACTGAAAAGAAGTGGTCTATCCCTGCTGCTTTTGCCATGCGCCCCACTTCGGCATGATAGTTTAGTGCCTCTGAACCTAATTCACCCATATCACCCATCACTAAAATTTTTTCATCCTTTCTTTTTGATAATAATTCTATCGCGATTTTAAAAGCAAAAGGATTTGCATTATAGCTATCATCAATAATTAATCCGCCATTTAACCCAGGTTTTTGAACTAAACGCTTATCAATAGTTACAATAGATTCAAGGCCTGTTTTAATGACTGTTAATGGGATATCAAGACCTATTGCAGCCGCTGCTACCGCTAAGGCATTTGAAATATTATGTTCACCGATTAAACGTAGTTCGATATCAATACTTCCTTTGGGAGTCACTAAATCAAAATGACTCGATACTCCATCTGAGTTACGAATATTCGTCGCTGTAATATCGGCAGCAGCGTGAAAGCCAAAAGTGAGAATAGCCTGTGATTTAATTTGCGATTTCCAATAATTCGCAAAGGGATCATCTGCATTGATAATCGCAATCCCTTCTTGGGTTAAAAATTGATAAATTTCACCTTTTGCTTTAGCCACTCCCTCTATCGTTTTAAAACCTTCTAAATGCACAGGACCTGCATTAGTAATTATCGCAATGTTGGGTACCGTCATTTCTGCAATATACGCAATTTCACCCCTATGATTCGCCCCTAATTCAATGACGGCATATTCATATTCTTTATTAAGTCTTAATAAAGTTAAAGGCACACCTATATCATTATTTAAGGTTCCTTGTGTCGCTAGCGTTTTACCCTGTTGTGATAATACGGCTGCCATTAATGTTTTCGTCGTTGTTTTCCCACAACTTCCGGTAATAGCAACACAATCCATATTCAGGGTTTGCCGATGTAATTGCGCGATTTTTCCTAATGCTATACGAGTATCGCTGACTCGTAACAAGGGTAATACGGTTGTGACTTCTTGACTCACTATTACTGCAGCAGCACCTTTTTGTTCTGCTTCAGCAATAAAATCATGCCCATTAAAATGTAATCCCTGCAAAGCAAGAAATACATCACCAGGTTGCAAATATCGTGTATCCGTACAAAGCGTGTGTATTTTCATATCACTGCCTTGATGTAGTGCCGGTATTTTTTTTGCTAACTCAGATAAGGTAAAATCCAACATATATTTCCTTAATTTCAACTATTCTTTCAACCATTTTTTTATTCACTTAGTATTTGCATCACTTCAACTTTATCACTAAAAGATAAAAAATCATCCCCTATTTGTTGATAGGTTTCATGCCCTTTGCCAGCAATTAAAACTATATCATTAGGTTTCGCACAGGATAATGCATGGTTTATTGCACGACGCCTATCGTGTTCAATGATGACACTTGCCATAGGATTAATGCCTTGCATAATATCATTAATGATTTTTTTAGCCTCTTCATGGCGGGGATTATCATCCGTTAAAATAATATGGTCTGCATATTCTTCTGCCGCATATCCCATTAAAGAACGTTTACCTTTATCCCTATCTCCACCACAACCAAACACACACCAAAGTTGTCCTTGGCAATGTGAACGTAATGCTATCAACGCTTGCTTTAAGGCATCCGGTGTATGAGCATAATCAATCACTACTAAGGGTTTTTGATTACCCCCTAATGTTTCCATACGCCCAGGTACCCCTTGTAAATAACTGATTTGCTTTAAAATTTCAGGGAAAGAGAAGCCTTCTAAACCTAAAGCTGAAATTGTGGCTAAAAGATTACTTAAATTAAATTCGCCTAATAAAGATGTTTTTAATTCACCGGCGCCCCACGGGGTTTCTATCCATGCTTTTATCCCTTGTGGTGAATAAGAAATATCCCTGGCTGTAACACTTTCAACATTATTCTTTTTTTCAAAATCATTTTTTATACTATAGGCAATGATGGGTAATTTTAACCCAAGCCTATTTATCAATGCGACACCAAAGGGATCATCACTATTAATAATGGCATTTTTCAAATCTGGAAAGTCAAATAAGCGTTGCTTCGCTTGTCCATAATTTTCAATACTGCCATGATAATCTAAGTGATCGCGGGTTAAGTTAGTAAAAATAGCCGTATGAAAATGGATATTATTCACTCTACCTTGTACTAAGGCATGTGAAGAAACTTCCATAGCGACAGCACTCGCTCCTTGTTTTTTCATCTCAGCTAATAATTGTTGTGTTCGTACCGCATCAGGTGTTGTCATGGAATGTAAGGTAAGTTGTTCTGGAAAACCAAAACCTAAAGTTCCAATAACCCCGCAAGGCTTATTCATGGCTGAAAGAGTGCGTGCTATAAATTGTGAGCAAGAAGTTTTTCCATTAGTCCCTGTGATGCCAAATACTTTTATTTTTTTAGAGGGTTGACCATAAAAATGGTTGGCTAATAAACTGATTTTTTGCTGCAATTTATCGACAAGAATAATAGGAATAGACGTTTCAACCGGTAAATAATCATTCGCATCGACTAAAATAGCACTTGCACCCTTATTGATAGCTTCTTGAATAAATGTCCGCCCATCCACTTTACTCCCTGGACAGGCAATAAATAAATAAGCGGGTTTAACTAAGCGACTATCCAACGCTATTCCCTGTATGGATAAATCCTTTGTAACAGGAGGAATATTTAATAAGAATAATAATTCATTTAATGCTTTTCCTTTCTGTTCTTGCATAGACTTCACCTTTTTAATACAAGCCATTTTTTTATCGTAACACGCTAAATATTATGTTTTTATGGTTTAGTTATCTTCATCCCGTATTTCTTTTATTTCAATTGATTTCTTTTCATTCACTGAATCCTTTAAATCATCAGGAGAAATATTTAATAAACGTAAGCTATTACCCATAATTTTTGAAAAAATAGGTCCTGCCGTATATCCTCCAAAATATTCCATTCCAGCTAATCCTGGCAAATCATGTAAATAAACAGCCACTAATAATTTAGGATTACTTACGGGGGCTATTCCAAGAAAAGTCGCATTATGGCGATTTTTAATATAACCCGTATTTCCTACGAGGCGAGCTGTTCCTGTTTTACCTGCAACACGAAATCCTTCGACTCGCGCTAAAGGAGCCGTTCCCCCTTTTTCTAAAACCGTTTCCAACATAGACATAACCGCTTGTGCCACTTTAGGCGAAATAACTTGTTCACCTGTCGGTGTATGAGATAATTTAAATAATGAAATGGGTTTTTTAATACCTTTATTCGCTAAAACATTATACGCTTGGGCTAATTGTAGTAATGTTGATGTCATTCCATAGCCAAATGATAAAGTGGCTAATGAAAATAAACGTTTAGGATTGGGCTCAATCAACATACCACTACTTTCTCCAGGAAATCCACTATTCGTCGATTGCCCAAAACCAACTTGTCGTAATACATTGACTAAATGAGAGGGAGGAAGGGAAAGGGTTATTTTAGCCATACCCACATTACTTGAACGTTTCAAAATTGTAGCCATATCAATAATGCCAGAAAAATGTTCATCACGTACTTTTTTCCCATCAACAATAATCCAACCTGGTTTAGTATCTATCATTGAATCTAGAGTATATTTTCCACTCGCCAGGGCGCTTACCATACTGAAGGTTTTAATGGTTGAACCTGGCTCAAAGACATCTGTGATTGCTCGATTTCGATAATGGGAAACATTTTCTCCCATACGACTATTTGGGTTAAAAGAAGGTAAATTCACCATGGCTAATACTTCACCAGTTTGAATATCTAATACAATAACGGATCCAGAATCTGCTTTATATCGCTCAAATCCTTTTTCTAATTCCCGGTATGCCATGTATTGAATACGTCTATCAATACTCAATATCAAATTTTGTCCCGGTTTAGGTTGTCTCAAAATACTCACTTCTGAAACAATATGGCCTAAGCGATCTTTGACAACACGTTTTTTCCCAGGAATGCCCGCTAACCAATCATTATAAGCTAATTCTAAACCTTCTTGTCCTTTATCATCGATATTTGTAAACCCTAATAAATGGGCTGTCATATACCCTTCCGGATAAAATCGATGATATTCTTGTTGCCAATGCACTCCCTCGAGCTTTAAAGCTTTAATTTTTTCAGCAATATTAGGTGAAACATTTCGTTTAAGATAAATAAATTCTTTATTTTTATTTTTTTCAACCCGTTGTTTTATTTCTTTCACTGAAATATTTAATAATTTAGCAATCACTTTTACTTCTGAAGCCAGTATATTGAATTCTTTAGGGTTAAGCCAAATTGAATGTACAGGTGAACTTATAGCGAGAGGATTTCCATGCCTATCCATGATAATGCCTCGATAAGCTGGCATATCAACAATTCTTAGGGTTAAGGCATCACCCTGACCTTTCAAAAAGGGCCGGTCCAAAATAGTTAATTTTATCATTTGATAAATTAAACCATTGACGGCTAACAATAAAAAAAAGTAAGTTAATCGATATCGCCATCGATAATCTGAAGGAGGTAATGTTGACTTATATTTTACTCGATAACTGATCATATTCCATTTACGTCAATTTTTATTTTGCATTAATGACAATAGATGACGTTGGAATTATCATATCCATGTTAGATTGTGAAATTTCTTGAATACGCGCTTGTGATGACCACGTATTTTGTTCTAATAATAATTGACTCCATTCTATTTGCAAACTATCTCGAGTTTGTTGCAAACTTTGTAAATCACTAAATAAACGTCTATTTAAATCTTTCACTGAAACAAGAGTAAATGCGGTTACTAATACAGCCAGTAGTAAAGAACCCATCAAAATATTGTAGGTAGAAAAAGAAAATCGATGAATATCATTTATTTTAATTGTGTTTTGAACCATTGCTCTTGCAGCTGCATTCATAATAATTTCTCTCCTATTCGTAATATCGCACTTCGGGCGCGAGGATTATTTTTCACTTCATCCTGACCCGGTTTTACGGCTTTCCCTATCAAACGCATTTTAGTTATTAATTGTTCCTGGGTAATCGGTAACCAATAAGGCAATGTTTCACCTTTTGATTGACGTCTCATAAACCGTTTTACAATCCGATCTTCCAATGAATGAAAGCTCAATACGACAAGACGGCCGCCAGGCTGCAATATATCCAGTGCTTTCTCTAAACACTGGCTTAAATCACTTAATTCATTATTAATAAATATTCTTATTGCTTGAAACGCACGTGTTGCAGGATGCTTATCACGTTCCCAAGCAGGGTTAGCCGCTGCAATTACTGAAGCTAAATGGCTTGTTGTTATAAATGGCTTTATTTGACGCTCTTTCACAATGGCTTTTGCTATACGTCTTGCAAAACGTTCTTCACCGTATTCAAATAGAATATCTACTATCGCTTTTTCCGTAGCGGAATTAATCCAATCCGCAGCGGATAAACCAGTATGGGGGTCCATACGCATATCTAAAGGACCATCCCGTAAAAAACTAAAACCCCGTAATGGATTATCTAATTGAGGAGAAGAAACACCTAAATCCAGAAAAATACCCGATACTTTTCCTTTCCAGTCTCGCTTATCCACAAAATGTTGGATTCCTGCAAAAGAACCTTGTTCTAAACAAAAACGAGGGTCACTTCCCCATTCTTGGTTGCCGGCAGTAATCGCTTCCGGATCTTTATCAATAGCGAGTAATTTACCTTTCGAACTTAAACATTGCATTATCGCTCGACTATGGCCTCCACGACCAAAAGTTCCATCGATATAAATTCCATCGGCTTGGATGTTTAATCCTTCAATCACTTCATTAAGCAATACGGGTTGATGCACGAACATATTTATAGCGCCAATGATTGCAATTCTTCCGGTAATTCCTGGGTATTTAAGTTAACTTGTTCAATCAACCATGTATCTCGTCGCGCTTGCCATTGACCTTCATCCCATAACTCAAATTTTTTACCTTGCCCCACCAACATGAGGTGTTTTTCTAATTTTGCATATTCACGGAGTAAAGGCGGTAATAAAATTCGACCACTATTATCCATTTCAACATCAGTGGCATGACCTATTAATAAACGTTGAATACGGCGGGTTATTTCATTAAAACTGGGTAAGGCTTCTAGTTTTTGCTCAATGATTTCCCATTCTTTTAATGGATATAACAATAAGCAAGGAGATTCAGTATCAATCGTAATCACTAATTGGCCTCCTTGGATTTCAAGGCGGTCACGATAGCGCGTTGGCATAACCATACGCCCTTTAGGATCTAAATTAATCGCTGTGATTCCTCTGAACAACCCCTTTACTCCACTTTATGACATTTTTTCCCACTTTTTACCACTTCTGCACACTATAGAAAGCAAAAAGCTAAGCGTCAAGAGAAATTATTGAAAAATAGGTGATTTTTTCTATTTTTGGTGAAAATAAAAAGTTGAAACCTAGGCGGGAAGTAAAATAAATACGTTGATTTAGGTAATGGTTAATTTCAGATGGAATTCATCCAAGAAGTAATTGATTGTAACTTTCTAATAAATTGCATGAATGACTCATTATCGGGAGTATTTAATTCACAATTGACTGAAGAAATAAATGAAAGTATTTTAATAAGGTTTCGAAAAACAAAAAATAATAAAAATGACTACTTTAAATGATAGGCTTACATCATTATTGAAATGCAGAAAAACCCATCAACACTATATACTACAAGGCTTTTCTCTTTATCTTTAAAAAATAATACATTTTTTTTATCAAAAAATGGCTAAAACTTTATCAAAGTACTTGCAATTGCTATTTCTCTTAGAATAAACGTCTTTTTCTATTTCTTATAAACACATACACACACAATTATCCACAGAAATTGTGGATAAAATTATTTTCAAGATAAGAAAGTTAATTACTTAAAAAATAACTTTTATAAATAGATAAAATTTACTATTGATAAAAAAATCTCTTTATTTATTTTAGTAATGTATAAGTAATTTTGCTGACTCATAAGATTCTTAATGACAAAAATAATTTATAAAGAAAAAGAGTCATAATAATGGGTGAGATATTTGAAAATACTTGGAACCAATCAATAACTTTTTCTTTTTTTAAAAACGTTAACACACTTGTTAACCAAAAAGCATTTGTTTTTTTAAATAAAACTATTTTCCCATTAATGACTCTTTTATAAATTTTTGCTTTATTTATTATTTATTCCATTATCCTTTGTTGGTGCATTTTTTGAGAGTTATCTAAACTTTGTGTAGATTTAACTACTTCTTCCTGGGTAGATTCAGCTACTACTGTTAATAATGTTTTTCCTGTTACTTTATTCTTTGCTGTCACTTCATTTTTAGTTGTCTCTTCAATAAACTTTATATCTGGAAGCTTTATATCTGGTTTAGAACTATTATTTTGTTCCTTATCCTCAGCTTTATTATTTTTTTCTTGTGGTTCTTCAAATATCGCTTTAGGTTTATTGAGTTTTCCTAATTTAAAATGAGTAAAAGAGTATTCTTCTTTTAATGGATTTTTAATCATATCAGGTAAAGGAACTTCACTAAGTTTTAAATCATCAGAACCTGGGCTATTTACACCTGCGGAAAGAGCATGCGCAAAATACATTTCGGCAAATAATTCTCCAAACTTTTCACCTATTTCACTATTTTCTTTAGCCAGCTCTTCATATTCAGGTATTTCCCCTTCCTCCTTTTCTATTATTCTTAATGTTTCTACTATAGCATTAACAATACCGGTTCTATCTTTACCACTTTTACAATTAGTATCTACAGTAACCCCTTCTTCTTGCCCTAATAAGACTTCATAAGCTGCTTTAAATAATTGTGGATTTACTCCCGTTAGAGGATGTTTATCGATATAAGCTATCTGCTGTTTTAAAAAATCGATGGTGTTTAGTTTTTCAGAATCCGTTACTAAATTATTTGAAAATTCTTCATTTTCACTATTATTTTCAGATTGAGAATTGTCATGTTCATCAGGGGTACTTTTAAAAAAGGATATAATAGTATCGCGCAAATTTTTAAACCAACCTTCCCATTTTTCTTGAGTAAAATATCCCCATAGATTGACTGGAATATTGATATGCTCGACTTCATTACCAAATGCTTTTTCCTGCATTTCTATCATCGTAGTGTTATTATTAGATCCACCCAGTAAAGGTAATTTCCTTCCTGTGAATTGTTCAATCCAAGCTACTGTTTTTTCAAGAAAAGATACTCTAGATAATAAATTAATGAGACGTACTTTTTTATCAGCAGGATAAGTTTCTCTAAATGCTTCTGCATTTATTTTTGAGCTTCTTTCTTTTTCTTTTATATTTTTTTTCTTAGTACCACTAATTCCATTAGGAATTTTACTTGATGAATTATGTATAGACGATAAAAGTTCAAAATCTTGATTATCCTTAAAAAAAAGCTTAGTTTCTCGGGCATTTCTAAGACCCGGTATTTTATCCGCTGTTGCTGGAATAAATTGAAGACTATCTAATTTTTCATTTGTAACCATATCTTCAATAAACCATTGTATTGGTTTTGGTAATGCTTTGTACCATTGTTTCTCTTGATAGCCCCTGTATTCGCTTTTTAATTTTTCATTTAATGCTTTTTTGTATTCGGTTACTTGAAAATAAGTTTTTCCACCATTTTTTGTTTTCAATTCTGTAATATGATCTTTTGCGCCGATATTGCTAGCCACGTATACTGGTTCAAAATCTGCAAGCCATTTCGCAGCCGTTTTTTCACCTATTTTTATACCTTTATTACTTTTATCGGTTAATGTCTCTCCTAAAATTTCACTGATTTTTCCCAAGAAACTACCCATGTTATCTACAACATTTGCTTGCTTAGGATCATCAAAATTTAAATTATCTATTTTTTCTTTTTCCTTTAAAATAAGTTCTTTTATTTTCTTTTTGGCTGTTTTTTTTATTGTTTCATTATTAAATTCATCATTAGGATACCGGATATTAATCAAAGAACATGCAGCACCTGCATAAGTTAAAGCACGTTGGAAATAACTATCTTTGGGATTAATATCTCTTTTTTCTTTGTGAGGATTGTAAATATATTCTTTTACTACTTTTTCATTGACTTCGATGGAAATTTTGTTGCTACCGGATTTTTTTAATTGCAATATTTCTATAGCATTTTTTATATTATCTTCTATTGATGCATCTTTTTTATTTAAAAAATCCTTATCTAAATCAACAGTAGCAGCAGGAATATCTTTAGGTAAATTTTTTAAGACATCAGTAATACTAAAATTTTGATTAGGTAAAGAAACAACTATACCCAAATTTTGCGTATTTTTTATTGCTGTTTCATTATCCATAAGCTTCATCTCGACAAAAATTAATATTATTTAATTTAACTATAGCTTTAAATATGCATAAATCAAATAATCAGCTAGAAGCGGCTTTGTTGTAAAAAAAATAGCGTCAAGTAAAGAGAAGATTTAGAATTGCTAGCTTAAATAAGTTTTGCAAACTTAAATTTGGTATAGATTATTTAACGTGAAAGTATAGGCATACACTTTATCTATACTGAAAAAGCCTGTTACATCGGGAAAGTGGTTAATTCCACCGATACAATTATGACTCAAACTCGCTCACCAGCCATTGTCGCGCATTCCTTTAAACACTGCATCGATGTGTATTTAACAATCTGCCAAAATAAAGGCATGATTATTAGCCCAAATCGGTATAACTTGCTTTTGAAACTTCTTTTTTAACGCAGGAAGAGGGAATGAATAAACACGACGTTGTTAAAGCTTTATCAAAACGACTTACCCTTCCACAAATTAACGCGGAAGATGCCTTAAAAGCAGTATTAATCCTCATTGGCGCTTCACTGGAATAAGGCAAAACCCTTTCTTTATTAGACTTTGGACAATTTGGGGTTAAAACCCGAGCGACGCGTCAAGGGCGAAACCCTGGCACGGGAGCAGTAATTAATATACCGTAGACGAAAGCCCCCTACTTAACGCCCAGTAAAAAATTAAAAGACTGCATTAAAAAAACAAGGAAAATGTTATATCTTTGGGTATTAGGTGTTTATTTAGATAAGCTGCAAAATCCAACGATCTTATTATTTATTAACGGTCGTCATTTTGTTTTAAATGTTTATTATTGCTAAATAAATACTTGCCATACACATTTATAGGTAAGTTTTTAGCTGGAAATATTTTATATAGTGAAAAAGTCATTAATGCAGATTAAGGCTAAAAATTGTTACTCACCATTAAAACGATGGAAAAACTAACCTGTTAATAGAATAAAAAAGTTATCTTTCTTATTTTTAATAAAAAGCATCAAAAAAATTAAGGTTATCCACAGATTTTGTGGATAACCACGTGGGTGTCTTGTGAAGAGATTTAAAAAGGGATGTTTTTTCTAAGAGAAAGAAGGATTGCAAGTACTTTGGTTACGTTTTAACCAAAAAAGGACAAAAAAAATCACATCATGTGGCGTTAGAAAGAAAACTGGCGAGCAAATAAAAAGGAGTAAGTCCTACTGCCATAAATGTTTTTGTAGCATCAAGAGTTGGTAAGTAGGCGATAGTTTCTCTTCCTTTATTTCACGCTCATACCGTGTCGCCTTATCATGCATTAAACGGGTGACATCCATTTGTGATAAGCCCTGCATCAGGGTTTAGGGGTATTAAATGGCGTCTTTTTGGAAAATAAATTCACCGTTTTACCCACAAGACTGGCAAGGACTTTATTTTTAGGCGCCTGTATTTTATCTAATTGTTTACGTTTCCATTCGCGGATCTGATAAATTTTGTGCGCATCGATGCCTAAATCTTTAAAAAACCGATACGTTAATTCGTGGGTACTGGCAAGCCCTTTATAATGACCTTCGTCTGTTATTTTACATTGGCGTTTAACGGTAAGATATTCTGTGTCGATTAAATCGTTAATAGCCTGTCTTGCCCGCTTCACCGGCGCTTCCAATAATTGGGTATCAATTCTTTTTTGAAGTTCCTCTTTAGTCAACTTAGGCTCTTCAGCGCTGATTTTTTGGGCAAGGGACGCTCGTTTTTGTGGACATTTATTAACAAGATTCGCTTGCCTTGCCAGAAAGGTTAAGATGTAATTGCTAAAATTATCGTCTTTATTTGATTATTAAATCATTTTTGACTACTCATTGACTGCTATTTTTAATACCTGCATTTTTTGTTTTTTTATGATTTTTTTGTCATGACAAAATTTTGGCGATTTTTGCGCTTTTGGAAATTTCAATTTTTAGGTAGGTTTTTTTCGTTGCTATACAAACTTTTTATTGCGCTTACGCGGGAAAAATACTGAAGGAATACAGAAACTATGTTTTTAATTTATAGGATATTTTTTCTTATGCGCTTTTAAAAGCTAATTCACTGAATTCGTATATTTGATCTTCATATCCAATATTTACTATATCATTAAATAATTTATTATCAGCATCCCATTTTACTGGACGTAATAAACCTTCTCCTAGCTTAGAAATTTCATGTATAATAGCTCGCTTAAGATATGGATTCGAACTGCTTTCATTTTCAATCTTAACTATAAATTTTCTGGCATTTTCATAATTTTATTGAATACCATTAATTATATCTTCTAAAATTATTTCTGTCAGCATAACTATTTCCATATAGTTTTTAAGATAATTTGAACGAATATATAACTATCGCTTATATTGATTTTTTTAATTGTTGTGAGCTATTTAATTAATCAAAAAAAGTTAGTAAAACAAATTGATAGAAGACGTAAAATTAAGCTTGGTAGCTTAATTATTAAAGCAAGCTTAGATGACAAATTCTCTACGGTTTTTTTAACCTCAACTCGACATAAGCAGAAAATTATTGTATTGAATCATTGCAAAATAAACCCGTGACAGATGCATTTCCACTATTTAAAATCCGAGCAAGAATTTTGAATGGGGGAGTAAATATGGCAATTGAAAATTGCTGCTAACAACATATACTGCTAACAGTGTAAATGGTATTTTACACTAATTAAAAATAAAGGTTTTTAAATCACTTTCTGTGTTAACTATCCTTTTTTTGCTAAAAAATAGCGTTAATGCACCTATAAAATATTAAAATTTGGCTATTGTTTAACGATCAAATACCTTTGAATGCAATAATGCGTATTTTCCATTGCATGAAAGGATAGATATGAAAATAACAAAAATACTTCTCGAAGCTTACTATCCTGCTTCTACACTCATAATGGCATTCGCAATTTCTTCAATCTTTTCTTGCCGTGCCGTTTTGGCTTGCGAAAATAATACACTTTTGCCTGTCAAAGCTCGAATTGGCATCATCACAATAAACGCACCCGTAATAATCTGCAAAATATCCGCTAATACCCGCCACCCTATATGACGATGGTTAAATGTGTTTTTGGCCAATTGTTGTAATTTTTTGTATTTAATCGAAACTTCGTCATTAATATCCAAAAACTTTTCTTTATCTTTTATTTTAAGAAGCGTATTAATAGATTCGCCCAAAAAATTTTGGAGCGATTCATTCTCTTTTTTATTAGTAGTTTTATATTCACTGACATACTTATCCAAGGATACAATAAGCGCAATCTGTTTTTTCAATAAAGCATTCGCTTCAACAGTTTGATGCTGATGATCTTGAGCTCTTTCATTGAAAGAAATCTGTAAATTTTCTAAAACAGGCCAAATTTTATCCCCACAATGAAAAATCACTCTTAATACATTAAAAAAATCTTGATTATTACCAAAATGTTTAATTTTGAAAATATCGAAAGCGTCTCTTATTGCGTCGCACTCTTTATAAATCAAAAGATTAAGGTGTGTAAGACTATCTAAGAGTATTTCCACTTTTTCATCATCAAGCAATAAAAATGCTTTGGAAAAGTTCTCATATTTTTTTAAAGCTTCATCCAAAGAAAACTTATTTTTTCTTAAAAATTCTTTACATTCATCTAGAGTTAGTGTGTTTAATTTCTGCCCTAATTCCTCTCCGTTTTTAATTGTCTCTGATGTATCTATTTTTTTTGTACCTTTCATTGATTAACCTCTAGCTTTATATTAAGAAAGATTTTTCAACTATTAATAAATAGTTCGCTATTACCTTGATTTAGTAAGGACATAAAACATTTTAAAAAAATAACAAAATATATTCCTTTTGTGACAAATTTTTTAAGTAAATTTTCTGAATAAATCTGTCTATTTTGAGAAATTTTGGATATTCTAATTTGTTTAACAATTGAATACCTCATGCTTCTTTGTTTCAGAAAACCATCTCAATTGTTTTGAATAAATTTTTCATAGCTATTTACACAATAGCTTATTTATTATTTCTGATATTGTTAAGCTTATTCTTGCTAATAATGAAGAAAATACAAATTTACAGAGTGTTACACCAGGGAAATACTTTTTTTAATTTTCTAAGCCCAGATCTATCTGATACTGAACCGCTAACTTCATCCGTGATGATTTTTTCACAGCCGGTTTTTTAATGCATCTAATTGTAAAGCTAAATTTTGCTCTAACGTAGAAACGAGCGCATAACCAATTTTCATCTAAAACATCTCGAAAAGCTAAATAAGTCTACCGTATAAAGTATATATTTAACGTTAATTTATTGACAGTATTTATTTACTTAAAAACCTTTTTAAAATCTAGAGCACGTTGAAATAAATGAATAAATTTAAAGGATATCATCTTCCAATAGCATTTATTCCATACCAGGGAAATTGCACGAAAAAATGAGATTTCCTGTTTAAAAACCCCACACTAAATATTATTCTGCTTTTTCGTTGATA
>CBCSKA010000038.1:0-5654 GCA_965140885.1 Legionellaceae bacterium | reverse complement strand
TAAACAACAACACTGTTCTATTTATGATCTATTTAAACACCATTGCGCGTAACCAATTTATAAGGAATTAGCTATATTTCGCTATTTCTATCGATTGATTGAAACCTCTTTCTCGTAATCGTGAGTAATGAAGAGGAATAGGGATGATTAATTGAGGAAATGAATAATTTTCATTCTGTTTTCGCTTGATTAATTCTTCGGTTAATAATTCACCTAATAAGCGAGCATATTTTAATTTATGTTGATATTTCAATTGTGAAATAAATGGAATAATGGAATCTTGATATTTCCATAAAGCAATCATTTGATTATAAGGAGGAGTATATCGCAAACAATGGCCACATTTTCTTGTGTTATCTGGCGCATAAAATGAAATAAGTAAAGCACATTGTATACAAACATTATTTAGCCATGGTAAATCTGCTAAACATGCTTTACAAATATCTTTTGTATTTTCACTTTTCTCCATGCAGAGTAAACAGGTTGGAGGTAATAAAAAATCAATTAATGGCTGAAAAAAAGGCATATTCATCATTTATTAGTAAGTAATAAAAATATTAATTTACTGATAAAATTATTTTTTTCCAGTGAAAAAGAAAAAAAACGAATTGTTATGTAAGCTTGAAAATCGTTTGTTAACGATTTTTAAATTTTTAATGAGGATTTTCCAAGCTCAGCATTTCTGTATTATCATCATAAGCAAATAATTCAGCGTAACGTCCCCAATCAATAATCACACGTAAAACTCGCTCTGCTTCTTGCTCACTTAAATGATCTTCTAATTCTGTTAGAAAACGGGTAAATGTTGCCCGATGACCGCGGCGTTCATCAAGTACCCGAGTGATATGGCTGGCTAAAGGTATATTTTTTAATAAATGAGCAGCAAATATTTTTTTTCTATCTAAAATATCGGCATTAGCAAATAATTTTCCCGAAGGTGTTAATTCAATATCTCCCGCAGATATTTTAGCAAAACGCAAAATTTCTAACATTTCTGTTAATGGAAATAAATCATCTACATTTAAATTTAAATAATCGGCAAGTATGGGTAAATCACTATGACCTTCATGTTCAGCAAGCGTTTCAAGTAAACCCGTTAATTCAGAAATATCAACATCAGGTAAACGGTAACCCATATCAATTTTTTTTATTTTGGTGGCTTGTGCCTGTGAAGCTTGTGTTGTCATTAAAGTATAAATTTGATCGACTATTTTTCTAAAATGGGGATCTTGTTCATTACGAGGGTGGGGTAAATCCACTTTTAATTCTGCACGGATATAACCCGGATCACTCCCAAAAATAACAATACGATTGGCGAGAAATGCGGCTTCTTCAATATTATGTGTCACAAATAAAATACCATTGGTATTCGTTTTTTTTGCTTCCCATAAATCCAATAAATCACTTTTTAAATTATCTGCGGTTAATACATCCAACGCAGAAAAAGGTTCATCCATTAATAAAATATCAGGATTGACGACTAGGGCGCGTGCAAAGCCTACACGTTGTCGCATACCGCCAGATAATTCTTTAGGATAAGCCGATTCAAAACCATCTAAACCGATAGTATCTATGGCTTTTATCGCTCGTTGACGACGCTCTTCACGTGGAACGCCTAGCGCTTCTAATCCTAATTCTACATTTTGCAATACAGTGAGCCAAGGTAGTAAGGCGAAATTTTGAAATACCATTGCAATGCCTTTCACAGGGCCTTTTACAGGTTGATCACGATAATTAACTTCGCCTTTTGTAGGAGAAATCAAGCCTGCAATAATACGTAATAAGGTCGACTTTCCAGAACCCGATTTGCCGAGTAACGCAACGATTTCTCCTTCATTAAGAGAAAAATTAATATTATCCAGTACGAGTAAATCTTGATGTTCTGCTTTTTTGAAAGATTTAAATACATTTTTTACTTGTAAAATTGTTTTCGATGTCATTATTAACCTAATTTAACGTAAATCGTGTTTCTGCATGTTGGTATAACGGGCGCCAAATAAGACGATTTAAAAGTAAAACAAATAAGCACATAATGCTAACACCTAATGTGGTGTGAGGATAATCCCCTGTATAATTAGCGAGATCCGCACCTAAACCGGTTGAGTGTAAGGTTATCCCACCCCAATTTACCACTTCTGCAACTAAACTCGCATTCCAAGCACCGCCTACCGCAGTAATGGCTCCTGTAATGTAATAGGGGTATATAGCAGGGAGGATTAGGCGACGCCACCATAAAAAACCTTTCAGGCTCAAATTATCGGCAGCCATCCGTAATTCTTTTGGAATCGCAGAAGTGCCAACAATGACATTAAATAAAATATACCATTGCGCGCCTAAAATCATTAATGGGGTTGCCCATATTTCTACATTTAAATGATATTTAATAATACTGACCACGACGATAGGAAATAATAAATTAGCAGGAAAAGCCGCAAAGAATTGAGCAATAGGTTGTGCTATAGCAGCTACATTGGGTCTTAACCCTATCCAAACACCAATAGGTACCCAAATAAGAGAACAAATAATAATTAAAATAATGACTCTTGTTGCCGTTATGCAACCTAAACCTATAACATGCATAATTTCCATAGGGCTACTGTATTTTAAAATAAAGTGTGCAAGCATAATTAATGCAGACCCAATAATAAAATAAATCAATAAATCCCAACCTAATTCAATCATTTTTACTGTTTTAGAATTAATAAAAGTTTCTATAGGTTTTTTGGGGCGTTTTTTAAATAATTTAAAATTAATAATTGCATCAGTGAAAATAGTGAACCATTCACCTATATAGCGAATAACATGTGTATGTTGTAATAAAAAAGTTACCCAAGAACGTGATATTCGTTCTTGGCCTTGTTGTTCCGATTTAAATTTTTCTGACCATTGAATGAGAGGGCGGAGTAAAAGTTGATCGTAAAATAGAATAACAATAATCATTGTAATAATGGCATAACAAACAGCTTGCGCATTTGCTTGCCGAATAGCTACTGCAATATAAGAACCAATGCCGGGTAAATTGATTTCTTGATTTGAAACAGAAATAGCTTCGGAAGCCACTAATGAAAACCAGCTAGCAGAGATAGACATCATGGTATTCCATAATAAGCCGGGTATTGCAAAGGGAACTTCAATACGCCAAAAGCGTTGCCAAGAAGATAAATGAAACATATCAGCAGCTTCACGATAGTCATAGGGAACTGTGCGTAAGCTTTGGTAAAAACTAAGTGCCATATTCCAGGCTTGAGCCGTAAAAATTAAAAAAATAGATGCGCATTGTGGCCCTAATAAACTATGAGGAAAAAGGGCAATGAAACTGACGATAGTCATTGATAAAAAAGCTAAAACAGGGACTGATTGTAGAACATCAATTAAGGGAATAATGATTTTTTCTGCTCGTCGGCTTTTTGCTGCCCACGTTGCAAATATAAAAGTAAATAAAAATGAGAAGAATAGTGCAGCACCCATTCGTAAAATTGTTTGAAAAACGTAATAAGGTAAATATTGAGGGGATAGCGAAATAGCAATCGTTTGACCTAATTGAAAAGGCGCAGACATTTGTCGTGCGCCTGAACCAATACTTACAATAATCGCAAATAAGGTAAGTAAAGCGATATAATCCCAGCGATTGGGTTTTAATATACGTTTATTTTTTATACTGATATATTGCATATTAAAATACTCTATTTATTACGACAAACGGTTTTGTAAAACCATGCTAGTATAAAAGTGGTCGATAAAATACCCAATATAGTGGCTATTGCATTAAAGCGTATAGGAAGTAGACGTAATACATCCGTTGATTCAAAAATAACAAATGGAATAGCAAGAAGGACACCCATTAATGTTGCTCCAGCGACAATTCCACAAGCTAGAATTAAACCTCTTTGATGTCTTTGTTCTCTATATAAAGTATTTTCTGGATGATGAGAATCGTACAGTTTTTCCAACGCCTTTTTAATAAAATAGGCAGAAAAACTACCCATAATTAAAGCAGAAGTCGTTTCTAACGGGATATAAATACCTAAACCGACGCCTAATACGGGAAAGCTATAGCCATAAGTTTTTAAATATTTATCAATGATTAAACAAATGATAGCAATAAGAGCACCTATGCTTAACATTGACCAGGGTAAATGAGAAATGAAAACACCTTGTACAACCACTGCCATAGCACTTGCTTGCGGAGCAGAAAGCATTTGTGAAGGATCCATCCCCGGTCGAGGGAAAACACCACTGATGCCATAAGCATTAAATAATAATTTCAAAACTAAAGGAATAATTAATGCTGCAACGACAACACCGACAATTAACATAACTTGTTGTTTCCAAGGTGTTGCACCAACCATTTCACCTGCTTTTAAATCTTGTATCGTATCATTAGTGATAGCTGCAGCACATGCAACAACCGCTGAAATAATCAGTGCAAATGAAGCTGCTTTCATTGCATGGCTAACAGGTAAGTGAAATTGGTAATGGCTACCTATAATGATGAGAATAAGTGTTGAACTAAGCATTAATGCCCCTAAAGTTAAGGCAGATAATGGATTATTAGTTGAACCGACTAAACCGGTAAAGTAGCCACATATTGAAGCAAAAATAAAACCCGCAAAAATGGCGAATAAGGTACCGGCTATTGTTAAACTAATAGTCAGTGAATGTCCTAGAGAGAGACCTAGAGGGCTTGCATAAAACCAGAAAAATAAAGCAAGTGGTATTATTAAAATGAGAATACTCCAAAACATATAATTAATGGGTATATCTCTTTCTGTGCGAGGTATTGCCTGCATACCACCCACACGCATATTTTGTAAAGAAGCAAAAGAAGAATGGATCCCTTCAATGATGGGTTTAATTAAATTAATGAGTGTCCATAATCCCCCAACAATCATGGTGCCAACACCAATATACCGAATATGATCTTTCCAGATGGTGATACCTTGCGTCGCGGCATCTAACGTCATGTTTTGATCATGAAAAGATAGGTAAGGTATACCAATCCACCACCCAATAATAATACCAAAAAGTATACTTATCCCAACTTGAATACCAATAATATAACCTGCCGCAATTAATGCGGGAGAAAATCCTAATTCAAAACCAATGACTAAACCATTTAAATTAAGCCAAATTGCAATACTTTCTGCGATAGCTTTAAAGCCTGTTTGTGTCAGTGCAATAAAGCTACCTATAAAACCACCTTGAAGTAAGTATTTTATGCTAGCTGCATTTTCAGTACTGGCTTTTAATACATTTCCTATAGCGGTTCCTTCTGGAAAGGTGAGATTTTTATCTTTTAATAAAATACGGCGTAAGGGGACTGTAAATAAAACGCCTAAAATACCCCCAATCATCGCAATTAAGACAGTTTCAAAGTAATTAAAATCTGACCAAATATGTAAAATAATTAAAGCGGGTATGATAAAGGCTATCCCGGAAACGAGTGCTTCACCCGCAGAAGCCGCTGTTTGAACAATATTACTTTCTAAAATATTTGATTGTTTAAATAAACGGAGTATCCCCATAGCAATAACGGCAGCAGGTATGGATGCCGAAATAGTAGTACCTACTTTTAAACCTAGATAAGCATTTGATGCAGCAAGAATAATAGTTAAAATGATAGCGAGTAATACAGCTTTAAAGGTAATTTCAGG
>CBCSKA010000037.1:0-5689 GCA_965140885.1 Legionellaceae bacterium | reverse complement strand
AATGCGCGACTCAAAGAAATCGCGGTAGCCTGATTATTTTATAGTCATTAAAAAGTTATGAGACATAGTTGATATATCGTCGTTTACCCATTTTTAATAACAATTGAAACAGCATTGAAATAACTTATAAAGTTACTGTATGAGAATTTTTACAAAGAAGGGATAAAAATCTCTGTAGATAACTTTTTCATTGTTTTTTGCGCTAAAGAATATTTAGAAAAAGAAGTTAAGTGACAGTGAAGTTGATAATAATGGAACTGGTGAGTTAATTTATAATTATCATTATGACTGGTTTAATCACTCACGCTCTCTAACTTAAAAAAACCGTCATTGGATATTTAATAATCGATTGGCTTTGTTAATTGCTTAACATTATCGAATTCACGTTAATAACGCTTTTATCATCAATAAAAAAAATGGTAAAAAGTGTTTGTATAAAACATTTGTTGAATTACTTCTTTAGCAATCAGAAAAAGAAAAATATTGCTTAAGAAAAGTTCTTATTTTCGCAGGTTCAAAACCTCGATATTGAAGAAAATGCGCTTGTTTAAGAAATTCATTAAAATCTTTGGGAGCTTGTTGAGAAAAACGTTTTTCCCATACTTTCGCTAAAAGGCTTTGCCATTTCTCCTCGGTTTGATCAAGATACTGATCGATCAATGTCAATGATATTCCTTTTTGTTTTAATTCTTCACGAATCCTTATAGGTCCATAACCTTTTCGAATTCGTGAATGTATAAATACTTCTGTAAAACGGGTATCACTTAATAAATTTTCTTCTATTAATTGGTTAATGAGTTGTTTAACTAAATCTCGTTTTACATTGGCTTTTAAAAATAGTTTTTGCTCTAACTCTTTACAAGAGTATTCACGGCGTGCAAGTAAACTCAATGCTTTTTGCCGTAAATGATGTAATGTCATTCTGTGTCGCTATTTTGGTTTACTACTTTTGGAAGGCATTGCTCACGTATTTTTGCTTCAATAACTTGTGCAATCTCTTGACGCGCTTTCAAAAATTGTCGAACATTCTCTTTTCCTTGACCAATACGTTCTCCATTATAACTATACCAAGCCCCCGCTTTTTCAATCAAACCAAGCTGAACACCCAAATCAATCATTTCACTTTCCGTAGAAATACCTTCTCCATATAAAATATCAAAATTAGCTTCTTTAAAAGGTGGAGATACTTTATTTTTAACAACTTTTACCCGTGTTTCACTACCAACGACTTCATCACCCCTTTTAATAGCACCTGTTCGTCGAATATCAAGACGTACTGAAGCATAAAATTTTAATGCATTTCCACCCGTTGTTGTTTCAGGATTACCAAACATAACACCAATTTTCATTCGAATTTGATTAATAAATATCACTAATGTTTTTGAACGTTTAATATTTCCGGTTAATTTACGTAATGCTTGTGACATTAAACGCGCTTGTAAACCAATATGGGAATCTCCCATTTCACCTTCAATTTCAGCTTTTGGTGTTAAAGCAGCGACTGAATCAATAACAATGACATCGACCGCTGCAGAACGAACTAACATATCAGCTATTTCTAAGGCTTGCTCCCCTGTATCAGGTTGAGATATCAATAATTCAGCTACGTTAACCCCTATTTTTTCAGCATAGGTTGGGTCAAGAGCATGTTCAGCATCAATAAAAGCGGCAACACCCCCTATACGTTGACAGGCAGCAATCACTTGTAAAGTTAATGTAGTTTTACCCGATGATTCAGGACCATAAATTTCAACAATTCGTCCTCTGGGTAAACCACCGATGCCTAACGCAATATCTAAACCTAAAGAACCCGTAGAAATACTTTCAATTTGTTCTACAGTGCCATCACCAAGGCGCATCACGGAACCTTTACCAAATTGGCGTTCTATTTGACTTAATGCAGCATTTAAGGCTTTTGCTTTATTATCATCAATACCCTTTGTTGTAATCATGATTACCTCTTTATCTATTTCACAGAAGATGCATTATGCCATAAAAAAAAGACAGAAGGAATAAATTTTCTAAAAAATTCTACAAATTTCTCACTAAAAATTTTAAATTTTCTAAGCTAAAAAGAATGGCTTGATCCGTAATACTTTCCCTATCTCCTTTAAAATAATGTTTGATGGTTTTAATCGGGAAATAAGGACTTAACCAGGCAAAATAAATGGTACCAACAGGATTCTCGGATTCTCCTCCACCGGGTCCTGCGTAACCTGTTGTCGCAAGAGCAATATCCGCATGGCTATTTTTTAAAGCACCTTGAGCCATTTCAAGCACTGTTTCCTCACTGACTACACCATACGTTTTTATGGTCTCAGGATTTACACTTAATAATTCTTGTTTTGATTCAATAGAATAAGTAACATAACCCCTTTCAAACCACGCTGAACTACCTGCAACCATGGTAGCTATAGCCGCTATTTTTCCACCGGTACAAGATTCAGCGGTCACTAATTTCATATTTAATTTAAATAAACTATTTCCCACTTCTAACGCTAATCGATTAATATCATTTTTAATAGACATATTTTTATCGTCCTATATTAGGTAAACAAAAAATGCAATTGACAACTATAGATATTACACAGCATACGCCCGTCATGCAGCAATATTTGCGTATCAAGGCACAACATTTTGATAAATTATTATTTTATCGAATGGGTGATTTTTATGAATTATTTTATGATGATGCTCGCAGAATAGCACAATTATTAGATATTGCGCTAACCCGGCGAGGCCAATCGGCAGGTAAAGAAATACCGATGGCAGGGATTCCTTATCATGCAGCAGAATCTTATTTAGCTAAATTAATAAAATTAGGAGAATCGATTGCGATATGTGAGCAAATTGGGGAACCTGGTTTAACAAAAGGCCCTGTGGAACGCAAAGTCGTCAGAATTATTACTCCCGGGACAGTAACTGAAGATGCCTTTCTTGATGAAAAACACGATAGTTTATTAGTGGCTATTAGCTCTCATAAAAATCATTTTGGAATAGCAACATTAGATATGGGAAGTGGACGTGTCGGGGCATTAAAACTTACCACTGAAGAAAGCTTAATCGCTGAATTAACCCGTATTCGTCCAGCAGAAATATTAATTAGTGAAAATTTCCCGCACAAAAATATTTTGTCACAATACGCTTGCCTTAAACAACGTCCTTCGTGGGAATTTGAACTCCATGCAAGCGCCAAAGCCATTAAAGAACAATATCAATTATATGATTTAAAAAGTATTGGCTGTGAAGATCAACCCTTATTAATTATGAGTGTAGGAGCATTATTACACTATGCAAAAGTAACCCAAGGAATATTATTACCTCATTTACAAGCTTTGCGTATAGAAAATCGTCATGATTATTTATTACTAGATGCCGCCACACACCGTAATTTAGAAATTAGTGTTAATCTTAATGGTGGAAAAGAAAATACGCTTATAAGCATATTTGATAAAACCCGTACCGCAATGGGTGGACGTCTTTTGAAACGTTGGTTTAATCAACCTTTACGAAATAAAGCCATGATTATAGAACGACAAACAGCGATACAAACATTACTTCATCACTTTCAATTTGAAAAAACTCAAGCTTATCTCGAACGTATTACTGATATTGAACGAAGTGTAGGAAGAATTGCCTTAAAATCGGCAAGACCCAGGGATTTAATTCAACTACGACAAACATTAGCTATCTTGCCTGAAATTCAAGAAGAATTAAAAAATACGGGTAATCCTTTAAATCATGTTTATTGCAGAATTAAAACATTCCCCCACCTTCATGCCTTATTGCAAAAAGCTATTGCTGAGCAACCTGCATTACTTATTCGGGATGGGGGTGTCCTTGCAGAAGGCTATCATCAAAAACTCGATGAATTACGGGCATTAAGTAAAAATGCCGATCATTTTTTAATTGATTTTGAAATCAAAGAAAAAAAACGAACAGGAATTAATACATTACGAGTTGGGTATAATCGTGTACATGGTTATTATATTGAAATGAGTCGTGCACAATCCCAAAGTATTCCCGAAAATTATATTCGACGGCAAACTTTAAAAAATGCAGAACGTTTTATAACTCCTGAATTAAAACAATATGAAGATAATATTTTAAGTAGCCGAAGTCGTGCACTAGCACTTGAAAAAATGCTTTATGAAGAATTATTAAATATTTTATTAGCCGAAGTAAAAAGCTTACAAGAAACCAGTGAAGCCTTAGCGGAATTAGATGTCTTATGTTGTTTAGCGCAATGTGCCGATTCACTAAATCTTTCATTACCAACATTAGTTAATGATCCCGTAATCACACTGGAAGCAGCACGACATCCTGTTATTGAAAATACACTCTCCCTCCCCTTTATTGCTAATAATTTACAATTGTCTAAGGAAAGAAAAACATTAATTATTACAGGCCCGAATATGGGGGGGAAATCAACGTATATGCGACAAACAGCGCTGATTGTTTTGCTAGCTCATATTGGTAGTTTTGTTCCTGCCCAAAAGGCGATTATTGGCCCCATCGATCGCATATTTACGCGCATTGGTGCATCGGATGATTTAGCGAGTGGACGTTCAACTTTTATGGTTGAAATGACAGAAACAGCCAATATATTACATAATGCAACTGAGAATAGTTTGGTATTACTGGATGAAATAGGTCGTGGTACAAGTACTTTCGATGGTTTATCATTAGCCTGGAGTTGCGCGCTTTATTTAACACAAAAAATTAATGCTTATACTTTATTTGCAACTCATTATGGAGAATTAACCCAATTAGCCGAAAAAATACCTTATGTAGCTAATATCCATTTTGATGCAATTGATGAACACGATAATATTGTATTTTTACATACAGTAAAAGAAGGCGCTGCCAACCAAAGTTATGGAATACAAGTAGCTAAACTAGCAGGAATTCCAATTACAGTTATTGAAAGTGCCAAAACTAAATTAATGGAATTAGAAAAAATAGCCATTCCGAGGGCAACAATAAGTAAAAAAGAAGAAATGCCAATGAATGCTAAACATCCTATTGAAGAAATATTACATCAAATTCAACCCGATGAATTAACCCCAAAATCTGCCTTAGAATTAATTTATCAATTGAAAAAACTTTGTCCATAAATGATTGCTTAATCCTTTATTGAGAAAAAGTAATACATCATATTAAACATATACTTTTACTCAATAAAGAATTAAGAGTGGCTATAAAAATTATGCCTAAGTTATTAAATGAAGGTTTATCATGTATGTTGAAAATTAAACGGTATAGGTACTATAATTTTTCGCATTTTTGCCAGAAGAAAATAATAACGGTTGAATTTCTTCTTGCGAATTTATATCTGATGAAATTTTTATTTCAATATTGTCTTTTTACTCAGCAGCCCAGAAACAATCAATAATACGCCAAACAAAATATTGCTACCCAATGTAGATTATAAATGGATGTATTTTTTATACACTTTACATTTGAATTTAAACCTAATTGTCCATTTAAGTTATTACCACAAGCCCTAATCCTTCATCAGTCAAAATAATACTATGCTTTAAACCCGCGCCAATATCAGAAATTTTTTTGTATGAAGATTGGCTATCTAGCGTAAATTTATCCACATTATTATAATAGAGTTCTTTCGAAACTAGCAATTACGAAAAAAAGAGGGTAAAAAGATACTTTTGTAAGGAAGTATTTTGAA
>CBCSKA010000036.1:0-5713 GCA_965140885.1 Legionellaceae bacterium | reverse complement strand
TTAGAACAGAAGCGGCTTATCTTGTAATTGATCCAACAAATCCTACTGAGCGACTTATATATATTTTAGAGGATAGCACTACCTTTAATTGCTGCATAAATGTGATCTTTATCAGCTATAGCTTTAGATAGTGGTTTAAGCAATATAACTGCAGTGCCTTGGCTTACTACAGTACCTTGGGCATCCTCATCAAACACATGGCAATGCCCGTCACGTGAGCGTATCATACCTTCTTGATAAATATAGCCTTTTTGATTTATATTTCCAAATGATACTGCACCTGCAAGGGCCAAATCACAATCTCCCATGTGTAAGGCGTTACATGCTTGGTGGATTGCGACTAAACCTGTTGAACACGCCGTTTGTATTGTTATTGCAGGACCCGTTAATCCTAGTTTAAAAGCTGTTCTCGTTGCAATGTGATCTTTTTCATTATTTAAAATTAAAGTATATTCACCATAATCATTCATAATATCATCTTGTGTTTTTAAATTATCACTAAAATAACGGTTAAAACCTGAGCCTGCGAAAAGACCAATACGGCTTGGACAAACACTAGGGTCGTATCCGGCATCTTCTAATGCTTGCCATACTGTTTCCAAAAATTTGCGTTGCTGTGGATCTAAAATTAATGCATCACGGTCACTATAGTCGAAGAAATTAGAATCGAAGCTTTTAACATTAGTCGGGATTTCACCTGATGCTGGCACAAAATCGGAGTTATGTATCAGGTTAGGATCTATTCCTTGATTTATTAATTCTTCAGGTGAGTAAAATGTTATGGATTCAATACCTTGCTGCAAATTATTCCAAAATTCTTCCCAATGTTTTGCACCTGGAACTTGCATTCCAATGCCAATGATGGCGATAGATTCATTATTGGCTATAGGTGTTAAAGGTGTCGTATTGGTATGAATAATAGAAGAATTTATTTCTTTAGATTCTGTGTTAAATTTTTCTTTAAGCTTAGATAATAAATGCTCCGCTAATGATTTAACTGTAACATAAGAAAATAAATCCAATTGATTAATAATTTGTTTATAATTTTCAGGTAATCTTTGGTAAAAATTAACAATGGTTATGGATGTCATTCCCATTTCAAAAAATTTATCCGTTATGCTAATTTTATCAGCAGGGCAATCAAGAAGGTCAGCACAAATTGAAATTAATTCTTTTTCAACAATATTGTTAGCTTGTAGTTTGATACTACTTGTTTCATTAGTTGGAATAGGCAATGCTTTACGATCGAATTTACCATGAGAAGTTAATGGTAATTTTTCTAATATGACAAAAGCGCTGGGGATCATGTAATCCGGCAACTGTTGCTTTAAATAATTTTTAATGATTTCAATAAAAGATGTGCTGTCTTCTATATAAGTATTTTTCTTCACTATATAACTAATAATTTTTTTCTGGTTAGGTTTATCTTCCCTAAGAATAACTGCTGCATCTGCAATATGCTCTTGCTCCAATAATAAATTAGCAATTTCTCCTAATTCTACCCTAAAACCACGAATTTTTACTTGTTCATCAATACGGCCTAAGAATTCGATATTGCCGTCAGCTAAATAACGTACTAAATCACCAGTACGGTATAATCTGTTATTTTTTTCTTCTTGTTGGTATTTTGTATTAATAAAGCTATTGCTAATAAATTTTTCTTTGGTTAATTCGTATCGATTCAAATATCCTCGAGCTATTCCAACCCCCCCAATATAAAGCTCTCCTGCAACGCCAATAGGAACCGGTTGTTGATGTTTATCTAACACATAAATTTGAGTATTGTTTATAGGTTTACCAATAGTAAGTGCACTATTTTCACCTGTATAATGATGCATCGACGCGCATACAGTGCTTTCTGTTGGGCCATAAGCATTAATTAATTTTAACTTTTTGCACCATTTATCCATTAGTTGTTTGTTAGGTGCTTCGCCTGCTAAAACTAATGTTTTTAATGAAGCAAGATTATTTACCGTGTTAAGTACGATAGGCGGTAATGTTGCTATAGTAATTTTATGTTCCGTTAAAAAAGATTCTAATTTATTACCCATCAAATCTTCTTTGCTTTTTGCCAAATATAATGATGCACCGTTTAATAAAGCGCCAGTCCATTCCCATACCATTGCATCAAAACTCATAGAAGCAAATTGTAGCAATTTACTCGTATGATTAATTTCTAATAGTTTTGCTTGGACTGAAGCTAAGTTAATAACTCCTTTATGTTCAATCAATACACCTTTGGGTTTACCTGTAGAACCCGAAGTGTATATAACATATGCTAAATGTTCTGGCTTGCATTGCTGTCGTGGGTTTAATTCTGAATATGAACTTAATTCAAGGGAATCGAGAGAAACAAAGTTTCCTGTAAAACGAGATTCATAAATGGAATACAAGTTTTCTTCGCTGAGCAAAATAGATGTTTTGGTATCTGTTAAGATATATTCTAAACGATCTAGAGGATAAGTTGGATCAAGGGGAACATATGCTGCACCTGCTTTTAAAACACCAAGAATAGCTATTATCAAATTAAAGCCTCTGGTTAAGCTTACTGCAATTAAGGAATCTGGCTGTAGAGAGAAATTTTTTATCAAATAATCAGCTAACTGATTGCTTTTTTTATTAAGTTCTGCATAAGTTAGTGTATCGCCTTCATAATATAAAGCGATATTTTGAGGATTATTTTGAACTTGCTGTTCAAAAAGCTCTTGGATTGTCATGAAATCTTGAAAATCAACCTTTGTTTCATTACAGTCATAAAGTATTTTTGCGTATTCTGTTCGATTTAGTAATGGAATTTGTTCAATTTTTGTCTCGGGATTTAACACAATATGATTGAGAAGATTTTCATAATGCTGTGCAAAGCGAATAATCGTCTCATCAAAAAATAAATCCGTAGAGTATTCAAATTTTAATAATATACCCTGATTATTTTGTATAGCTTCTAAGGTTAAATCAAATTTTGCTAAATTATTTGTAACCTGCAAATCTTCGGCACTAATTTCATTGAAAGTAAGCTGTGCTGAAAGGTTATTTTGTAAAACCATAGCGGCTTGAAATATGGGATTATAACTCGAATTCCGCGCTATTTTTAAGTGATCAACAATTTGATCAAAGGGGACATTTTGATTGTCATAGCTTTCTAAAGTTAGTTTATGGGATAAGTGAATAAAATCAGTAAATCTTGGGTTGCTACTACAGTCTACACTCAAGGGTAAAGTATTAACAAAAAATCCTATTAAATTTTCTATTTCAGCTAAATCCCTATTTGCAACAGCTGTTCCTACGACTATTTTCTCTTGATTGCTGTAACGATATAGTAATATCTGAAAGCTTGCTAATAAAAGTGTAAACAAGGTAGTTTCTTGCTTTTTAGCTAATTTATTTAAATTATCAATTAAATTCTTAGAAAGTTGAAAATAATATGTCTTTCCAGAAAAGGTTTGAATTGATGGTCTGGGTTTATCTGTTGGTAATATTAATAATTCTGGAATATCTTTTAAACGCTTTTCCCAATAAAGAAGCTGTTTTTCAATGTTATTTTTTTTAAAGAAAACTTCTTGCTGCCATATTGCATAATCAGCATATTGGATAGGTAATGCGGGTAAATTTACTTCAACAGAATCTTTATGATAATTGTAAAAAGCACTTAATTCTCGCAACAAAATAGCACGCGACCAACCATCAGAAATAATATGATGTATTGTAATTAATAAAACATTCTCTTGTTCCGATAATTGAAGTAATTGTCCCCGAATAAGTAAATCATTTTCTAAGAGAAATGGTTTCTTAAATTCAGCAACAGCTGACTGATTTATCTGATCCAATTTTTCTTCTTCTGATAATGTTCTTATATTCACAATTGATAAATCAAAAACGATGTTATTGTTAATGATTTGTTTAGGTTCACCATTGATTGTATTAATGGTTGTACGCAATGTTTCATGGCGTAACAATAAGCTATCAAATGCCTTTTTTAATGAAGGATGATCGAGTTTTCCTAATAATTTAATGGAAATAAAGAGATTATATACTGATTTTTCTTTTGAAATTTGATCAATTATCCATAAGCGGCGCTGTGCTAAAGACAGTGGTGAAAAATAGCTCCGTTTAGCAGAAGTAATAGGGGTATACGGTTTAACAAAACATTTGTGTTTTATTTCATCTATTTTAGCAGCTAAATCTTTCAAAATAGGTATATCAAATATAAGCTGCACAGGTAATTCTATGCTTAATTTAGAATTAATTATATTCCTAAAGCGTGAAGCCAAAAGGGATTGGCCACCTAAATGGAAGAAATGATCATTTCTTCCTACTTTGTTTATATTTAATAAATTAGTCCAAATATTTTCGATTATACACTCAGTTTCAGAAGTAGGAGCTTCATACATTTCGTGCTTGGCGCGAAAATATTCGTTTGGAATTTTTAAAGCACGGCGATCAAGCTTTCCGCTATGTAATAAAGGAATTTTATCTAAAAAAACAAAGTAATTTGGCAACATATATGAAGGTAATTGCTGAGTAATCCTTGCTCTTAATTGTTCAATTAACTCACCTTTTTCTTCTTCCGTTTCTAATGCTTTTTTAGTAGTGATATAAGCAGCTAAAATTACTTCATCATTTTTTTCATGACCTAAAACAGCAACATCTTTAACATTATTGTATGTTTGGATGACACTAGCTATTTCAGCGGGAACAATTTTCATTCCTCTTATTTTCAATTGGTCATCTGCTCGTCCAACATACTCAATATTACCAGTATTACTATAACGGACAATATCGCCTGTTTTAAATAAATATTCAAATTTGCCAGCTAGTTTATGTTTAATAAAGCGTTCTTCATTCAATTTAGGAAGATGCAGATATTCATTTTGGCTAATACCTAAACCCGCAACATATAATTCACCAAAGGAGCCGATAGGGACCGGTTTCATATCTTCCCCTAAAATAAATGTTTTGACATTCCCAATAGGCTTTCCTATAGGCGCATAGGGATTTTCTAATGACCAATTTTCAGTAAGCGCTTGAATAATGAAGGGAGCTTCTGTTAAACCATAACGGTTAGATAACTGGATATGCGGAAACATTTCTTTAAAACGTTGAATTACTAAGTGAGAAATTGCTTCACCTGATAATTCAATTAATTTCAATGTAGGTAATGACAGCTTTTTAGTTACGCCAATATATAAAATTTCACGCAAAAGAGAAGGCGTTAGTAAAATTCGGCCAATTTTTTCCTGATTAACAAAAGAAACTAATGCTAGCGGATCTCTTAAAATATCATCGGGGACTAGTATCAATGTATGGCCGCTTAGTAAAGGAGAAAATATTTCACTTGTACTAGCAATAAAACTTGTGGACGCCCGCTGACAACATATTTCATTTGTTTGATAAGGAAAATTTTCCCAAGCCCAAAATAAACGGTTGGCTAAAGCATCATGAGTAAGTAAAACTCCCTTAGGATTTCCTGTTGAACCAGAGGTGTAGTAAACAGCAGCTATATTTTTCTTAAAATGTGGACTCCTTACGGGCAAAGGTTTACCTTCCGGTAACGCTATATCCAAATTGATAATACGATGATAATGCTGTTCAGGAATTTTATCGTTTGTATCGTTTTTGGTAAAAATAAAGGGTGGTTGGCTATCCTCTAAAATATATATAAGTCGCTCAGTAGGATTTGTTGGATCAATTACAAGATAAGCCGCTTCTGTTCTAA
>CBCSKA010000035.1:0-35863 GCA_965140885.1 Legionellaceae bacterium | reverse complement strand
TGACACGACTAGGTGTCATAACTTTACTTCCACAAATGACTTGTCGACCGTTTTGTGGGCCTTATATTTTGCCTTCGCCAAAACATCCGGCACTACGGTCTACCAGGGACTATCGGCCTCGCTCCTTCGTCGCTTCCTTGGCCGACAGCGGATGTTTTCATAAAGGTTAACTCTCATTTAAAGATAGCTTGATTGTAATAAGTTTAGATTAAAATCAGTAACTTTTACTATTTATTGCAAAAGAATATCTCACATAAAAACTTTCAGGCTAGCAAGCCCTGTCATTTTATTCACTTTGACAAAAAGAAATACTCTTTAAATAGCAAAAGATAAGATAAATAACTGCCTATTTTTGTAAATGAGCTTTAATAAAGGGAAAGGTAATTGGCCTGCTGAAACCTTTTAAATTTACGGCAGATAAATACGGGAATAAACGCAAGAAATTTGGTTTGCGATTTAATTTGATTACTACCATTAATAATTTTGTAATTCCTTGATGGGTTTTGGAAGAAATCTAATAGGCTGCTTTTATAATACTAATTATTCTACCTATATGAGTGAGTATTTTATCATGGCTTATAGCATGATTTTATCGTATAAAAATCGCTAGCATTAACATTAATTCTGGGTATAAATTAATTGTTGGCTAGTCGATTTAAAAATGATGGATTAACTCTCAACGTTTTTTCTCATTTGATTTTTCTAAAAAGTTAATTATGGAAGTTATATGTCAACTATACCCAAATTGCTTCAAAATGCTAAGTTTTGTGGAAGCTTAAATTTTAGTACAATTACTCAGAAGTAGAGGCTGTATTGAATAAAGAATAATTTATCTCAAAGCGAGTAGTTTGAAGTTTATTAAGTATATTACTATCTTGCTTATAATAAAGTTGAAATACTTTAATAATATATTCCATTTGTATATCTAATACCCTATTTACAGAAATACGATAATCCAATAGGCTCAATAATTATTGAGCCATCTTGAATTGAAATAAGCGCCTTTATTGCCTAACTTTATCACTAAGTAAATTAACCACTTCCGTGGGAAATTATCCATAATGGCATTTGATTAATAAAGAAAAAATGGTGTATGAATATTTATTCTTTTAAGGCGCGACGTAAAATTTTACCCACATTCGTTTTGGGTAATTCATCTCTAAATTCAATTATTTTTGGTATTTTATAAGCAGTTAAATTTTCTCGACAAAAATGAGTGATTGCCTCTACCGTTAATAAAGGATCTTTTTTAACAATAAATGCTTTGACTATTTCACCACTACTACCATCTGGAATACCAACTACAGCAACTTCATTAACACCCGGATACGACGCAATAACTGCTTCAACTTGATTAGGATAGACATTAAAGCCTGAAACGATAATCATATCTTTTTTACGATCGACAATATGAACAAATCCTTGATCATCAATGATCGCAATATCACCTGTTTTCAGCCACCCATCTTCCGTAAAAACATTCTTTGTTTCACTGGGGTTATTCCAATAACCTTTCATGACTTGAGGACCTTTAATGCATAATTCTCCGGCTTCATTGCAACCTAATTCTTGATTTTTCTCATCTCGAATACTGACTTCTGTCGATGAAATAGGTAATCCTACCGTACCATTGTATTTAGGTATATCAAAAGGATTAATACAAGCAGCAGGAGATGTCTCTGTTAATCCATAGGCTTCGATTAAAGGTGTACCAGTAATAGTTTTCCAACGCTCAGCTACCACTTGTTGTACTGCCATCCCTCCTCCTAAACATACTTTTAAATGGCTAAAATCAAGCTTAGAAAATTCAGGGTGATTTAATAAAGCATTAAATAAGGTATTAACACCTGTTATCGCGGTAAAAGAAAATTTCTTTAATTCATTAATAAAATGAGGAATATCACGTGGATTTGTAATTAAAACATTCAATGCACCAAAACGCGTAAACGTTAATAAATTAGCCGTTAAAGAAAAAATATGATAAAGCGGTAACGCTGTAATAATAATTTCTTCCCCTTTTTTACAAACAGGCGATACCCAAACTTCCGCTTGTAATAAATTCGCAATCATATTTCGATGCGTTAATATTGCCCCTTTAGCGATACCCGTAGTACCACCTGTATATTGTAAAAAAGCAATATCTTCTCTTGTTAATTTAATTGGTTTTAAAATTTGCTGCTTGCCTTTTAACATGGCATCCGTAAATTTTATAGCATGAGGAATATGCCAATCCGGTACCATTTTTTTAATATACTTCACAAAAAAATTGACGAATTGTTTTTTAGGAAAACTAAATAAATCACCTAATTCTGTCACTACCACATGTTTTACTTGAGTTTTAGGTAATGCTTTTTCCAATACATGTGCAAAATTGGCTAAGACAAGGATAACTTCGACGCCTGAATCATTGAGTTGATATTCTATTTCAGGAATAGTATACAGTGGATTGACATTAACAATGGTTAAACCTGCTAAAAATGCACCAAAAAGCGCAATGGGATATTGCAACGTATTTGGTAACATAATGGCTATACGAGTCCCTTTTGCTAATCCCAAACTTTGTTGCAAAAAAGTCGCAAAATGCTTACTTAACGTTTCCCATTCACGGTAAGTTATCTGCTGACCTAAATTGGCTAAAGCAGGTTTATCAGCATATTGATTACAACTTTCTGCAAAAATGTCTAATAATGATTCATAACTATCGGGATTAATAACTTCGGGGACGGAAGGTTGATAGTGTTTAAGCCAAATTTTTTCCACGCTTAAAATTCCTTTTAACTTACAAATAGCAAAATACTATATAATTATATACATAAAAGGTAAAGTTTTCAGCGTTAAACTAAAATTAAAATGGTATTCTACTCTTGACACAACAGGCCAAGCACAATATCTTCCTATTGTTACCCTGATTAATTTTTAAAAGAATACGATATATCTTATGACATTAAATTCTACCACTCTGGAATCTCCAAAAACAGCTGTTTTTCAATTAAAAGGTAGCCTGTTTACATTAACAGTAATGCAACTTCTCGAAATAGATTGGGATGCTTTTACTGTGCAAATTGAAGCCATGGCGAATCAAGCACCAAAATTTTTTAGCAATACACCTATCGTTATTGATTTACAAAAATTAATAACGAGTGAAATGCCTATTAATTTAAAGCTTTTGATTACACTTATACGCAAACATGGTTTAATTCCCATGGGTATACGTGGTGGTAACGAGGAATATCAGAGTCAAGCATTAGAACTTGGGCTTGCTTTATTACCAGAAACTAAAAATGAAACACTTAAAGAAAAAGCAAAGCCTATTCCAGCGACATTAGAACCACAAACCTCTAAAGTCATTACAAGTCAAGTACGTTCTGGCCAACAAATTTATGCAAAAGGCAGCGATTTAATTGTACTTGCTCCCGTAAGTCCTGGCGCAGAATTATTAGCCGATGGCCACATTCATGTTTATGGTCCTTTACGAGGAAGAGCGCTAGCGGGTGTCTCAGGAAATACGAATGCCCGAATTTTCACGCAATCCTTGGAAGCAGAATTAATTTCTATTGCTGGAAATTATTGGGTTAAAGAAGATTTAAAAAATATTAATGAACAACAAGCACTACAAGTTTATTTAGAAGAAGAACGCTTGAAAATTCATTATTTGAATTCATGAAATTTTGATGAAGCTATTTGCTGAAAAATTTACAATAGCAATGGCTAACTAATTGGTTGATATTATTAATAAACGTGGAAGGGTATAACATTGGTTAAAGTTATTGTCGTTACCTCTGGTAAAGGTGGCGTAGGTAAAACTACGACAAGCGCTGCATTTGCAACAGGCTTAGCATTACGAGGCTATAAAACTGTTGTCATTGATTTTGATATTGGTTTACGAAATTTAGATTTAATTATGGGTTGTGAACGCCGAGTTGTTTATGATTTTGTGAATGTGATCAATGGTGAAGCTAATATTAAACAAGCCATGATAAAAGATAAGCGAGTGGATAATCTATTCATCTTACCTGCTTCACAAACCCGTGATAAAGATGCCCTAACTAAAGAAGGGGTAGAAAAAATTATTGAAGAATTAAAAGCTGAATTTGATTTTATTATTTGTGATTCACCCGCGGGCATAGAACGTGGGGCTTTAATGGCAATGTATTTTGCTGATGAAGCACTTATTGTAACTAACCCAGAAGTTTCATCGGTACGAGATTCTGATCGAATATTAGGCATATTATCAAGTAAAACACGACGAGCAGAATTAAATCAAGAAGCGGTAAAAGAACACTTAGTTTTAACGCGTTATTCTGCAACACGTGTTGAAAAAGGAGATATGTTAAGTGTTGATGATGTTAAAGATATTTTAGCGATACCTTTATTAGGCATTATTCCTGAATCACAAGCGGTTCTTAAAGCTTCTAATGCTGGAGTTCCAGTAACACTTGATGCAGAAAGTGATGCAGGACAAGCTTATACTGATTTAGTCGCTCGGTTTTTAGGTGAAGAAAGAAAACATCGATTTTTACAACCTGAGAAAAAAAATATCTTTCAACGTATTTTTAGTAGCAATAAAGAGGAAACTGGAGCATGAGTATTTTCAATATTATTGATTATTTTCGCTCCCAGCCTAAAAATACGGCTTCTCTAGCGAAAGAACGATTACAAATTATTGTTTCACATGAACGAACAAAACGGGGTTCACCCGATTTTCTCGATCGGCTACAAAAAGAATTACTGGAAGTTATTAGCAAATATGTTCATATTGATAAAGATCAAGTCAAAATTGATTTAGCCCGTTCCGGCGATTTTTCAATACTCGAATTAAATGTGACTTTACCGGATAATCTTCAAGAAAAAGATGAAATCTGAGTGAAATTTAAATAAATTGTCATCTCTTTTTTCATTTAATGTAAATACCCTGCTCAAATAAGGTTACGGATTTTGATAAAATCATTTTTTATATAATCAGTAACCTTCATTTTCTCGTCTGATACAACCGCGCACATCTTAAAATTCTGAAATTTTTTACAAAAAAATTATCTTTAACGAAAATTTATCTATCAATACCATTAAATTATTTTTGTGGATTAAGCATTCACTATTTAAAAAGATAGAGAATTTTTGTAGAAATTTTAGAAAAAATTTATTATAGTATTTCTACCTTGATAATGAATCGAAATTGTGGAGAAAAACAATTTACTTGTTCAATAAGGATGTCCCTAATTTCGATTCTTATCAATGACCAATTTAAACGTTATTATTTACAAGTCATGTAACTACAGTTCCTACAGCCTAAACTTTTTAAGAAAAATATACTTACACTTCTATAAATATTCTTATCAATAACGCAGTTATCCTTATCATTCAAACTGATTTTTGAAAATTAACTTTTATTACAAAGGGATGAATTGAATTCCTCTTTAATAAAAAAATAAATTTATGATGATAGACAAAACATACTTTCACTCTTTGACTGTTAAACGTTTTGAATCGGTTTTTGGATATCACGTAAGCCTTTGGGTAAAGCAAAAGAAATGGTTTCTAAACGTCCCGTAAGTTCTTCGACTTCATCCCCTCCCCATTCTTTTAATTTATCAATCACTTCTTTGACTAAAATTTCAGGGGCTGAAGCGCCTGCAGTTAATCCTATGGTCTTTTTTTTATGCAACCATTCTTTTTGAATTTGACTCGCATTATCAATTAAATAAGCAGGACATCCTAAACGCTCAGCCAATTCTTTTAATCGATTAGAATTTGAACTGGTTGGTGAACCCACAACTAATACAATTTCTGCTTTTTCTGCTAAGGTTTTCACAGCATCTTGACGGTTTTGAGTTGCATAACAAATATCTTCATTTTTAGGCCCCTTAATTAAAGGAAATTTCTTTCGCAATACATTAATGACTTGTTTTGTATCTTCAACAGATAAGGTAGTTTGAGAAACGTAAGCCAATGTTTCAGGATTTTTAATGGATAAGGCATGGACATCTGCTTCATCTTGCACTAAATAAATACCGCCATTAGGATTATGATATTGTCCTAAGGTACCTTCGACTTCTGGGTGACCAAAATGGCCAATCAAAATACATTCATAACCTAATCGGCTATAACGAGCCACTTCCATATGGACTTTAGTCACTAAAGGGCACGTAGCATCAAAAATAGTTAAACTTCTTTTTTCAGCGTCTTGTCGTACCGCTTGGGAAACACCATGTGCACTAAAAATTAAAACAGAATTTATTGGCACTTCGTGTAAATCTTCAATAAAAATCGCTCCCCGTTTGCGTAAATTATCTACGACAAAATGGTTATGAACAACTTCATGACGGACATAAATAGGGGAACCGAATAAAGCCAAGGCTCTTTCTACAATTTCAATGGCTCTATCAACCCCTGCACAAAATCCACGAGGATTTGCTAATAATATTTTCATTCAATAACCTCAATAAACCGCATTTGTCATTTTATTATACTTCACGTTAACAAGTCTTTAGGTAACTTTACTTGCCTTAAATTTTTAAAATTCATTCTATTCAGTCTTAATTTTTTAAATAAGAATATTTAAATAATGTACTTTTTAATTTTTATTCTCTTAAGAGTTGCTATAATTACTGTAATTTACCTTAAATTAATCCTATGATTATCTCTATTGTAAACACAGTATCGCTTTATCGTCTGCAAAGAAGTATTCTCTTCTCTTAAATTTTACATTTAAGAAAAATAATCCTTCTTTTAAAGTATGGAGAAAACATGAGACAATATTCAATAGCAAAAGCGTTGCCTTTATCTTTTTTTTCATTTTCATTGTATCAAGATATTCGAAAAAATTGGCGAACGCGTTCTGTATTCGCTTATTTATTTATTCTAACTGCGCTTACTTGCCTACCCTATGTTTATTTTTCAAATCAATGGGCTTCTTTTTTTACCCAACAGGTAATTTCCCCACTATTAAAACAATTTCCTTCATTACATATTGAACAAGGGAAATTAACAACAGAAAAAAAACAACCTTATTTCATTAAAGAATATAATAATGAGAAAATTATAGGGATCATTGATACTTCAGGGAAATATACTTCTTTAGATAAAAAAAACACTTATTTTTTAATCACTCAAGATAACATGTTTTATAAGACAAAAGAAAATGAAATCAAAAACTATTCGCTGGATCAAGTCAAGCAAACGATTACTCTAAACAAAACAATAATTACTCAATATTTATCTTCAATTGAAAAATATTATGCTTTTATATTTTTTGGTATTGGATTCGTTTTATTATTGCTATGGCATCTTTCCCTGACTCTTTTTAGTTTTTTAGCTTGTTTAATTTTTGCGCAAAGCAAAAATCGGTTATTCCCTTTTTCTCACATTTTTCGATTAGCTATTATTGCCCTTACGCCAGTCGTCATCTTGTCAACCGTAATGAATATTTTTCATCTACATTTCGCTTTTCAAAGCTTTGTAAAATTTTGCATTATTATTTTTTATAGTTATTTTGCTATAAAAGCCAATTCTACCCAACCACAAGGAGTTTGATATATGTTAGGGTTTATCAGTTTTATCAGTATAATAGGGATTTTATTTTATCAACGTGCCTCGTTACGTGTAGCAACCTTTGCTCTTTTTCTTTATTTATTAGGAATGAGCTTCCTAACGTCCACTTCACTTATTAACCTTGCTTTATATAGTACTTTGTTTTTACTCATCGCAATTCCACTTAATGTATTCCCTTTGCGACGAAAATGGATAACGACTAAAGTTTTAACCCTTTTTAAAAGCAAGTTACCACCCATTTCCCACACTGAAAAAGAAGCATTAGTAGCGGGTACACTAAGTTGGGAAAGTGAATTATTTAGTGGGAATCCAGATTGGGAAAAATTACAAAATTATCCCGTCAATAAATTAACAGAAGAAGAATCAATTTTTTTAAATGGTCCAACACAACAAGTTTGCCGTATGATTGATGATTGGGATATTACGCATCACCGCTTAGATTTACCTCCCGAATTATGGCAATTTTTAAAAGAAGAAGGATTTTTTGGTTTAGGCATACCGAAAGAATATGGCGGTAAAAATTTTTCAGCATACGCTCATTCTGCGATTTTACAAAAACTCTATTCACGTAGTGCCACAGTTTCATCTACTGTTGCAGTTCCTAATTCGTTAGGGCCAGCTGAATTATTATTACATTATGGTACAGAAGAACAAAAAAATTATTATTTACCTCGTTTAGCTCGTGGAGAAGAAATTCCTTGCTTTGCGCTAACAAGTCCTGAAGCAGGTTCTGATGCCAGTGCAATTACCGATACAGGTATTATTTGTAAAGGTTTTATAAATGGCGAAGAAGTTATTGGTATCCGTTTAAATTGGGAAAAACGATATATTACATTAGCCCCCATTGCTACTGTTATTGGGCTTGCTTTTAAATTATATGATCCCGAACACTTAATCGGTGCTAAAGAATCACTGGGTATTACTTGCGCTTTAATTCCTGCTTCGACAAAGGGAGTAGAAATTGGCCGACGTCATTTGCCATTAAATATACCGTTTCAAAATGGTCCAATTAAAGGAAAAGATGTTTTTATTCCTCTAAATTGGATTATAGGTGATGCTAAAATGGCAGGCCGTGGTTGGCAAATGCTAGTAGAATGTTTATCAGTAGGACGCGCAATTACCTTACCTTCTAGCGCTATTGGTAGTGCTAAAGCAATGGCATTAAGTAGTAGTGCTTATGCGCGTATACGAAAACAATTTCATCAACCGATTGGTTATTTTGAAGGGATTGAAGAAGCATTAGCCCGTATTGGTGGCTATACTTATTTATTAGATGCAGGAAGGGAATTAGCCCTCAGTGCCATTGATAAAGGTGAAAAACCCAGTGTTATCTCAGCTATCATGAAATACCATGCAACTGAAAGAGGCCGAAAATTAGCCATTGATGCTATGGATATACATGGCGGCAAAGGTATCTGCTTAGGCCCACATAATTACCTCGGCCGTATCTATCAAGGTGCACCCATTGGTATTACCGTAGAAGGTGCAAATATTTTAACCCGTAATATGATTATCTTTGGTCAAGGTTTACTACGTTGCCATCCTTATTTACTAACTGAATGGGAATCAGCGCAATCCACTGAACCCACCGCTATAAAACAATTTGACCATGCTTTTTGGGGTCATATTGGATTCTTTATGAGTAATATTATTCGTAGCTTTATATTAGCACTAACACAAGGTAAAATTATTTTACGTAAATCTTCCCCTACTAAAAAATATTATCAGTTAATCACCCGCTACAGTGCCGCTTTTGCTCTACTGGCTGACGCTGCTTTATTAATTTTAGGCGATAAATTTAAGCGAAAAGAACGGTTATCGGCTCGTTTTGCCGATATTCTGAGTTATCTCTATTTAAATTCTGCCGTAGTAAAATGTTATGAAAATAAAGGATGCCCTAGTGATGAAAAATTATTGATGGAATGGTCATGCAAAACATTGACGGCTAAGATTGAACAAGCATTTGATCAAATTTTAAAAAATTTCCCCAATCGCATATTAGCCTTTATTTTACGTGGTTTAATATTCCCCTTAGGTAAACGTGCCAAACAACCTAGTGATAAATTAGACCATCAACTTGCTCAATTATTATTAACGCCTTCGCCTGTTCGTGATCGCTTGACAGCGGGAATTGATACAATGCCAAGCGAACATAATAATATTGCCAAAATGGAAATGATATTACGTGATGTTATTGCCGCAGAACCTTATTATCAATTAATATCGATGGCTAAACAAAGTGGCAAAATTAAATCAACCCAATTTGATAGTATGATTGAAGAAAGTTTACATCTAGGTATTATTTCAGAAAATGAAGCAGAACAAGTGCGCAAAGCGGAAATAGGACGAAAAGAAGTGATTAAAGTAGATGATTTCTCTTCCGAGGAATTAAAAAAATAATCCCCTATTTACCCAAAGATAATTTTTTATCTTTGGGTAAATTAATAATGATAACTCAGAGGAATCGACTATTTAGAATATAATTTCTTGAAAAACTTTTTTAACTTGGTAAGAATATTCTTGCTCTTAGCAACTAATTCTCAGTACAATGCCCGACTCAATTAAAATAAGATATATAATGTTATTATGAAACGAAACAAATTAAAATTTACAATGATATTTCAATATTGTTTAACCAGTATTTTCATTTTTTATAGTAGCTTTGCGACAGCGTTAACATTCAAGTTACCTGAAAATGGCGATAACCTTATTGGTAAAATTTATCATATCACCGTTCATTCGGGTGATACCTTTGCAAAAATTGGACGCCGTTATGATGTAGGGTATTATTCCTTAGTTGAAGCAAATCCTAGCATTAATCCTTCCGATCTTAAAGAAGGAACACAAATCATTATTCCTGCACGTTTTATAATACCTAATGTGGAAAAAAAAGGTATTGTGATAAATCTTGCTGAATTACGCCTTTATTATTTCCCCCCGAATGGACGTGAAATTATTACTTTTCCCGTGGGTATTGGTCGTGAAGGTTGGGATACTCCTATTGGATTAACCTATGTAGGCTCAAAAACTAAAAATCCAACCTGGTTTGTTCCTGATTCTATTCGTAACTTTAGAGCATCAGAAGGCGTTATTTTACCTAAAAATGTACCTCCTGGCCCAGATAATCCCTTAGGAGGATATGCACTACGTTTAGCAAGTACAACCTATCTTATTCATGGCACTAATGATTATACTGGCGTGGGACGCCGTAGCAGTTCAGGATGTATTCGAATGTTACCTGAAGATGTTGAACAATTATTTGATGAAATTACACCAAAAACACCTGTGAATATTATTAATGTCCCCTATAAATTAGGCTGGCATAACGATAAACTTTTTCTTGAAGCCCATTTACCTTTAGAAGGGAATCAGGCTAAATTATATTCTGTAACCCATTTGATTGAACAAATGCACACTTATCGTCCTGTAAAAATTGATTGGGATATAACGACTTATGCAGTCAAACAGCAAACAGGAATTCCAGAAGTTATTGGTTATGCTCAAGGGCCTTGGTTAAAACCCTTAATAGCACAATCTAGTACACAAGTACGCCTATTTCAAAAACAAAATAATAAAAATCTAACTGTTAAAAGTGTAAAAAAAAATGTTTAATTGACTTTTAAAAAATATTTTTTTTGCAAAGATATTGCTTCAAAAAACTATTTTGATATAAATACTTTTTTACTTTCGTGAAAATATAAATTAATACCATTTATTTTCGAGGCGAAACATGGAATTTGAACAAACTAATCCAGAATTAGAAGATACATCAGTATCAGCTGATGATTTATTAGCTGATGGTACTGAATTTAATGATATTTTATCTGAGGCAACGGATGATGCTGATAGTGATACTGATCTTGATTTTTCAGAATTAGATGGTTTATCGGAATTAGAGCATCAAAAAAAAGAAAAATCCTCTAATTCGGGCAAACGTTCATTAAAAGTCAGACGTGCGATTGAAGATTTCTTTGAAGATAGAAAAATGAAACAAGAATTTGACTATTTAATTGATACCGATGAAGCTATTGATGAAAATGAAAATGAAAATCAAGCTGAAGATGAGAATGAGAATGAGAATGAGAATCAAAAAAATTAAATTCTTAATATTTAATTTATGCTAAAAAATGTACGCAGAGTTACCAAATTCTTAAATTTTTCTTATTTATCGTGTTTTCTTTTTGGAAAACTTTAGAAAAACATTAAACATCATGGCTATGATGTAACATTTTAAATTTTGACACATACAGGGAAATATTTAGTGTATTAATTACTTAAAAATACGTTAATATACGACATATAAGGTATAAGTGATATAAAACTTCAACATATTTTATCTAGGATTGAGTATGGGTTTATTTTTGTCAAAGAATTCAAATTCTAAGGTTTCAAATTCTCAAGAACTCTTATCTTTTAACCGTCTACCTCAACATATCTTGATTGATGCTATCATACTGCCCTTTTTTGATATTTTTTCAAAAATACAATTAAGAAGAATTTCCTCCAGTGCTGATACAACTATTACACACAATTTATTAACAAATGAGGATATCAAAAAAGAATTACAACATTTGTTATTCATTCAATATCATCACAATCCAAATTTAACAAATCATTTATCCAATATACAATGTTTTAAAATATTCCTTAAATTTTCTAAAGTGGAAAAAAACTCTCTCTATTTAAGTAAACTTGGGGAATATAAGCAAGAAAAGGAAAGTTGGGTCTTAGCTAAAAACCCTGAAAATGCATTTAAAAATACATTAAGCAAGATTGTTCAATATGAAAGTATATTTCAAAGTAAACTTTCTCTTTTCAGTAAAGAGAATCCAAACCTAAACACGAAATATGAATACCACCTTAAAACAGTACTTGAAATATTAATTGATTTATCAAAAACAGAAAGTACTTACAATGATAATCAAGAAATGATAAAAACTTTATATGGACATACTGCTTTAATGATTAATTGTTTTGATGAAGCACTACCATCGCTTAGGGTAGAGAAAAAACCTACTTATATGAGTAATTACCGATCAGGTTTATTAGCTTTTTATCATTATCTCAAGGCATTTGAATTTCCAGATAAAGCAAATGAATATTTAACTAATAATTCCCCCCAAAAAAAGAATAGATATCCATAAATATTTATGGATATTATTAAACAAATACTGTTGAAAAATAAACTAACCCTGTTTACTTGAAAAGAATTAGTTTAAGGAAATATTTTTTATTTAAAAAGGGAAATTCTCTTTTTAAACTCTGTTATTTATACTACATCTATAGGCAATTCATTCTTCACTGTTAGCTTTAACCTATATTAATATTTAATTTTTTTTTACTAACATTCCTATTTTAGAGAAAATACTTTTAATTATATTACAGTTTATTAGGTACGATACTATTTTCTGTAGCTAAAGATTCCTTGTCTATTTCCTTATTGGTACTGGAAACTTTATTGTTTAACTCTCCCTGATTTTTGTTAAAAAAAGAATGGGTGCTAGTGCTCATTTTTTTACTTTGTTTAGTATTATTATCTACAGGAATTTTAACTTTTCTTTGGTACCCAGTACTAGTAGGAAGTATGAAAAGATTTTGATCCGTAACCTCTTTAATTTGTTTGGCAAAATTATCACACTTTTCATTATTTTTTTCTTCTACTGTTTTGGAAATACTAGTAGTTGGCTTTATTAAATTATTTGTCTCACGTTTAATTTCTTGTGCTTCTGCCGTTAATTTTTTAGTTTTATCATATTTATTTTTATAGGTATCTATATCTTCTTTAGTAATAGCCGTAATTGGCGTTATTAAATTATTTATCTCATTTTCCTGCGTATTTTCACTAGAATTAGTTTCTGGAAAAGTATTTTCTTTTATTTCTGATATCCTATTTTTTATTTTTTTATTCCAAAAATAAGCTGAAACCTCAGATTTTAGAAGAGAATAAGTATGGTATGCCAAAAGTAATGCACTAGGTAAAATTGTAGCGGCCCCGATAGCTATACAGGCAATAGCTACAGGAAAAACAATACCCGTAAAAAATAATGCTATACCCATACCCATTAAGCCTAAACCAAGTACGAGTGTCATGGCTAATACTGAGAGAGCATTTTTATGCTTCTGATTAAAATATTGAATTTTTGTATCTAATTGTTTCATGAATTCTTTATTGGGTTTATTTTCATCAAAACCAGCATTTTTGAATTCATTGAGAATAGAAGGTACTTTTGATAATTTCGTATTAAACAAGTATTGTAACTTATTTTGAGTAGAACTAATTTCAATTTCTGTTTTCAGTTCTTTGGTTTCATTTCCTGGTTTTTTAGCTTCTTTTACTAGTAATTGGTTTTTCTTCTTTTCTTGATTTTTTTCCAACTTTTTCTTGTAATTGTTCATTAAGGCTTTTCTTGCAAGGTTTTCAATTTCGCTTAAAAGCAATCTTTCCTTTTCTGTAACAGTAGAATTACGATAATCAGTTATGGAAGAAAGATTTTGAGTTGCTCCTATCTTTTCTATAATCTTATCGATGCGTTCTTGATCCATTAAAAAGGCTTTATAATACTGTAAAAATTCAAACTGTAATTTTTTAGTAGAGGGCAAACTAAATTTCATAAAAACCTCGCAATTAAAGTTTATTTTTAAGTATTATAAATGAATGTATCTTAACGAAAGCTTAGGCTTTTTTTTATTATTTAACGTCTTATTACATGACTTAAATAACAAAGCTTATGGGAGGAAAAATCAAAAATAGGTGTTTCATCTACCTATGATTTAAAATATTTTTTATTTAATAACGCCTGAACTTAATTTATGCGTTGAGTATAGCAGATTATTCTTTGTATTGAGGCTAACTAAGATTCATCTTTCGATTTTTATTTTTAATACGAATAAATACTGCGTATAATTAATACCCTTCCTTATTAAAGCATAGAGTAAATATAGTGAATAATAAAAATGATAGGAATCCTAAGAATAAATTACTTATAATGATATTTACCTTCCTAAATTTACTACGTTAAACTTTAAAAAAATGACTCTCATAATGGAAATAAGAGTCGTTTTTTTTCAAGATAATAACATTAAAAATACTGATTCATTTTTATTCTTTCCAAGCAGGGATTGCTTGACCATGAAATAAACGTTCAGCTGCTTGTTTAACTTGTTCTGAGTGTAAAGCATCAACTAAAGCTTTTAATTTAGGCTTCATTTTATCGACTTCTCTTACCGCAATTACATTCGCGTAAAGAGAATCAATATCTTCCTTAATTAAACTATCTTTGCTGGGAATTAATCCTACAGGTAGCGCATAATTCGTATTGATTATGGCTAAATCAACATCATCTAAAGCCCGTGCTAATTGGGCTGCATCAAGCTCAATTATTTGAATATGTTTGGGATTATTTAAAATATCATGAGGCGTCGCTAAAATATCTTTACCCGTTGTTAAAGTAATTAAACCTGCATCTTGTAATAAAAGTAAAGCACGAGCCCCATTACTAGGATCATTAGGGATAGCTATTTTAGCTTGATGAGGTAATGCACTTATTTTTGTATATTTTTTAGAATAACCTGCCATTGGATAAATAAATGTTTTACCAATAGCCATTAATTTATATCCTCTATCTTGTTTAGTTTTTTCAAGATAGGGTTCATGCTGAAACATATTCGCATCAATGCTCCCTTCATTTAATGCCGTATTGGGCATTATATAATCACTAAATTCAATAATATCTAAATTTATACCTTGTTTTTCAAGAATTGTTTTAGCAACTTCCATGAGCTCTGTTTCTGGGCCCGCAATAGTCCCTATTTTTAGCGTATTTTCACTTTCTTTTTGGTTACAACCAATAAGCATAAAACCAAGTAAAACTGTATACAGTATATATTTGAATTTTTTAAAAGCAGTCATTTTTTGTCTCCTACTTTATCAATAAACTTTTTTAATAGGTTTAATATTAACAATATCGATATTATCGCTTTTTATACTAATTTTTTAGAAATACTATCACCAATCCATTGGATAAGTTGCACAAATATTAATAATATAATTATGGTAATTATAATAACCATAGTATCAAAACGTTGATAACCATAACGGATGGCTAAATCACCTAAGCCTCCCCCCCCTACCACTCCTGCCATAGAAGAATACCCTACTAAATTAATTAATGTCACCGTTAAGCAGTGAATAATGCCAGGTAAGGCTTCTGGAAATACTATATTGCAAATAATTTGCCGAGTTGTCGCACCCATTGCAATACCTGCTTCTATTAAACCACTGGGAACTTCAATTAATACATTTTGTATCATACGTGCCATAAAAGGGATAGCCCCAATACTCAGGGGAATAATAGCCGCCATGGTTCCTATGGATGTTCCTATGATAAAACGAGTAAATGGTAGTAATGCCACTAATAAAATAATAAAAGGAATAGAACGAATGGTATTCACACAAAAAGCAATGAATTGATGTATTACCTTATGTTGGTAAATCCCTTTTTTCTTTGTAATAAAAAATACTATGCCTAAAGGAATGCCAATCAATGCGGTTAACAAACCAGATAACATTGTCATATAAAAAGTTTGCCAACTAGCAATAATTAATTCATGCATCAACATGGGATATATAACCTAATAATTCAACGATTAAACCTTTACTTCTCAAATAATTTATTGCATCAGTTAAGTGATTATTTTCATTGATCACTTCGACTATCATAATACCTAATTTTTGTTTATGAATTTGCTCAATATTCGCTTGAAGTATATTTAAAGATAAATGGTATTGGTGTATTGCATTTGAAATAAGAGGCTCTTGTGCATTTTCACCCCGAAATAAAATTCGTAATAAGGGTTTAGCACCTTTATCAGGATTGGATACAATTTGGGATTTTAATATTTCAGGTAATTCATGATGTGAAGATGATTGGCTTAAAGCGGCGGCTTCTAATGTTTTAGGGGCCATAAAAAAATCTGTCGTACTGGCTTCTTCAATAATTATTCCTTTTTCCAAAATAGCCACACGATCACAAACTTGTTTAATAACATCCATTTCATGCGTAATTAATAAAATAGTTAATCCCATTTCCTGATTAATGGTATCAAGTAATGTTAATATATTTTTTGTTGTTTGTGGATCTAAAGCGGAAGTTGCTTCATCACATAATAAAATCCGTGGATTATTAGCTAATGCCCGTGCAATGGCGACACGTTGTTTTTGCCCTCCACTTAATTCAGAAGGATAATTCAATTTTTTATCGTTTAAAGCAACTAATTCTAGTAAAGAATCAACCCGTTTTTTAATTTTTGCTGATGATAAGCCTGAAAGTAATAAAGGTAGCGCTATATTTTGATACACGGTAGCTGATTGAAGTAAATTAAAATGCTGAAAAATCATCCCCATTTCTCGGCGGGCTAAAATTAACTCCCGCTTAGACATAGCTGTTAAATCTTGCCCATTTACTTTTACAATCCCTGAATCTGGCCGCTCTAAAAGATTGACACAACGAATCAATGTACTTTTACCTGCGCCACTTTTTCCGACAACACCAAAAATTTCACCTTTATTAACCTGTAACTGAATATCATTTAATACATGATATTTTTCTTTGCCATTAAGGTAAAATTTATTTATGTGGGATAAGTGGATCATATTTTTGTAATAAACTTCCATAAAATTGAATGATTATGAATTTCTTAATAGTAATAATTTTATAAAAATTAAGAATAAAAGAAGCCTAAAAAAATAAGCGTATTTTTAGGATGTTTTCATACGCTAAACTTATTTAGGCTTATCAAAAAAATTACTTAATTTTCTATTGCATCATTTCTATCATTTCTTGATACTGTAGCCAATTTTGGGTTTGCTTTTCTCCTAACTGATATAAATAATCCCAGCTATAAATTCCTGTTTGATGCCCATCATCAAAAATCAATTTAACCGCATACTGCCCAACGGGTTCGATAGCAATAATATTAACATGTGATTTATCTTTCACCCACTTTCGATGCCCGTGCCCTTGAACTTCAGCAGAGGGAGAAAAAACCCGTAAATATTCACATGAAAATTCATAATGTTGACCATTATCAAAAATAATCAATAATTTTCGCTTTTTCTGTAACAATTTAATTTCAAGTGGGTTAACTTGATTATCTACCATAATTTATTATCTCCGTTAATGGATACTACAGGATATAACGGGTTAAATCTTCATCCTTAATGAAAGCTAATAATTGTTGGTCAACATAGAGATTATCAATTGTCACAGTATCACCTGAACGCTCGCTGGCTTCATAAGATAATTTTTCAAGCAAACGTTCGAGTATGGTATGTAATCGTCGTGCGCCAATATTTTCAGTACGCTCATTAACTTCAAAAGCAATTTCAGCAATACGTTGAATACCCGTTTCTGCAAAAACTAAATTAACACCTTCTGTTGCTAATAAAGCAATATATTGTTCAGTCAATGAAGCATCAGGTTCTGTTAAAATACATTTAAAATCCGCACTGGTTAATGCTTTCAATTCTACACGTATTGGCAATCGACCTTGTAATTCTGGAATTAAATCGGATGGCTTTGTTAAATGAAAAGCACCGGATGCAATAAATAAAATATGATCGGTTTTAACCATACCATATTTAGTTGATACTGTACTTCCTTCAATTAAAGGTAATAAATCTCGTTGTACCCCTTCACGAGAAACATCTCCACCGGAAGTGCCACCTTCTGAGCGACGCGCAATTTTATCGATTTCATCGATAAAAACAATGCCATTTTGTTCAACATTATTTAACGCTTCTCGCTTAATATCATCTTCATTAATTAATTTTGCGGACTCTTCTTCAGTTATCGTTTTTAATGCATCTTTAACCCGCATTTTACGCGTTCGTGAACGCTCTGAATTTAAATTTTGAAATAAACTTTGTAACTGATTTGTCATTTCTTCCATACCTGGGGGAGCCATAATTTCAACACCAACAGAAGAAGCAACTTCAATCTCTATTTCTTTATCATCTAATAATCCTTCACGTAAACGTTTGCGGAAGAATTGACGACTTGCAGATTCTTTTTCTTCCGTTTCTTCTGGATTTTTTAATTTAGGAATAAGGGCAGATAAAATTCGATCTTCTGCTGCATCAGCAGCTTGATAACGGACTTTTTCCATTGCTTGTTCGCGTGTTTGTTTAATGGCAACATCCACGATATCTCGAATGATAGAATCAACATCGCGACCCACATAACCCACTTCAGTAAATTTAGTCGCTTCGATTTTTAAAAATGGCGCATTCGCTAATTTGGCTAATCGACGGGCTATTTCTGTTTTACCTGTACCTGTAGGTCCTATCATTAAAATATTTTTAGGTGTAACTTCATTACGTAAATAATCAGATAATTGCATTCGTCGCCATCGGTCTCGTAAAGCAATGGCAACCGAGCGTTTTGCATCTTCTTGACCTACAATATGTTTATTTAATTCATGAACTATTTCTTTTGGTGTCATTGTTGACATTGGTGAAACCATGAAAACCAACTCCTATAAACTATAATTCTTCAATAGTTAAATTATGATTTGTATAAATACAAATATCTGCTGCAATACCTAATGCTTTTTTTACGATAGTAAGTGCATCTAAATCTGTATTTTCTAAAAGTGCTCTTGCAGCGGATTGCGCAAAGGGTCCACCCGAACCAATAGCAATTAAATTATGTTCAGGCTCAATCACATCACCATTTCCGGTAATCATTAAAGAATTAGTATGATCAGCAACCGTTAATAATGCTTCTAAGCGACGTAATACTCTATCCGTACGCCAATCTTTCGCCATTTCTACTGCAGCACGAGTTAAATTACCTTGATGCATATCTAATTTGCGCTCAAAGCGCTCAAACAATGTAAAAGCATCTGCTGTCCCACCGGCAAATCCAGCAATGACTTTATCTTGATAAAGGCGACGAACTTTACGTGCATTTCCTTTCATAACAGTATTGCCTAGGGTGACTTGTCCATCCCCACCGATAACGACTTTTCCATTACGTCGGACCGATAAAATGGTTGTACCTCGATATTGTTCCAAAAGAGTACCTCTTAATTTCGCTTAAAAATTTATAATAAGGGTTAAAATGGAAATTTCAAGTGCAGAGAAAAACTATTTTTTAAAAAATAATTTTTCTCTGTTTTTAAATTTATTTAATAACGATACGTGAAGTGATTCCCTGTCCATAAATTAAATTATCATACATGGATTTGGCAGTAATAGGAGGAATAGTATATTGGCCCGAATTTACCGCTTTAATGGTATAAACAATTTCTTTGGCTTGTTCATTAAGATCGGTAAAGAAAATAACTTTATCTTCACGGATATCGACATAATCGACTTGATCACGTTTAACAGATTCACGAACAACTTCAAATCCTCCTGGCAGTAAATCTTCAATCGCCACATTACTAATATATTTTTTATTTAATGCTCTTACTTTTATATGTACCGTTATTTCATGTCCCAATTGGGTTTCTTTAATGGCATTATTTTCCCCCTCTTGATATTCACGATAGATTTCAATGCCATTTTTAATTATTTTATCAATAGGATGTTTATCGTATCCTGCTTGTGTTAAAAGATAAAAATAAGGTTTACGATGAGGATTGGTAATGAATAATTTCTTTATTGAATTAGTCAATGAAATCATAGGCTTATTTTGCTCTTCAGTCGCTAAAACAATATGTTGATTATTCATTGTTATGGCACTAATACCCAATCCTCTATTTTCTTTTTGCGTCATATTTTCATCATAAGCTTTTAAAGCTAAAGAAGCGTACGCCGCTGATAATGTATCCACCTGTGTTTTTGTTAAGACGTGGAATAAATTATTGAAAAAATCTTTTTCTTTTATCTGCGTTAAAAATTGAGGAAAATGTTTCGCTAATAAAATAATATATTGTGCATCCATATTCATTGGTTTATAAAAATCATTATTCATTTCAATTTTTTCTGCGCCAAATTTATAAAATTTAATGAATTCATTCGCTTCATCTTCTTTTTGTAATAATTGATAAGTTGCTCCAATATAAGCACTGATAATATCTTGCTTCCAAGCAATGGTATTATCTTTTTCTAACGTTAATAATAAATTAGTCAAATAATCCGTCGTGACAATTTCATTACGTGTTAAAACATAAATAGCATAAGCTTGTAAACGAGCCATTTCTTTATCTTGCGCTTCTGCTGCCGCTATATCTTTTAATGCAGTTAATCCTGTATCCATTAAATCATTGGGAATAGAATACCCCAATTGTTTTGCTTCCGTTAAAAAATGCATAACATAAATAGTGATAAATTTAGTGGCATTGGTTTCACCTCCGCCGGGCCAATAACTAAAATTACCATTAGGTAAATGACGTTCACGCAAAATTTGAATAATTTCATTAAATTTTGCCTGTGCTTGAGCAGAAGTAATATTCAATATAGGTTGATTAGCAAAAGCGATTAAGAAAAAAGCTTTACTCACTAATTGCTCAGTACAATTATAAGGAAATAACTCTAAATATCGATGTAAACCCTGCACTAAAATTAAAGGACTTTGGGAAACCGCTATTTGTTGATGCTGGAATGCTGTATACAATTCTCGCTCAACAGGGATTTCTTTTTGTTTTTCTTGCGTATAACCTGTATTAAATGTAACGTGGTAATTACTGGCTGGACGTATACTCAATTGGTTAGTTATTTGATTTTGCTTAGAAACACCTTTGACCGTAAATTTTAAATCAGCACTTCCTAATTGCTTTGCCCGTAACTTAAATTGCAGGGATTTCTCACTTCCTTCAGGAATATTAATAACTTGGGTTGATGAGCCAATAATTTCTAAACCAGAAGAAGTTGATAAAGCAATAGTTAAAGGTGTATTCCCTCCTTGAATATTGGCAATACCCGCACTAACGATAAATTGATCACCTGGACTCACAAAAGTGGGGATATTGGAATTAATAACAAAGGGGCTATTGACGGTAACATCCTGTGTACTTGTACCGACTTGATGATCACTTGCGCCAATCGCAATAAGCCGCAATCGTCCATTAAAATAATCAGGTATTTCATAACTTACTTGTTTTTCTACTGTATCTGCGTTCACTATACCTGACCAATATACGACAGGTTTATCAACCTTACGTTTAAATGGGTTGATATAATTCGCTATAGTCGTTCGCAACGCATCACCACCAATTGAAGATAATTCACGCTTTAATATAAATTTTGGCAGAATTTGATCTAATGTTTGCTGAGTGGTAACAGTTAATGCTTGCTTGCGGAAAAAATAATCTAATGGTTTCGGTGTTTCATAATGAGTGACTTGTAAAATACCTTCATCAACAGCATAAATAATCACTTTTGCGGGTTGATTCGTTTTATAATGAATATCTAATCGATTGCCAGATTGCACATGTGACGGCGCTGATAAATTAATTTTAAGTTGATGTATATCCCGATTCACTGTGAAAGGAATCACTGCATAACTTAAGGGTTTCATAAAAATATCTTCAGAATTCCAATCTCGAATCAACATAATATTGATATAACCATTACCAATAAAATCAGCAGGAATTTGAATCGTTTGTAATGTACTTGCTTTATCCATTTTAAACCATTTGAAACGATAAACTTTCTCTCGTTCCAGTGTAATTAAGCCACTTCCGGTATAAGGAGCAGAAATTTGTAAGTCAATGGTCTCTCCTGCTTTAAATTCAGGTTTATTTAATTTAACGGTTAACTCTGCATTTTTCGGAAGGGCTTGTTGACTTTCGCCAACAATTGCAAATTTAACACGGCTTAATTCTCTTCCCTGAGTATCAGTTACAACAAGGGCATAATCCCCTATTTTTTGAGTCGGTAATTGATAATCCGTACCTTGCTCCGTCATCACTAATGGATTATTCACTAGTAACGATTCTTGAATAATGGTTTCATAAGCATAAGAACCATCAGGTTTTTTCACTAAGCTAGAAACCGGATGTAATTGTAAAATCCGAGCATGTAATTGCGTTAATTTAATACTTTGGAGATTAGAATTAATGCCAATAAAATGTATTTTTCGAAGATCATTCTGTTTTATATAATTTAAATCACCATCAGATTTATAACCCATTAAATACGTTAAAGGAGAAACGAGTATACGGCTTTCCCCAGCAACACCCCGCCCCCCTTCCGCTTCAAATCCTTCTGCAAAAAAATTCAACTCATAAGTTGATTGACCAAAACGGCTTAAATCTAATTCAAATTCAACATTACCCTGTTGATTGGTTGTCTTATCCATTAAATCTTCAGTAATCAATTTAGGTGGTTTTTTGGGGTCTAATAAAGGATCGATAAAAATATAATCTGGATATTGTTTAAAATGAAAGGCACGAGGCTTTAGCATAATTTTGCTCGTCACTCGCCGTTCAATCGCGGGCGTTCCAAATAAATTCCATAATTCAACCTTAGCCTTTAAATCCCTAGGGTTAACCCAACCTTTGTTAATAGAGGGTAGTAATTGTGTACGTATTCTTAAACGATCGGGTAAAAATTCTTCTACGGCTATAGTGGTTGAACCCAAAATATTACTGGAATAGTTATCTTTGCTCACCATGTAAAGATCAATATTATATTGCCCTGTTAATGCTGTTTCATTCATTTTATAATCGAGATTCAGATAACCACTATCAGGTAAATTATATCGTTGCTTATAAACAATAGTACCTCGGGGATCCGTTATAACTGCTTCAACAGGAATACCTTGAGGCGCCACTTTTGCATAGGCTTGTTTTACCATCATACCCAGATGCAGCATATCACCAGGTCTATAAATACCTCTGTCTGTAAATAAAAAAGCGGTTAATTGTTTTTCAGCTAAGGCAGTATATTCACCCCCAATATCAAAGCGTGAATAATTGAGTTGTCGATCTTCTCGTAGATAGGGGATAAACGATAAATCCTGTTCTTTATGTGCAATATAAACAATTGGTTTCTGCTCTTCTTTGAAATCATTGAGATTAGTAAAATGAGCATAACCTTGCGCATTAGTTACTTGAGTTTGTATAGGTTCTCCATTAATGCCTAATACAGCTACTTTAACATTAGCAAGTGGTTTTCCTTGCGTAATGGATTGAATAAAAACATCATGACTTCCATCCGCATTATCTTTAACAATCATACCTATATCGGTAATTAAAATTAAGCGATGCGCTTCTTTGTCTAAAGCATAATTTTCTTTATCATTCCATGCTTTTGCTTTAATTAAAAATAAACCTTGCTGGTTTTTGGATAAATAATGAGTTAAATCTAATGCAGTATATTGTATTTTATCTAGACGATTTTGGTTAAAAGAAACCATTTCAGTTGTGATTTGACTAATATTTTTTTCATTAAATGCGTACTGATTAATAAATTCTGGATGGCTAAAATCACCTCGTGTTTGTGTAATTAAATGATTAATCGCATGAGGCATTATTTTCGCAACTTCAAATTTAACAGCGGGTATTCCTCGAACTAATACCGATAATTTTTTTTCATTATTCAACGCTAATAAAGCACCTTTATGCAAAAAGTTAATTTCAGAAGGAAATTCAGGCACTTTCAATATTATTTTATATTCATTGGATAATGAATAACCTCCATAAGCCATTAAACCTTTTTTAATTATCACTAATAATTGTTGTTGCGCAGGTGCTTTAATTTTAAAACTCTGCAAATTTGTATATTCATGTTCGGAAGGAATGGGTTGAATATTAACTTTCATTGCAGGCGTTAATGATTCACGTTTAATTTGCCCAGGATTCAACCATTCTTGATGATTAGGTAACTCAGGTAATTTATAAACTTCTATAGCTTGCTGCATATCGCTTGTTTTAATTCCTACCGAAGATTCGATCATTAAAACTTGCTCAGGTTGATCTTGCTCATTTCGAATAATACTTGCTTCTACTTTTTGTATACGCACCACATTTTTTGTGTCAGGAATTAAAACACTTTTACTCACTGGTTTTTGCGTTTTTGCATTACCCGATAATGCTTTTACCCCTTTGTCTAAATTGAGAATAAGATAATAAGGTTTTTCTAATAATTTAATGGGTTCTGATTGAATATAAACCATTCGTTTTTGCTCATCAAAATGAATGGTATATGAATAGGATTTAGCTTTATCTTTTAAGAAACCTTTCTGTAATTGTTGGTTTAATAAATGTAAATTATCATGAACACTTTGTGTATCTACTGGAAAATTAAATTCGATACTTCCTAACACTTGTTGAATACGGGAATCACGGGGATCTTGATAAAATTTCAATTCAGAAATCGTGGCTGTTAACGCTTGTGTTTTAAATTGATATTTTAATAGAGATGGCATGGCTTGTGAGGCAAAAAGTGAGGGTTCACAATGAATATGATATTGTTGATCGGCTAACCATTCTTCATCTGGATAAAAGGTTAATTCATTCTCTGTTAACCACCAATGCCCTTTTATCATAGGCTCAATGCTAATACCTTTGGTTACTTCTTTTCCTAATAAATTTAATGCTGCAACAGAACGCTGTTCAAAACTTTCCTTTTTTTGAACACCAAATTGCAATTTTAAGGGTTGGGGATGAATGTCTCCAATAGGCATAATCGCGGGGGGAATAATTTGTGCTGTTATAATTTCAGGTTTAGGCATACGTTGATACCAACGATAAGCTTGGTAACTCACGGCTAAAAGAATTAAAGCAATGATAATGATAAATCCAGAGAGTATTTTATGACGAGATAAATATTTTATCCATGAAGGTTTATTCCACTTTATTTGCCCAAAAAGTACAGTCAATATCATTTTAAAAAAATGCAATGGGTTTATCATGCTAAATTCCTATTAAGCAAGTATTATCAATTGCTAAAAATAATAACCCGTTTAAATAAAGTTTACCACTCTTCCATTTTTGTATAGCTTACTCTTTTTTTATTTTATTGATGAAAAATTTCCTTATCTTATGCTATATTTTTTATTTAACTTAATTTTAATAAAATCTACACATAACTATTTTGCAAAAAAACGGTTTTTTGATTTTGTATTCAATAAAATAATAGTTAAATAGCCTCGAGCAGTTAACATCCGTATTGGCATAATTTAAAGTAGTAGTAATACTTTAAAGAAACAATGACCTTTCATCCCTAAATATTATTCATAGGAGAATATAGTATGGTTTTTTTCAAAAAGATAAAGTTAGCGGGATTGCTAAAAAGGGTTAAAAAACTCCATGCTATGCGCGAACAAGGTAAAGGGACAGGTTTTCAAGAAGAAATTGCGGCATTAATTGAATTAGCCCAATTATATGATCAATACAAATTTAATAAATATTTTCCCAATGCAGAAACTTTAGCCATAGAATACTATCGAGCTGCTGCATCGCTTGATGCGCCGAAAGCCCAATATATCTTAAGTCAACGTTTATTTGACAAAGCTAAATTTTATGAGCAGTGGAGCCATAATAATTATGGAAGCAGTATTCATCAAAAATATGCATTTGCTTATTATGAAGAAGCCTTTAATTATCTTAAAGAATCAGAAAAGAGTGGATATGCTTTGGCAAAACGTTATCATGGATTATGTTATATCAATGGCTGGGGTGTAGACAAAAACTTAGAAACAGGCTTTCAAATGATTATTGATAGTATTGAAATGGAAAAGGCTTGGGATAAAGTAACTAAAATATTAGATGAATTAGGATTAAATTCACCTGAATTTTTTAATTCAATTATGCGCCAAAAAGCCAATAAAAATGATTCAGAATAAGATTATCTTAAGTCTTTTTCTATAAAATAAACTTAAAGCATGGAATAAAAAACCAATGAATGATAGAAAATTAATTAACAATATATCTTGCATATAATAACTTTTAGCTATAATTAATTTAATACATTGAATAGAGTTAATATTACGAATAAATATATAGGTAATTTATGGGATTTTTTCAGCGAGCTAAAAAAACAGTAAAACCTTTTATCAATGTCTATCAATGGGTAGATGTTGATTCGCTTAAGCAAGGTGGAAATATAATTACAAAATTATTGAAAAACCTTTTTATACCTTCTCAATCCACTTATCGAGAAAGTTTTGAAATGGCAATAGCCCGTCTTAATTTAACAGAGAAAGATATTCAAGATCGCATTAAACAATTTACACTCTATGTTCGCTTATTTTTAGGCATTTTCTTTTTAATATGTCTTTATCTTATTTATTTAATGTATCACCATGCATTTATGGCTTTTTTTGCTTCTTTAGGCTTAATGTTGTTTGTCCTTGGCCAAGCATTTCGTTATCATTTTTGGGTTTACCAAATGAAAAAACGAAAACTGAGTTGCCAATTTTCCGAATGGTTCAAAGATAGTTTTATGAGATAAAAAAATGAAAATACTTTCCTTTTTATTAACGCTTTTTTTTCCACTCTTAGCGAATGCAGCGAATAGTGATATCGAAACGCTTATCAATAGTAATATAACAAGTAGCTTATCGTTAACACCGGATTCAAGCGATGTATCAATGAATTATTTAGGATACATTTTTGGCAATGTTGATGGCGCACTTTATGGTGCTGGAAGCCAAATATTTGGGGCTATGTTTTCTGTTTATAATCTTGCCATTTTAAGTCTTGGCGGTATTATTTTACTTTATACCTTAATAGTTTCGACATTGAATACAGCTCATGAAGGTGAAGTGATGGGGAAAAAATGGTCATCCATTTGGATTCCTCTTCGCTCAGCTATTGGTGTTGGTCTTCTCGTTCCTAAAGCGAGTGGCTATTCTGTTATACAAATTTTTATGATGTGGGTCATCGTACAAGGAGTAGGTGCCGCTAATAGTGTTTGGAAAGCGGCGATAAACTACTTAGATATGGGTGGCGTTATTGCCGTTCGTCAAACTACTTCTACAGAGACTAATACCTATTCTTATTACAATATTGATTTAGCCAATAAGTTGCTTGCAAGATTAGTTTGTGTTGCGATGGTTGAAGACAAATTGAATGAAAAGCGTTTAAATAATATTACACTACTTGAAGCAGCAGGACAACCTACCACCGATTTACAAATACCCTATACCTTATTTTCGGATTTAATCGCAAATTATTCCAAACAAATAAATAATTATATTTCTACTGCTACAACTGATGTAAAGTTACCTACTGATCAATATATTGAAATTAGTTTACCTATGATTAATGGCTATATAGGCAGTTGTGGTAAATTAAAAATTCCTATGAATACAGTAAGAAGTACGTCAGATAATATTGCCAATCGAGCTTTAAATTATATAGCCCCTGTGATCGCCGTTGGACAAATGACATTTGAACTTTTGCCTGTGGCAAAGCAAACTTATAATTACATCAAAAACAACCCAAACCAAACTAATTTAAATAGCTTATTGGGTACCGAAGTATTACGTACGGCTGCAGCCAATTATGCTCATTTGATAGAACCCGCTGCAAATGCAGATAATACCAGTATCTTAATACAAACTGAAATGGCTAAAATGAAAAATGATGGCTGGTTAATGGCAGGAAGTTACTTTAGTGTATTAACACGAGCTAATATTTCATCTGCTTCTGGTAATACTATAGCGCCTCCAACGTTTACTGCTGAAACAAGTATCCCAACTGATTTCATTTCTGCTGACGAGGTCAACAAGTATATCGGCGGCAATTCTGCATTAAGTAACTACATTTTGGCTAATGGTAAACTTTTAACAGATAAGTCAAATGAGTCACGTCGTGCAACATCTATCCCTACAGCTTCCCTTTTAGCAGCACTTGTTCCTACAAAAGGAAGCTCCACGTCTGATTCAATCATAAAAGGACTCAATAGTACTATTGGAAGCTTACTCGATGAAATTAATTCCATATTTGATTCTACAAATAATATTCCTCCATTAGTCAAAATAGGTTCTATTGGGACAGGAATTATCTTTGCTACTGAACTTATGGTTATCGTCATTGTTAGTATTATTATTGGTTCAACCATTGCTTTAAGTGCAGTACCCTTCATGAGTTTAGGTGTGATCGGTTCAGTTATCACAAGTTGGATAACTCCCGTATTAATTCCTATTGCTTTTACTCTTTGGTCTTTTGGGTCAATCTTGGCATTTTATATCCCCATGATACCCTACCTTATGTTTACTTTTGTATCATTAGGTTGGTTTTTTTCAGTCATCGAAGCCATGATTGCGGCTCCATTAATTGCACTGGGAATTGTACATCCTGAAGGGCATGAAGCTTTCGGAAAAGCAGAACCTTCTTTATTAATGACCATTAATGTATTTTTAAAACCAACCTTAATTATTTTTGGATTTATAGCAGGGATATTACTTTCATATGTTGCTCTCTGGTTATTAAATAAAGGATTTAGTTATGTTTATATAACTTCTCTTTTCACACCAGGAAAAATATTAACTAGTTTTATGGTATGGATTTTAGCATTCATCCTCTTTTTATCAATTTATACAACAACTGCTTTATTAATTGTACAAAAGTGCTTTGATTTAATACATCTTGTTCCTAATAGAGTCTTACATTGGATTGGTGGACATGACAATGATCCAGGCTTAGCAGCTGCGGTGGGTGAAATTAAACAACAAGCGCAAGCACCTATGGGACATATTCAATCGGGTACTGAAAAAGGACAACATGCGGCTTCAGGATCAATCTCTAATCAACAACAAAAAGCTAATAAACAAGGTGAAGCTAATATTAGAGAAGGTGAATCTTCTTCCGATAAGCAAGCAACGTCTACTCAATCGGGGTCTAGCAGTGGTGGCGGCAGCGGTGGTGACAACAGCGGCGGTGGCGGCGGCGGTGGCAGCAGCGGCGGTGGCAACAATACTAATACACCCAGTGAAGTAATAGAAAGTAGCAGAGAGTGAAGTAATGGACAGTGGCAGAGGTGGAAACAACGCTAATAATAATTCGACCAAAATTAACCCTGAAAATATAAAAAGAAGCCCCCAGAAATGGGGGCTTGCTTCACACGATTAAATTAATCATGGGTATTGTTTCTTATCATTATGGCTTTAAAAAATTAAAAGAGTATTCAATTTTTAAGAAACCATTCAATAAAATTGAATACTTAAATAAATTTACTGAAATATTTAATGATTGACTGGGGTTATGTAGATAATCCCGCATCTTTATCTGCCAGCTTATACCCTGCAACAAGAAGGCGATATTCTCTTTCTGAAATTATACCTTCTTCAAATTTTTGTATGGCATCTTGTAACATTGATTGACCATGCTCTTTTAATACTAATCGCGTTGCTGCAGTTACCGTTTCAGGATTACTTTGTAATAAAATATCTCTGACTTCTTCATCAAAAATAAGATATTCTCGTAATGCAATACGTTTCCCATCCACAGTAGGTACTAATTTTTGCCATATAGCTAAACGTATCGTTTCTAATATATCAATAGTTCGACCATTACGTTCATCGGAAGGAAAACTAGTCACTAATCGCCGAATTGTTTCAGCAACACCATTAGTATGTAATGTTGTATAGACAGGGTGCCCTGTCACTGCAGCTTCTAATACTGCCGCAATAGTTTCTTTATCTCGCGCTTCACCCACTAATATAGCACGTGGTTTTCGGCGTAGCGCATTTCGAACCCCTGCTTCAAAAGAAGGCAAATGTCGAGGAATTTCTGTTTGACTGACTATAGCTGAAGTCATATCTATATCATCATAGACAAATTCAATAGGCGATTCATAAGTTAATATTTTACGATGACTCTCTTCTTGTTCCGCTAAGTCTCTGATAATGGCCGCTAATAAAGTACTTTTTCCAGAACCAGTTGCTCCTGTAACATACACAACACCTTGTTGTGGCTGCGCGGCTGCAATAATGTTATCTGGTAAATTCATACTGGCTAATTCAGGGGGGATAGTAGGAATAGTTCGTAATGTAATTTGTATTCCATCATGTCCCTCAACTTGACAACCCGTACCATTAACACGATACCGATATCGTTCTGTTCGTGTTGGGCGGAATTCATAATGTGTATCAACATCTTTTCCACTTAATATTTGGGTTGTTCCATTAGGCCCATAAATGGAATTCAACATTTCGGAAACTTCCGTATTCGATAATTTTCTATTTGTTAAGCGCAGCAAGCGACCGTAAACTTCAGCATAAATATATTGATTTGTTTGTATCGTAATATCCGATGCGGGTAACGTTTCACAATAAGCTAATAGTAAATCAAGATGCATTGGTGAGAAACGTACAGGCTCATTGGGTAATAAAGCAAGATTTTTCATAATTTTTCAAACACAATAGAAAATAAAATTTTATCAAGAAATAATAGGATGCAGAAATTTCTACATTAAAGAAAACAAAACTGCACACAAATTTTAACTTATATTTCATCGTAAAATGAGATAAAGCGTACTACTTCAATTATCTCATTTTACTCTGTATATGAAGGCATAACTCACTGAGGAGAATTTTCATTTTGTTTACTAAAAGCAGGCTTCCAACGCTTACTATCCGGCTGTAATGCAGGTAATGCGGTAATTCGCAATACTTGATCATTGATACGAATATTTGATTTGCCACCCGTAACACCTAATTCAGTTTTAGCAACAAAAGGAGCACTTACTATATTTTGGGCTAGCAGTTTGCGATAAAGAACCATACCGGTATAATCCCGTTTTAAACGGGCTAAATTTTCTTTAAAAATAGCATCAGCTTGCTCTTTACCCTGGTTCCATCCTTTACTAATATATAATTTCCAAATTTGTTGCTCTTCGGCAGTTTTAGGTAATAATGAGACATCGGGAACAGGGGGTTTTTTATAACTCATCCAAAGATATGAACGCCATGTGGGTGGAGTGGTAACAAACCGTGCTTGTTTAAAAATTTTATAAGTTCTATCTGCAAGACGAATTGTTTCACTAGACGCTAAGTTTAAAGTATCACGTCCCTCAATTAATACGGGAGGTAATACATTTTGAGGTAGCATCATACCATCAAAGTTGAATATTTGACTTAATTGGCGTTCTCGCTTTTCTAAAATAGCATCAATTTCATTAGCTCTTTGTGCTAACCCAGATTGAGCGCTAATTGTCATCGCTGTCTCACGCAATGCGGTTAAACGCATTGTATTAATTGAAGTGGTTTTCTGACGAGTGACCACTTCCACATTTAATTTTTCTAATTCATTACGTTTTGACGTGTCAATGGGTTTTTTAAAACAACCGGATAATGTAATTGTCATTAATGAAAATACAATAATCGATATATGCTTTTTTTTCATTTAGTCACTACCTTGTTATTTAGCATAACGAAGTTCAATGATTTTTTGGCTAGGATAAATCAAAACTTTTGCTTTATCACGGCATTGATAATCAATATTAGTTAAAACATGAGCTAAAGGTGTATTTCTCACATTTAAATCAATAAGAATAGGTATTGCCGGTTTTCTACCTAATATACGAGTATGATAACCACTCATAGCACTGATTTTTCCAATCAATGGTTCTATTGGACCTGACCAATCAATAGAAACAATACCGGGTAAATTACTTGCAGAAGGATTTGATAAATAAGACCAATGTGGCTTATGTGAATTTTTTTCTATTGCTGTTAATTCATTTAATGCGTGATTAACAGAAACAGCAGCTTCCGTTAATTGTATCGCTGAATTATCTTCTGCTGGTTTAACAAAAGTATGTTGTCCAACACAAGCTGATAATAAAAAAATATTTGCAATAATGAGGGCACGATTAATAAACATTACTATCCTTACTATATTATTAATACCTTCTTTATCAAAAAGAAAGATTACCCTATTTCTCTCAATTTTTCAGAAATGTTAATAAAATTTAACCTATAGATAAAATCAAAGGGTAACTAGGTGAAACCCAATTGAAACAAGAAGCAAAAATCTTGTCAAGAGATTGATAGGACAATCCTTCTTTTCTTAATCAATTCTTTAAATAATTTCTATTCTAATTAATAAAGCTTACCTCTTTAATCAGAAGATTGTAATCGCTGGATTAAAAAAAATTTAACTTGTCCTGCTTTTCCTTGTTTTATTAATGTCCAATTATCAGGTAAATCAGGCAAATCAGAAGTTATTTCCATTTCAATATAAATCCAACTTTTTTTAGCTAACCAACCATAATCCTCAAGAGAGTGGCAAGTACTTTCTATTAAATGTTGATGAAATGGAGGATCTAAAAAAACAATATCAAAGGGTTGTGTAATTTTTTTTCTTAAATATTCAGGTATTGAAGCTTGTGTAATATTCACATTCGCATTCGCAAACGTCTCTAATAAAGTTTGAATATGCTGAATAACCAAAGAAGAAGAATCACAAAATTCAACAAAACTCGCCCCGCGCGATAAAGCTTCTATACCCAATATACCACTTCCTGCAAATAAGTCCAAACAATGACTTTGTGTAATATAAGGCGCTAACCAATTAAACAAGGTTTCGCGAACTCTATCAGAAGTTGGCCGTAACCCTGTTAATAAAGGAAATGAAAATTTTCGACTACGCCATTTTCCACTAATAATTCGTAATTTTTGTGACGATATTTTCAAGGGCATTTGCTTTATTCCTTTTCCTTCATGGTACCGGTTATTGTAATAACCCATTGATTCAGTTTGATATGCCGTTTAAATGCCTTTTTAATATCTTCTTTTGTCACAGAAGCAATACGTTCTTGATAATGTTCTAAATAATTTAAAGGTAATTTATAAAAACTAATATAAATTAATTGCTCTAAAATTTTAATATTACTACTAAATAATAAAGGGAAATTCCCTATCAGTTTTTTTTGTGCAAAATTAACTTCTTTTTGGGTAGGGCCTTCTTCAATAAATTTTTGTAATTCATTTTGTACAAGCGTTAACACTAATTGAGCTTTTGCAGGCGAAGTTTCAATATTAATAATAAAAGGGCCTTTGCCTTCCATGGGATAAAAATGGCTTGAAACAATGTAAGCTAACCCTCGTTTTATACGTATTTCATGCCCTAAACGAGAAATTAAAGCACCACTTCCTAAGATTTGATTGCCAACAACTAAGGGATAAAAATCAGGATCATTAGGCGATATACACACTTGTCCCATTAATAATGAAGTTTGTTTAGAATTAAAATGAATCGTTTGTATAATATTCGAAGTTTGTTTTTTCTGTGCTAGTGGAATAGGAAGGGAAGCTTTCCCCTGCTTAAGTATTTGGCTTATTTCTTCTGCAATTTCTTCTACTTGCTCACGCTCAATATCCCCTACCATCATAATTGATAAATTACTATTAGTATAATAAGTTCCATAAAAATCTTTTACATCATTTAATGAAATCGTTTTTAATTGTTTTTCCATTCCCAATAAAGAATTGCCATAAGGATGATTAGGATAAATTAATTTCAATAAAGCTAATCGACCTTTTTTACGAATATTATCTTGTATTTGGCGAATTTTATCCCGCATACCCTGGTAACGATAATCAAAATTTTTAGGTGTTATTGTTGGGAATTCCAGTATTCGTTTAAATAATTCTAACGCTTTTTTAAATTCATTCGGATATGAGACACTACGTAAGTATAAGGTTGCTTTATCGGAATCAATTTTTTTATAAAAAACAGCACCCATATCCGCTAGATTCGGATTTTCACTCATGAGCGATATTTTTTTTTCAGTCAACATTGCATTCGTCAAATAAGCTAAACCCGGCTTCGCATCATCCCTTGCTGAACCGGCATTAAACGTTAAAGCAATATCAATAATGGGTAAATCTTTCACTTGAACAAAATAAACAGGTACTTGATTTTGCGTTTCCCACTGTTGAATTTGAAAAGTCGGTTTAATGTAAGCGGGTTTTTCCAATTCACGCGTGTTAGCATAAGAAGAAAAGCTTATGGATAAAAAGAAATAGAAATAAATGGTTTTTTTTAACATAGTTCAATTCATCTATCGTTATTGTTTCATGGTTAAAAGCCGTGGGTAAATTTTTAAACCTTATTGAGGTTCTAAAATAGCCATAGTTAAATTATCATCAGTAAAATAAGTTCTGGCAATATTTTGTAATTGTTGCGCAGTGATTTGATTAATTTGTATTTCAAAATCATTAAACACTCGCCAAGAGAGCCCTATTGATTCTAAACGCCCTATTTCTCTTGCTTGCTCAACAATATTATCTAAATGATAAATTCGTTGCGCAATCAATTGTTTTTTAACCCGTTCTAATAAAGTCGGATTAACATAATTTGTTTGCAGAAATTTAATAATTTCGCTTATTTTTTTATTTAATTTATGGATATCTTTGCTTGATTTTAGGGTGGAGTGCATAACAAAAAGATTATTAAGACGGCTATAAGGAATATATTCTGCTTTAAATTGCCTAATAAATGTTTTTTCTTGCACGAATTGTTCTGCCTGTTTATTTAATAAAGAAGCCAGAATAATAAATCCATAAGGCTCCCAAACTTGTTTTGCTGTTTTAATTGAAGGAACAGTATAACCTAACATTAATGAAAAGTTTTTTGCTGGAAAATGAACAATCACTTTTCGTTTTCCAAGTGGCTTTACTTCTTTTTCTGATTTACTCAGAGGTATTTTTTTGGATTTCAGTGGACCAAAATATTTTTTAGCTTGCGCGTAAACCTGATAGGGTTTTATATCACCTATAACAATCAAGGTAGCATTATTGGGCGCATACCAAGATTGATACCATTTACGTAAATCAAAAACGGTAAATTGCTTAATATCTTGTGGCCAACCAACGACAGGATGATGATAAGGACTTGATAAAAATGCCGTTGCTCTTAAGCGTTCACTCAAAGTACCTAAAGGATTATTATCTGTTCTCAATAATCTTTCGGCTAAAATAACCTGTAATTCTTTCGCTAAATCAGTAGGATTAAAGAGTAGATTATTCATACGATCCGCCTCTAACTCAAAAATCAAAGGCAATTTATCGGGCGTAACAGTGGAAAAATAAAAGGTAAAATCTGCACCAGTGGTAGCCGATTTTAAACCTCCATTCGAAGCAATAATTTGAGAAAAAACCCCTTTTGGATACCGCGGAGTCCCTTTAGACATCATATGCTCTAAGGCGTGTGAAATCCCTGTTAAACCTTCATGCTCATAACTTCCACCCACTTTATACCAAAGCTGAATGGCAACAAGTGGCGCCCGATGATCTTCTTTAACAATGATTTTTAAACCATTATTTAATTGATATTCAATAATAGGGCTAGCCACTGCCGATAATGTAAAAATAAGACAAAAGATAAAAATAACTACGCGCATCAACATTAA
>CBCSKA010000034.1:0-5894 GCA_965140885.1 Legionellaceae bacterium | reverse complement strand
ACGGTCTACCAGGGACTATCGGCCTCGCTCCTTCGTCGCTTCCTTGGCCGACAGCGAATGATTTTATTGAATATAAGTTGTTTTTTTAATTATTTGCTTACGTAATAATCTATTAGGAAATAAATAATTTTGTATTAAATTTAATTTGGAAGCAACCGTTTGCACATTTACTCATTTTCATCATTATGTTAATTTCAAAAAATTAAAGTATCCTTATAAAAATTATCTTATTTTTATCTGTTATAAAATTAAGTAAAATGTTTATGCTTTAATCTGCATTGAAAAAGTGCTTATCTAGCCATGATGAATATATTATTTTTTTGCGTAATATTGAATGTTTATTGAAAAATAATCTAAAACAATTTAGTCAATGTCTAAGCAATAAAATTTTAACGTATTTTAAATTAATTTTAATTATAAGGAGTGCTTGTGATTTTTGTAACAGGCGGCGCTGGATTTATCGGTTCAAATTTTATTTTAGATTGGTTTGCCACTTCAGATGAAACTATTCTTAATATAGATAAGTTGACTTATGCGGGGAATCTTAGCAATTTATCAGCTGTCGCTAATGATAAGCGATATATTTTTACGCAAGCCGATATTAATGATGCTGAAACCATGGCTTCTTTATTAAATCAATACCAACCTCGTGCAATTATTCATTTTGCCGCGGAAAGTCATGTGGATCGCTCGATTATGGGTCCAAAAGCATTTATTGAAACGAATATTAATGGCACCTTTAATTTATTAGAAATGAGTCGTCAATATTGGAACCGCCTTTCTGATGAAGCCAAAGCAAATTTTCGATTTATTCATGTATCCACGGATGAAGTGTATGGTTCATTGGATGTAATGGATCCTCCTTTTACTGAAGGAAATTCTTATGAACCTAATAGTCCTTATGCTGCATCTAAAGCAGCCTCCGACCATTTAGCAAGAGCGTATTATCATACGTATAATTTTCCCGTAATCATTACTCATTGTTCTAATAATTATGGGCCTTATCAATTTCCAGAAAAATTAATTCCTCTTGTGATTTATAATGCGTTACATCAAAAACCTTTACCGATTTATGGAGATGGTTTAAATATACGAGATTGGTTATATGTAACTGATCATTGTTCTGCAATACGTAAAGTATTAAATGAAGGAAAGATAGGGGACGTTTATAATATTGGTGGTTGGAATGAAAAAACCAATATAGAGGTAGTAAAAACCATTTGTACGCTTTTAGATGAATTAAGACCGGCGAAAATACCTTATGCTTCACTTATATCCTATGTGACGGATAGACAAGGTCATGATCGTCGTTATGCTATTAATGCAAGTAAAATTAAAAAAGAATTAGATTGGGTTCCTGCAGAACAATTTGAAACAGGCCTTAGAAAAACGATTATTTGGTATTTAAATAATGAAGCTTGGATTAACAGTATTATCACTGGCGAATATCGGCATTGGATCAAAGCTCAATATGGACATAGGGAGGAATAAATGAAAGGCATTATTTTAGCAGGTGGCTCAGGTACCCGTTTATACCCTATTACACATGTGATATCAAAACAATTATTACCCATCTATGATAAACCCATGATTTATTATCCATTAACAGTTTTAATGTTAGCGGGGATTCGAGATATTTTATTAATCTCAACACCACAAGATGTTCCACGATTTCAACAATTGCTAGGTGATGGTAGCCAATGGGGTATTAATTTATGTTATGCAGTACAACCATCCCCAGATGGTTTAGCCCAAGCCTTTATTATTGGCCAAGAATTTATTGGTACCGATAGCTGCGCTTTAGTATTAGGTGATAATATATTTTTTGGCCCTGAATTCACTAATATTTTAAGTAATACCGTTCAACAACATCAAGGAGCAACTGTCTTCGCCTATCCCGTTCATGATCCTGAACGTTATGGTGTTATTGAATTTAATGCTCAAGGAAAAGCTATTAGCTTAGAAGAAAAACCACAAAAACCTAAATCGCGTTATGCAGTCACAGGCTTATATTTTTATGATAACCAAGTGGTAGAAATTGCTAATTCAATAAAACCGTCTTTACGAGGGGAGTTAGAAATTACAGATATCAATAAACATTATTTAGAGCAAGGAAATTTAAATGTTGTTAGAATTGGTAGAGGTAATGCGTGGTTAGATACAGGAACTTGTGAATCATTATTAGAAGCGGCTTATTTTATTCATACTATAGAAAGTCGACAAGGATTGAAAATTGCTTGTCCTGAAGAAATTGCTTATCAAATGGGTTATATTACGGCAGAACAATTAGAAAGTTTAGCAAAACCATTATTAAAAAATGGTTATGGAAAATATTTAATGCAATTATTACAGGAGAAAGTGTTTTAATGAATATGACTAATCGCTATGTCAATGTGTTAAGCGATTTTGTAAAAGCCATTCATCATTGGCGTATATGGGTATTATTAGGTTGGCAAGATATTCAATTACGATATCGGCGTTCAATGATAGGACCTTTTTGGATCACCCTAAGTATTATTATTACGATTTATTCTATGGGTTTTTTATATGGTCATTTATTTAAAATGGATTTAAAAACGTATTTCCCTTATTTAGCAGCGGGATTTATTAGTTGGGTATTAATATCTTCACTGATTATTGATGGGACTGATGTATTTATAATGTCTGATACCTATATAAAACAAATTAATTTACCCTTATTTTGTTTTGTTTTTCGGGCCATTTTTCGAAATATAATCATTTTTCTTCATAATATTTTAGCTTTTATTCCTTTAATATTTATTTATCATGTACCAATTAACAGTAAATTACTTTTAATCATCCCAGGTTTAATTTTAATTGCAATAAATGCAGCGAGCTATTGTACTATTTTAGCCATTATTGGTGCTCGCTTTCGTGATATTGCACAAATTATTGCGAGTCTTGTCCAAGTGATATTTTTTGTTACGCCCATTATGTGGACACCTCAATTATTACCTGAAAAATATCAATTTGTTGTTAAATATAATCCATTAGCACAATTTATTGAATTAATTAGAAAACCTCTTTTAGGACAAATTGTTACCCTAAATACGTTAATTGTTACTTGTGCTTTGACTCTAGTAGGTTTAGTTTTAATGATATTATTATTTGCTAGATGTCGTTCTCGTGTTGTTTATTGGTTATAAGGTGTTTCATGGCTCATATACTTTTAGATTCTGTTTCTGTTGAATTTCCAGTTTACCATGTGGATGCCCGGTCTATTAAAAAGCAATTAATCAATTTCAGTACCGGGGGGAAATTGCTAAAAAGTTCTCATCATAGCTTTATAGTAAAAGCTATTGATGATATGACATTAACGCTACATGATAATGATAGTGTTGGTGTCATCGGTTGTAATGGTTCGGGAAAAAGCACTTTACTCCGACTCTTAGCAGGAATTTATGTTCCACAGAGTGGAAAAATGGACGTTCAGGGTAAAATTTCTTCTATATTAGATATGAATCTTGGACTTAATCCAGAAGCCACCGGCTATGAAAATATCATTATGCGTGGCATATTATTAGGTTTTACCAAACGAGAAATGCTTGAAAGATTAGATGAAATTGCTGAATTTACTGAATTAGGCGATTATTTAATCGCGCCGGTTCGTACTTATTCCACTGGTATGATGTTGCGTCTTGCCTTTGGTGTTGTAACAAGTGTGCAACCTGAAATTTTATTATTAGATGAAGTTGTTGGTACGGGTGATGCCCATTTTATGGAAAAAGCGAAAGAGAGATTAACCCAATTAATTAAAAGTTCAAATATTGTCGTACTTTCTTCTCATGCCATAGAAATTATACAAGAATTATGTAACAAAGTATTAATTATGCATAAAGGAAAAGTCATGTTTTTTGGCTCAACCGAAGAAGGCATAGATTATTATCGAAAAGAGACATTTAATAATTGAATAATTCTGAGAGTAAATAAATAGAATGTTGACCATAAAATGGTGGCTATGGGTGGACTCGAACCACCGACACCGGCATTATGAGTGCCGTGCTCTAACCGCCTGAGCTACATAGCCAAGAAGATAAATGTATATGACGAAGTCAGACATTTTCGCTATATGTTCTTCTCTTGTCAAGGTAGTTTTATGAGTTTGTACTAAAGTATTTATAAAAATAGGCATTAATTAATTAATTTTTTCTAAAAAATTAAAATTTTTGTATCTTATTTTAACTATTTTAACAAGGCAAAAAAAATCTTAAATAACTTTATACTTTTGAGAGGAGAAAAGAAATGCTTATAGAGACTTGTGAATTGATAGATGATTTAATCCATGATTTAAGTTTACCTTACCCAGAAGATGGGAACCCAGCTTGGTTATTTGATTTCAAACATAAAATCAATGAAATTAAAAGAAGCTCTTATTATTGCGCGCAGAAAATAAATGTTACTAATACCTCTCAAGAAACTATTGATGTTTTTTTAAAAGAAGAGGATATACAAAAAACGCGTAAGTTAACGCGTGATACTATTAATCAATATTTAAATAAAAATACTGAATTAAGCGAAGAAGATTTGCGGTATGATATCACGCTAATTCAATTATTAAATGGCTTGTTGAAACATAATATTGATGCCACTGATCGTTTAACTATTACTGAAATTATTCGTGTAATCAATGAGAATAAGCAAATATTTGCTTATTATTATAAACAAAAAGATAGTGAAAATTTAGATAAAATAAAACAAACACTGTATAAAAAGTTAAGCAATTATCTATTAAGAAAAGATATTAATGATGAACGTAGACTTACGGTACAAAATTTTTTAGCTAGAAATTTGTGGTTAAATAATACTTTTTCTGAAAAAGACCAAGTTGAAGAAGATATTTATAAGCTTTATGGTATATTACTTCTTGATATGCAAGCCACTTTTCGTGAGTTAAAACGTAGCGATCTTAGCAAAGGTTTTCAAATAACCCGAAAAAGCCGTGTTAAACGAATATTACAAGAAGAACAATTTGAGATATATCAATTAGCACAACAAAGTCCCGTATTGAATGGAAAAATAAAAGACTTAGAAAAGGAACCGAGTATTTGTTTTTTAGAATTAATTGATAGCATTTCATTGAACGTAGAATATTATCTTCAAGATTCTATTTTGAAAAAAAAATTGAGTAAAGATAGAAAAACATGTTTTGAAACATTAAAGAAAAATATTCAAGACTTAGTAACGAATGATTTTAGAAATTCTATAATCAAACAATCCTGTGACTCTACTGAAGTCAATCAAAAAATAATTCAATTTTTCAACTATTTAAATGAAACATCTAAACAAATTCAAAAAAATGATGAAGGAAAATTGAGAAATTTAACGGGAAGTCGCGGAAAATTTTATATCGATATATACACAAAGAAAACATTACAGTATTTTAACAATAATGAGGATTTAAGTACTCTATATTTAGTTAACAAGCTACAAACAAAATTTGATCATGTCACAAAATTAGGATTTTGGGATAGAAAATTAACACAAGCACATAAAGAAGAATGGAAATCAAAAATTGATGGGGGTTGTTTTAATTCAAAAGAAAATAATTCAGATACAATAGTTAATTTATATTCTTTGTTAATTAAACAACGACATGAACAAATAGTCGCTAACAAAAATACGTATTGGTTTCAAACAAAGTACACAGAAACAGAATTTGGAAAAAGCATTTCAGAAGCGATAAATTCCATTTATGAATTTGCATTAAATAGCCAAAATAAAGAATTTTATTCAAAAATTGATATTATTAACCAAGACGAGAATAAATTAAGAAAGGTTTGTACTTGGTAATTTTTTATCATTCGCTGTCGGCCAAGGAAGCGACGAAGGAGCGAGGCCGATAGTCCCTGGTAGACCGTAGTGCCGGATGTTTT
>CBCSKA010000033.1:1341-5938 GCA_965140885.1 Legionellaceae bacterium | reverse complement strand
AATATCCCAATTTACTACTCTTGCTGGAGCTATTGACCATTGCTTTCAATCAATCATTTAGAAATCAAAACACTATAAAACTAATCATTGTCTCTTCCTGATAACCTTATTAGCTGAGCATATCCCACAACCGGATATTTTTTGCGACAGAGCCATGATTAATCATTGACTAACACAACTCCCTACCCTCCAAGCTGCTTTTCATTTTTGAATAATGTGCAACAGAGTGAAAGTTTTTCTTTTTTTAATAAACAAAGCACTGAAAAAAACAAATTACGTTACTGTAAAGACAAAAAAAGATTAAATAATCGTAAGATATATGCTTTATTTTTTGTAAGACATATCTTACAATCCCCGTGCTAAAAAAAAATTTAAATTATCAAAAGGGTAAAAATATGAATAATTACGATCAAAATGATGAAACAACATGGGATAACTGCGGGACTCCACCAAAAAATACTAATATGTTTACTCTTTCTTTTTTTGAAAAGAAGCTCAATGGAGGAAAACCTCATCATTCATTGGTTTCTAAGGTAAACTACTGCAATCCTCAGGTTTCTTTTACTGAAAACCAAAATGATATAGCCAAACTCAACACTATAATTGAGAATAAGAGAAATAATAATCAAGAAAATCATGTTGAAGATTTGGTTGAAAATTCTCAGCATCTGAATATCAAATAGAAATAAAATTCTTTTAATCGATACGGCTTTATTGTTGTCAAGTGTCACCATTTTTTAAGATCTTTATTTGGGATATTTTAAACCCTAAAGAATATCTGCAAAATGGTGGCACTACCTTTAGCTAGTTTTATAAATTTGATACTACTGATTGATGAAATTATTTTTAACATTCTTAAACCCTGCTTCAAATACCTTAATTATTTTTCAGCAAAAAATAATCTGAAAAAATCTAATAATTGCTTATATGACACTCACTTAAATCGTATAACTTATTTTAAATTATTCCTTTTACAAATTGTGTTTAAAATAAAAACATTACTATTTCAATCCACAAATAAATCATTGCTATTTTATATATATGCGTCGCGATATATATAAACTTATGCTAAACTCGCAATTTGCAAATTATTTTGAAACAGGTAAAGATGCCACGTAAACATCTTGCAAAAATAAATTATTTAATAAAATCTATAAAAAATAATCCCTTTTATGTATTGACATTAATCAATAAATTGCCAAATTAGCTAAAAAAATATTGTTCAGTCCTTCTAACCCAAGCTAATAATTAAGCCACTATAGTAAAATAAAACGATGAGGAAATCATGGCAATAATAAAAGGAATGGGATTACTTACATTAGATTTTCAGCATTATCCTTTTCTTTTTTCTTTATCTCAAAATTTTAATACAAACATTATCACAATCCCTGTATTATTTAATTCTATCCCATGAACAAACAACCACTTTAAAAGATAAAGGAGTTTCCGTGATTAAAAAGATTATCCCCCTTTTATTCATATTATTGTTGAATCCTTCTGCTTTTGCTAAAACACAAGTTATTGCTGCAGAAAATATGTATGGTGAATTAGCTCAACAATTAGGTGGTGATTATGTTAAAGTGATGAGTATTTTAAATAATCCTTCACAAGACCCGCACCTGTTTAGTGCTGTACCCAGTACAGCGAAAGCATTAGCAAATGCCAATATCATTATTTATAATGGATTAGATTATGATAGTTGGATGAAAAAACTACTTTCTGTAAAAAATGATAATACAGCTGAAATTATTGAAGTTGCTAATTTAATAGAGGCTAAACCCGGCACTAATCCTCATATTTGGTATGAACCTACCACAATGATTATATTAGCAAAAAAAATTACTTCTGTTTTTCAAAAAATGGATAAACAACATTATGCTTATTATCAACAACAATTAGAAAATTTTTTACGTGATTATGAAACATTACAAGCAGATATTTATCGTTTACGTTTAAAATTTCAAAAAACTCCGGTTATTGCTACAGAACCTGTTTTTAATTATTTAGCAGATGCTTTAAATTTAGATATGCATGGACAAGCTTTACAATTGAGCCTTATGAATGAAACTACACCTACTCCTTCTCAATTAAAAGCTTTTGAAGATGAATTAACACAAAAACAAGTCAACTTATTAATTTATAATAAACAAGTGAGTGAACCTTTAGTACAACATTTAATGGAAATAGCTAATACAGCAGGTATTCCTTGTGTTGGTGTAACAGAAACTCAACCAGTGGGATTAACGTATATTCAATGGATGAAGCAACAGTTAGCGGAAATTGAAAAGGCATTATCTAATGCTAAACCCTGATCATTGCATCCACTTTAATCAACTTGAACTAGGTTACCCTAAGCAACCTTTATTGCGCGCCTTTAATGCGGAAATACAACAAGGAGAATTTATTGGTATTTTTGGTCCAAATGGTGCGGGGAAAAGTACATTAATACGCGCTATTTTAGGCTTATTAAAACCTTTACGGGGTGAAATAAAATTATTTAACCATACTCCTGGTAAAATTAATGCACAAATTGGTTATTTACCACAATCACGTAATCATTTTCAAACATATAATTTAAGTGGGAAAATGGTAATTAGCGCAGGTTTAGAAGGTTATCGCTGGGGGCTACCCTGGTTGAATAAAAAACGCCAAGATGCTTTAAAAGAAGTGATCCAATGGGTTGAAGCCGATAGCTTTGCTGATCAACCATTTTCTCAATTGTCAGGTGGACAACAACAACGCTTATTATTAGCACAAACTTTATTTAATCGTCCTAAGTTACTTTTATTAGATGAACCCCTCAGTAACCTTGACCCTTATAATCAAGATTTAATTATTCGATTAATCCAAAAAATGCAGCGTGAATTAAATGCAACGGTATTATTAACCGCTCATGATGTAAATCCCCTTTTACCCGTTATGGATAGAGTGCTTTACATGGCAAGAGGTAATGCCGCGCTTGGTAAAGTACAAGAAGTGATTACGAGTGAACAATTATCGGCATTATATCAAATGCCCATGGAAGTTGTGAAACATGCACATCGATTATTTATCTTTAGCCAAGAAAGTGGAGAATTTGAACGTGTTTCACATTGAGTATGAAAACTTACAACACATTTTCGATTATACTTTTATGCAACATGCATTCATCGCAGGAACGTTTGCCGCTATTCTTGCCTCTATTACCGGTTATTTCATGGCACTTCGCAATTTAACCTTTGCTGGGCATGCCTTAAGCCATGTCGGTTTTGCAGGGGCAGCTGCAGCAGGTTTAGCAGGAGTTTCTCCGTTATTAGGCCAATTATTAATTACGATACTTGCCGCTTTGGGTATGGGATCTTTAAATGAACAGGTAAGACGCAATGATTTTATCATTGGCATTATTCTTGCCTTAACACTCGGTTTAGGCAGCTTATTTTTACATTTTTATAATAGTTATGCGGGTCAAACGACTTCTCTCTTATTTGGCGATTTACTCGGTGTATCCTCAAGCGCTATTAAAACTATTGCTTTCCTTACCATAGGCTGTATTTTGGCGTTAGCAATTATTGCTAGACCCATGCTATTTGCAAGTATTGAAATTGATTTAGCAGAAGCGAAAGGGGTACCCGTAAACAAATTAACCAGTGTATTTTTAATCATTATGGCAATAGCGGTAACATTAGCAAGCCAAGTCGTTGGGGTTTTATTAGTGTTTACTTTACTCATCGGTCCTGCAGCTATTGCACTTCAATGGACACGTACTTTTTGGATGGGTATTTTATCAACGGTAATACTTTCTGTTAGTATTGTTTGGATTAGTATCGTTTTAACTTATTTAACAGATTGGCCCATTAGTTTTTGGATTAGCTGTTTAGTATTTATCGGTTATTTAATTGGAAATATCTATAAAGCATATCGTTAAACTACAAGTATTATTAGGCGTTTTTTAAAACAAAGTTACGTATGTATTTTAAACATTGAATTTTTACGACGAATAAATATTCCACTAATTACTTGTTTTGAATAACTTTATGTATTGATTCATAACTTCGTACCCAAGGATTTAATTCTCGTAATTCTTCGGGTAAATCATTAATCGCTTGTTGGGCATCTTTTAATGAATTGAAATGTCCATAAATTAAAACATACCAATCTTCACCCTTAACGTGTCTATGATAATAATTTACTTTATTTTTAAAATCATATTTTTCAATAAATTCTAATATAGCTTCTTCATCACTCCCGCCTAATAACTGCACACCAAATTGTTTGGCTGGAATGGCTAATAAATGTTTTTCAAATTTCGTATAAATAGTATTTTTTTTCTTCTTTGTTAAAGTATTCGATTTAACGGGGTTAATTTGAATTTTTAATGGAATATCCTCTCCTTGCTTTAGGGATTGTTCTTTTTGAATAATTGGATTCATTTTATGAGGAATAATATTTACCGAAGTACTTTTATGGGTAGTTTCTTTTTCATAAGAACTAAATACGTGTTTTAATTTAAAAGAATAAATAAATCCAAATATAAGAAAAAAAAGTAATAGGCAAAAAGCACTGCCTATCCATTTAGCTTGATTTTTTCTCAGAAAATTTTCTTTTTCTTTTGAATGAA
>CBCSKA010000033.1:0-1331 GCA_965140885.1 Legionellaceae bacterium | reverse complement strand
TATCTATTCTTCTTTCTTTTCTTTTCTTTTCTTGTTTGATTTATTGTTGTTGAATTAAATTAGGTCCAAATCAAGGTGAAAATTCCAAATATGAATATTGTACATTAGATTCAAGATTATGGAAGAGAAGAGAACAAAGAATTATTGATTATTTACTTTTAGTACGACCATCAATTATATGTTTACAAGAAGTATCATATGATTCTATTTCATCTGATGCATTTTCAAAATTAGCGGAGGTTTTATTATTTATTTACAAGCTTCTGTTGAGCAACAACAACATCGTACAATAAATGATAAAAAACGCCCATTACTTCAACAAGGTAATGTACGTAATGTTCTTTTTGCTATTCGATTAATTCGCCCAGGAACACCATTAGATAATTTATAAATTCTATTTACTATTGATTGTATGAATGGAAAAGATTCAAAGCCTGCTTTAGTTAATCGTTGTTTTAAATAATCATTGGTTTCATCTAAACTAAATAAACCTATCTCTATAACGTGAAAATAATTTTTCTCTTCTTTTTGTGCATGACATATTCGAGAAAAACTATTTTGCACATAAGATTCACCCACTAAAAGAATATGTAAATTCATTTGGGTTTGTGATTGCTGTTGTATTAAATATAATAATAATTGAAGACCATCATTAGGTAATAAATGCGCATCATCAATCAGTAACAATGATTTTTTTTCATATTGTTGAATAGAAGCAATCAATTCATCCGCTTGTTCTTCATAGGATAAAGTTAAATTAATTGGATTTATAAATGCTTCAGACAATAATTGAATTAATTTTTCACCATTACAAAGAGAATTTGCTTTAACGCAGCAAATTTGCATTGATTCTTGCGCTTGTTTATAAAATTGTTCCGCTAATGTTGTTTTTCCACTTCCATGGGCACCCGTAATAAGCAAAATAACATTCATTTGATGACAAAAAAATTGTAATAAATCTAAATATTCTTCCCATCGAGGTAATGAAAAATAAAAATCATCCTTCAAATCACTACTAAATGGATCACATGATAAACCATAATATTGCCAGTAATTATTGATATCAATCGTTGATATTTTCATAGGATTAATGGCTAGCATTTGAATAGACAACTTTTCTCCCTGAATCATTCCTACTTATTCCTTATAATATTTAACGTATTACCTTTAAATTAAATTTTGTTAAAAAATTAAATATCATTCTCGCTTATATAACGAAGAATATCTTCCACAACTTTGCGCACTGAACATTCATTAGTCGTAAATGTGACTTCCGCTAAAGATTCATATAATGGTTTGTATTCTAATTCAAACGCTTGAAGAACATTACG
>CBCSKA010000032.1:1967-5983 GCA_965140885.1 Legionellaceae bacterium | reverse complement strand
GGTGAAGATTCTGGTTTTACCAAAGGGACCGGTTCTGATTTATTTAGTGGCGTAATGCATCGTTCAACTTTAAAAGTTGAAAATCAAACGTATTATTTTGATTTCGATAAAAGTGATATACAAGATATAGATAGAGGCTCATTGGAAGTCCAAGCTAAATATTTAGCGTCACATCCTTCAGCTAAAGTTTTATTAGAAGGCCATACCGATCCAAGAGGTAGCCGTGAATATAATATTGCACTGGGTGAACGTCGTGCTAAAGCGGTAGCATCTGCACTTAAATTGCTGGGAGTTGAAGAAGCGCAAATTCGTATAGTGAGTTATGGTGCTGAAAAACTCGCTGCTCAAGGACACTCAGACGAAGATTATCAATTAGATCGTCGTGTGAATTTAGTCGATGAGGCAAAGTAAATTTATGCGATTCAATAAAAGCATTAAATTATATGGTTTTATCCTAGGAGCTATATTAATAGCTCCTATGGTTAAAGCAGGAATTCCTGTGCTTGATTTAACAGAAACAGATTCTTCTTATGAAAAGAATACTATCAATACCCCAGATAGAAAATCCTCTTTACCTGTTAATGTTTCTTCTTCACTTTCACTGAATGAACGCGTGATTATTCTTGAAAAACGAATAGCAAATTTAACGCAAATGGATTTAGTTGGCCAAATCAATAAATTACAACAAGAAATTGCAAAACTTCGCGGTGATTTAGATGTTCAAACGTATGAAATAAAACGTTTGAATGAACAAATTAAGGCACAATATCAAGATATTGATTCTAGATTAAGTTCACAACCCAATAATGTTAAAAATGGGGTAACACCTGTATCGACAGATAGTGAAAAAAGTCAGTCAACAAAAACTGTGCTTGAACCACTGCAAATGTCAACAACGACTACATCAGCTACATCGGTTAATGCAAGTCAAGAGAATAAAGGTGACAATCAAACCGAATTAAGTCGCTATCAAGCAGGAATTGATTTATCTCGAAAAGGGGATTATGTAAGGGCAACTACGGCATTTCAAAAATATCTATCGCAATATCCTGATGGTATTTATGCAGCAAATGCGCATTATTGGTTGGGAGAAATTTATCTTATTCAAGGTCAACCCGATCCTGCTGCCGCAGAATTTAAAATGATTATTACCAATTTTCCAAGCACTCCAAAAGTTCCCGATGCCTTATTGAAATTAGGACAAGCATATTACGATAAGGGAGATTATAAGGAAGCGAAAAAACATTTTGAAAATTTGCAAAAACAATTTTCAACAACTTCCGCTGCATTAACAGCAAAGGCTAAATTACAAAAAATGCAGCAAGAAGGGAAAGGTAAATAAATAGTGGAAACTATACGTATTACAGAAATTTTTTATTCCTTACAGGGTGAAACAAAAACAGTCGGCTTGCCCACTGTTTTTGTTCGTTTAACAGGATGTCCTTTACGATGTCATTATTGCGATACTGCCTATGCATTTCACGGTGGTAAACGAATGCCACTACAAGAAATTATAGAAAATGTTACACAATTTCAAACCAAGTATGTAACAGTCACTGGGGGTGAACCCTTAGCACAAAAATCCTGTCTCCCCTTATTAACTGAATTATGTGATAGGGGATATTTTGTTTCATTAGAAACCAGCGGAGCACTTGATGTATCAAAAGTCGATACACGAGTGATGAAAGTTATTGATTTAAAAACGCCTGCTTCTGGCGAAGTTGAGCGTAATCTTTATGAAAATTTACAATTTATATTACCTCATGATCAAATTAAATTTGTACTTTCGGATAGAAATGATTATGACTGGGCAAAATTAGCATTATCCCATTATAATTTACCTACTAAATGTGAAATATTATTCTCACCGGTTTTCGGTAAACTCCCTCCTATGGATTTAGCAGATTGGATTATTGCTGATCAATTACCTGTACGTTTTCAAGTACAATTACATAAAGTTTTATGGGGAGATACGCCTGGCCGCTAAGGTAAATATTTAAACTTCATTATACAGAAGTGACATAGGTGCTTTTGATAAAATAAGAAAAGCGTTTCAAGAAAAAAAGTATAAACCAATAAGTCGTATCTTCTTTTTGATACTTAATTTATAAGAAAAAAAATTCACTGGATATAACCGCATTTTAATTCATTTAATTTTTTTATTTCTAATGTTTTCAAAGATTTTCTTATCCAGCTTAACTTGATATATCAATAACGCTAAAATAATACTCAAAATTAAAATTAAAAACATAATTAACTTTGTATATAAACAAATAAAATAGGTGCGTGTTATGTGAAAAGAATAAAAAAAACTTTAATAGAAATTACTTTGAAAGAATTTAATTCTTTTTCTCAAATTATTTGGTTTTTAGTAACTAAATTTATTTTAAGTTAATTTTAAATTAATAATAATGGATTCTATTAAGTATACTTAATTAATATGTATCTAAAAGATAAAGAGGGTTATATGCCGTTTACAATAAATGAACAAGAACTAACAAATAATAATTCAGAAGAGTTTAATTCTCCATTCACGGATAGTAATATTCCTTATTTAAGCGAATTTGAATTCACTTTTGATACCAATCAATTAGAACAATATGGTTGGAGTATTGAAAAAGAATATTTAGATTTTATTCAACAAAAAGCCAAAATAATAAATCTTGAATATAATAATATTCCTAATGTTTTACTAAAGAAATGGAAAGAACATAAATGTAAAGCCGAAAAATTTATTGCTGAAAATCAAACTATACCTAATAAAAATCCTTCAGACTTGAGAGAATTTTTAGCTAACACGACAACCCAAACAGACTCATTAGATGTCATACGCAGAGCTAGATCGTTAATAGAGGAAGAAGTATTATTAAACAACGTTATAGGCTATGTAAAAAGTACAAAAAATATGTTTAATCTAACGATTTTTTGGAATTTTTTAGAAATGATTGCTTTAATGTTTAATGATGATACTTCAGTCATAAACCCTGAGGATAAAAAAAATTTACAAGCAAGTCCATCAGAGGCTTTTAATGCATTTATTAAAGCAGTACCTTTTCCCGAGGAAACATTAGCCATTTTGAATGAACTAAAAAATACGCTAAAGGGAAAAAAGATAACAGAAACTATCGAAACATTAAAAAATAGTTGGTTTGAAAATGCGCATTATGCCAAATTAACGTGTCAAGAATTATGTGATTACCAAGAAAAAATCAACATAATGCAGGGATGGTTAAAAGAAATCATATCGAGTGTAAAAGACCCGAATCAGCCAATAGGACAATTAGAAAAAGCGCAGAAATTTATTAGCAATTTTATATATAAACCCTTGCCAGAAGAAGTAAATCGCTCATTGTATTCGTATCTCCAAAAGTTAGATCAAGTATTTAATAAAGAGTGTGAAGGTATTCAGCAAACCATGAGATTACGTTTGCAGTTAATTGAACAATCTATAAATAGGGATAGTTCTAGCCAGTATGCTGTGTATATTCAAGAATTGAAAAAATTTGCACCTATAGAGAATATAAAAGATTTTAAATATTATATTGCTAATCAGGAAGAAATATCACAGGAATTGTTAGCGCTTATGCGAGAAAGAATATTCCCTGATTCAGAAAAGCATTTTGATTTCTGGTTTGATAATTTTAATAAATTGAAGCTTGATATTGAAAAAATTCAGCAAAATGAAATAACTTTAGATATTTTTCTGGATAATGATATAGCTTTGAAAAAACATTTATTAACACGCGCTCAAAAAGATTTAAACAAATTTAAAAAAGAAAATGTCGATTTTTTTTCAGGATTTATTAAAAATTCACTTAGGGAAAAAATTAAATCTGCAGAAGAAGAAATAGCGGCACTTGACCTTAAATTTCAGCAATTAGAATTTTAAATTTATAATTGTTTTTTCCAGTGTAACTCAATTTTTCCCTGTTTAATATTATTTAAGTTTCAAATTTTTCTTTTTTGGTTTGTTTTGAATTTTATTAATAAAAGTAAATTTTTTTTGTGTTTGATGA
>CBCSKA010000032.1:0-1957 GCA_965140885.1 Legionellaceae bacterium | reverse complement strand
ATTTACAATTAATAATTGTTTTTTACAAAATATTAGTGAGGGAAAAGTTACAGAAAATCAGCTGAGCCATATCCTTAAATATTATGATAATAATAAATTACAGCAAGAAACTATTGAGCAATTATATTACTTCACTAAAGGAATATTACCGGTTGATCCAATTCAATTTGGTAAAAATTTACTATGTTTTTTCCCAAAAGAAGAAGTGTCGCGTCAAAAAGTTAAAGATTTAATCGTCGATATATTAAATAAATATTTTTTACCCTTACTTTTTGATGAAAAGTTGGAATATAGCTTTGATATAAAGTTATTTGCTAATTTCTTTTGTATCTATACATTTGAGAAAAATTTACCTACGGATAACGAGGTAGTCATTTCTGAAAATAATATTGAAAATCTAGATGAACAAATAACGACTAACTCTCATTCACTTCCTTCTCAATATTCTGAGAAAATAAATACTGTTGACGACAAAGTACCTGAAAAAAAGATGCGAATGGATATTTTAAATCAAAATGAATCTTCATTTATTATTGAATTACAGTTAAAAAATAAATTACAAACAATTAAAAAATCAAGGTTTAAAAAAGATCCGCTAGCTAATCTACGTAAAGATAATCTTTTAAAGCCTGAAGTCATTTTAAATGAAATGCGTTTAAATGCTGATTCTATTCATACTAAATTTGAAGGCTTATTGAATAGTTTACAGCCATCGCAGAAAAATATTTTTAATGCTCATGTTACTGCTCATTTTACTGATAACCCAAAAAAACAAGATCCATTTGTAACAGATTTGTATACGGCATGCCAAGAACATATTCATTATCACGAAGCATTACAAAAGAAATGTTTAAACAAAATTGTTGAAATAAGTGGTATTAATGTTAAAGAAAAAGAGCTTACTACTACGGTGCCTGAAATTAATAGATTACTCTTAGTGAATACAATTAGTGATTTACTCAAACAAGAAAAACTCAGTTTTATAGAAAAAGTTAAGCGATTTTTTGGTTATCATCCCTTTAGAAAAGTATTAAAAGTATTAACTAATCCCGCTTGGAATCAATGGTCATTAGCTACCCTACAAGCAACAGAATTGGATAGGATTATGACTAAGAAAACAAGGGCAATAAAAATTTTGGAAAGTATTAAAAAGGCTACTACAAGTAGCCAAGAAATATTTACTGATATTGGTTTTTCAGAAGATTATACCGTGCCTCCAATGACACAATCAGTCATTGAACAAAATCCAGATGAATTTGTTTTTGTTGAGAAGCCCGATTTAATCATTGAACAAGTTCCTTATACTAAAACCACTGTAATCGGTGAAGAAAAACCATTTGACAATCTTTATGAGAGCTATTTATCAACGGCTACCGCTTTAACTGATTCCCTCTATAAGAGTACTTCGGATATACTTAATGGTGAAAAAAGACTTTTTGACAACCTTGATCAGAGCTATTTATCAACGGCTACCGCTTTAACTGATTCCCTGTATAAGAGTACTTCGGATATACTTAATGGTGAAAAAAGACCTTTTGACAACCTTGACCATAGCTATTTATCAACGGCTACCGCTTTAACTGATTCCCTGTATAATAGTACTTCGGATATACAAAATGGTGAAAAAAGACCTGTTGCTCAATATCGTCATAGTTTTTTTTCTACGTCCAATGATTCAACCAATCCCCTGTATAATAGTCATTTAACGGATGATAGTGATTCAAATTTACTGAATTCATATTGTGTTATTGAACAGACAGAGCCAGAATCTCATCAAAATCAAACAAGTGATGTTCCTACACACGGAATACACCGATGAAGAAATGCTTGAAAACCATTTATCTAGCACCGTTAAAAAATTCCATACTTTTAATAGAAAATATAATAGAGTTCTTTCGAAACTAGCAATTACGAAAAAAAGAGGGTAAAAAGATACTTTTGTAAGGAAGTATTTTGA
>CBCSKA010000031.1:0-6271 GCA_965140885.1 Legionellaceae bacterium | reverse complement strand
TTAGCTTATCTTTTTAGAACCATCAAATAAATAACACAAATTATAAATTTGTACTTGATTAGCTTTATTTCACTTTTTAAATATTTTTATCTCTTATTTCCTCTCACTTTCCACCTAGGTTTATAAAAAATAAATCTTCCAGTATACTAACCCTTTTTTTACTAATTGTTAGTGCATACTATTTAACATCATGCTGACTTTGATAATTTTAATAATTACAAGCAGTCCGTATTTAATCTTTACTTACCACGTTAAATGAAATAGTAAAAGCGTAAAACAACTTTATGCCATTTATTTTTAAACACTACTGAGGATATTCACGTGACGAAAAATTGCTATATTGATTTATCTACACAAGAATTATTGAATTTAGCATTAGCAAGAAAAGAAGGGATTTTAGCAAGCAATGGCGCTTTACAAGTTGAAACAGGAAAGAAGACCGGACGTTCGCCTAAAGATAAATATATCGTTCAAGAACCTTCTTCTAGTGCTAGTATTGATTGGGGTTCGATTAATCAACCCTTTGATTTAAATAAATTTAATAAACTATGGAAACAAGCGGAAAATTATTTAAATCAACAAACAGATTCTTTTATTTCTCATTTACAAGTGGGAGCCGATGCACAACATGGATTAGCCATCAAAGTCATGACAGAAATGGCATGGCATAATCTTTTTGCTCGACATTTATTTATCCGTTCGACTACCGTTCTTCCTAATCAAACGAATTCATGGACTATATTAAGTGTACCAGGTATGACACTTGATCCTGAAAAAGAAGGAACAACGAGTGAAGGGGCTGTTATTATTTGCTTTAGTGAACGTAAAGTTTTATTAGCAGGAATGCGATATGCCGGTGAAATGAAAAAAGCATTATTTTCTATCATGAATTATTTAATGCCAGAACAAGATGTTTTACCGATGCATTGCGCAGCTAATGTGGGTGAAAAAGGTGATGTTGCTCTTTTCTTTGGCTTATCTGGTACAGGGAAAACGACGTTATCAGCAGATCCCACTCGTTTTTTAATCGGTGATGATGAACATGGCTGGGGTGAAACAGGTATTTTTAATTTTGAAGGGGGTTGTTACGCAAAATGTATAGATTTATCTAAAGGAAAAGAACCTGTTATTTGGGATGCTGTACGCGATGGCGCAATTATGGAAAATGTAGTGATTGATCCTAAGACTAAAGTCCCTGATTATACTGATGCAAAATTAACACAAAATACACGCGCAGCTTATCCCTTAGATTATATTGAAAAACGAATTATTGAAAATCAAGCAGGGCAACCTACCGCCGTTATATTCTTAACTTGTGATTTGTATGGCATATTACCTCCTGTTGCTCGTTTAAATGTAGAACAAGCTGCTTATTACTATTTAAGTGGTTATACTGCTTTAGTAGGTAGTACCGAAATGGGTTCAACAGAAAGTATAAAATCAACGTTTAGTACTTGTTTTGGGGCAGCATTTCTCCCACGTCCTGCTCATGTATATGCTGAATTATTAATTAAGCGCATTCAAAAATCCGGTAGTCAAGTTTATTTAGTTAATACGGGTTGGACTGGTGGTGCTTATGGAACAGGTAAACGTTTTTCAATTCCAACGACTCGTGCCATTATTCAAGCTATTTTAAATGGCGAGCTACAAAATGCTGAATGTGAAATTATGCCTTATTTTAATTTCGCTATTCCGAAAAAATTAAATGGGATTGAATCCTCACTTTTAAATCCGCAATTAACCTGGTCTGACCCTAAACAATATGATGAACAAGCAAACGTTTTAATTAAACAATTCACAGAGAATTTTGAACGTTTTAAGGTAAGTCAAGCCATTCGTGATGCTGGACCACGTGCTTAATCAAACTATTGCCACAGAGCGATATTAATTTTCTTTCTGTGGAAGTCGTTATTTCTTATATTTTCGCTAGTAAAGCTTACTAGCGAAAACCCTAGTAAAAAAAAACTGTTCAACTCTGATTAATAGCATTATACTACACTCACCTGTTTAATCAGGTCTTGTTAATTACCAAATGATTTTTTTTCTTTGGTCAGTTTAAAACTGCTAATACGAAAGCACTGACCCTTTAAAATTTATCCAATGGAAATTCAACAAAAGTTGTACATGTTGTATGTAATGACACATACAATGGTTAAGATAAAATGTTATTGATAGAGGTTTATTTGTATGGCAACAGGAACAGTTAAATGGTTCAACGACGCTAAAGGGTTTGGATTTGTTACAGCAGAAGGCGAAGATGTATTCGTCCACTTTAGCGCAATTCAAGGAAATGGATTTAGAACATTATCAGAAGGACAAACTGTCCGCTTTAATATTGAAAGAGGCCCTAAAGGCCCCCAAGCAACACATGTTGAAGTTATTGAATCGGAAGAAGTCGCTTAAGCAGCTTCAGAACAAAAACCCTGAAAATATTCAGGGTTTTTGTTAAATATGCATTACTTAATAAAGTATATATTTATAAACAAAAAATCTTTTTAAATTGAAGCGAATAAGCTAATATTTAATCAATAAGGTATCGCGCATACCAGGTTATATCATTCTTTTAAACACTAATTGCTGTAATTCAATTTTTCGCCGTGTTTAACAAAAATGTGCCTTAGTTAGGAAATGGTTTTAATATGAAATTTACTAAATGTAATAAAAACTTTATTAGTGAAATTGATTTATTTCTTACTGATTTTGACCGTCAACATCCACAACCCTCATCTTCACAACTTTCACAAATTCAATTATATCAACGTATTGCGCAATTACGTGATAAATCAAAAGAAAAAAAATAAAGGCTTTTAAAAAATATTTTTATAAAGCAAGAAAAATAACATCGCTAATAAGGATGCGACAGGGATAGTAATAATCCATGACATAAAAATATTACGAATAACTTGTAAATTTAATGCCCCTATTCCTCGCGCTAAACCTACTCCAAATACCGCGCCAACTAAAGTTTGTGTCGCAGAGACAGGAATGCCTGCACTGGTTGAAAGAATAACCGTAAAAGCAGCTGCAATCGTTGCCGCATAAGCCCGACTCGGTGTTAGAGCGGTAATTGATGAACCTACTGTTTCAATCACTTTCCGTCCATACATCAACAATCCTAGAATAACGCCACTACAACCCATTAATGTAATCCAATTTTGAAAAGGATGTGGTTGTAAATACCCATTTTTAAGCGCAATTTGAATAACAGCCAATATAGGTCCAATAGCGACAGCAACATCATTTGATCCATGAGCAAAAATCATAGAACAAGCAGTAAATGCCATAATCACACTGAATAACTTTTCAACATATCCGAAACGCTCTTCTTGCGTATGCGTTGAATGCGTATTTATTTTACGAACAAAAATAATACCAACGCCCATAACGATAAAACCAGTACCTATGACAATACAAATTTTTAATAAATAATTAAAATGGTAACCATAATGATTTAATGCTTTTAAAATTATCATATATCCTAAAATAATACCCACAAAAAAGAGATAAAGTGGAATATAACGACGCGCATTACGCATGGGATCAGTCGTTCTTAGAATAACGGATTGAACATTATTAAATAATTGATAAGCAATAATTCCAGCTATGGCAGGAGAAGTAATCCAACTTAATGCAATCACACCCACTTGTTTCCAATTAATCGCATCAGCCCCTAATTGAGCAGCACCAAAACCGACCATTCCACCAATAATGGTATTTGTGATAGAAACCGGTAAACCTAAATAACTTGCAAGTAACATCCACGTCGTACCCGCAGAGAGTACAGCTAACATTCCATAGATATATATATTAGAATTATCTAACTGCGCTGTTCCGATAATAATTTTAGAGCTAATGGTTTCACTGACCCCATTACTACCATACATTGCACCAGCAAACTCAAAGAGAATGGCAAGTATTACAGCTTGCCGCGGTGTAATAGATTTAGAACCTAACGTAGGGCTCATAATATTGGCAAGGTCATTTGCGCCAACACCCCAAGACATAATAAAGCCAAAGGCGCAAGCAAGATAAACAATTAATAAAGTATATTCCATGCTATTATCTCAATTATTTAGCGAGGAGTAATTGCAATTGTTCACCGATATTATTGGCATAATTTGCTAATTCGCCAAATAATTTAACCGAAGTATATAAAAACATAACTTCTACCGGTGGCCATACTGCTTCAATTTTTAGTAACGCTTGATAAAGCTGAACTTGTAACTTATCTGTATCTTCTTGTATATAAGTAAGTTCATCGATCATTTTTTCTACAATTTGAGCTTCATCTCCACTAAAACCTGTTTCTAATAATTCGTCTAATTCATTGATCGCTTTCCGCGCTTGTCCACAGGTATCAATACAACGTTCTAAAAATGGAATAAAAAGTGTATGAGTAATCTCAGGAAAAACCATTTGGCGTCCATAAAGTAACCCTGCAATATCTTTTGCTTTATTCGCAATTTTATCTTGAAGTAAAATCATTTCTAATAAATCTGAACGGGCAAATGGTAATAAAAGATTATTCGGTAAATGCAAACGTAATTCTCGCTTATGCCCATCCGCTTGATGTTTTAAAGTAATCAGTTCTTGTTGTAATGCCGCTGCAATATCCCATTTTTTTTCAATTACCGCTTTAAAAAAAGGAAGTAATAAAGCAGCGCATTTATAAGCAATTTCCATGTGAGCCTGCATAGGCTTAATAGGAGAACGGCCAAATACATTAAAAAGTGCAGATTTTCGTATCATAATATTCTATAGGTTAAATAATTAGTGATGCTAACTATACTGGGCAAAACAATAATAATCCAGTCTCTTTCGTTAGTTAAAGTAGATATTCTAACAACCTCAGTGTAAAATCCTTGTCTTTATAATAAATCGAGTAGTTAATTAATTAATATTTTATTATATTGGATTATCTTATGAATACGCCTATCGCAGAATCTGAACTTATTTTAAATCCCAATGGTTCAATTTATCATCTTAATTTATTACCGGGTGATTTAGCAGAAACCATTATTACAGTCGGGGATCCTGAACGTGTACCAATGGTCTCACGTTACTTTGATAGCATAGAGCACAAAGCTCAAAAACGTGAAATTGTTACCCACACAGGATATTTAAATAATAAACGTATCAGTGTTATTTCAACAGGGATGGGAACAGGTTGTATCGATATTGTTTTAAATGAAATTGATGCTTTATTTAATATTGATTTTGAAACACGGCAAATAAAAGAGAAATTAACCTCTTTAAATATTATTCGTATAGGTACTGCAGGTAGCTTACAAGCCCATATTCCTATTGATAGTTATGTTGTTTCAAATTATGCCATTGGCTTAGATAATTTATTATATTCTTACAATCCGCATTATTCTCCAAAAGAATTAAAAATACTCAATGCCTTTGTAAATCATATGAGTACTGAAGAACGAATTTTAACTCCTTATATTAAAAGTAGCGCTTCTTCTCTGACTAATTTATTTACTGCTGATTTTTTTTCAGGCATTACTGCTACTTGTTCGGGTTTTTACGCGCCTCAAGGAAGAGAATTACGTGGGGAATTAGCTATTCCTAATTTCATTACTTTACTGCAAGAATTTCAATACGAAGAATATTGTATTGCAAATTTTGAAATGGAAACAGCTGCTATTTATGGTTTAGGACATATACTGGGACATCAATGCTGCTCTATTAGTGCAATTGTTGCTAATCGTGCGGTTCAACAATTTAGTCATAATCCTTATGCAAGCGTTGATCAATTAATTCAATTAACACTTGAAAAAATAACAGCCACTGAACCATTGACTTATTCAAATATGCAATAAAATAATTTAATCAATCGTTATTTAAAAAATATAAATAAAAATAGCAATATAAAAGAGAATACTTATTTCATAAATATTGTGCTATAATTCAACTGTCTTAATGGGGGCGACCTGGCTTCGACGTGGGTTGCAAAGCTTGAGGGGCATGCCGGGGATGTAGCTAACCTCGCAAAAATGCTGCAAAATTATAGTCGCAAACGACGAAAACTACGCTTTAGCTGCGAACGCAATTTAATATATAAATTCGTTAATAGCCTAACCGCCTAAAAAACGGGAAGCGCCATCACCCAGGTTCGCTTGTGGATTTGGATTTCTGATGGTCATATTACATAAGCTCGCAATAAAACCCTGCTTGGGGTCGTTATTGTTAAAACCAATCAAGCTCGCTGTTTGACCTCTTGCCTATCGGAGTGATAACAGTTAACTATAAAGATAAGGCTAAG
>CBCSKA010000030.1:0-37596 GCA_965140885.1 Legionellaceae bacterium | reverse complement strand
ATAATGTTGCCATTTTTCCAGCTCCTATTGCCCACTGATTTTTTATTCAGAGGCGACAACTATCCTGACACAGGGGGCAGCGAAGTTAATGTTAACAAGGCTATAGTTACGCGCCAGCGTCAGCTAGCTTATACGGGTATCAATAAGTGCCCTTAGACGCTGGGTAAAAGCGGAGCAACCTTTCACAATAGAAACAACTAAACAATCTAAGCCAGGGATAAAACTTGAAGTACAGAAAGAACTGCGGTGATTAAAAAAAGAAAATGCAAAACTTAAAATGGAGAAAGACATTCTGCAAAAAGCAGCTCTTTGGAAGATGCTTTTTGCAGACATGTAGAAAAATTTATTTATACAGTTCGGATAGAACCATTTTCAGGGCTATTTTCATTTATGTTTATGTTTTGAAAATCAACATTAAGTTTTTTATCGCTATTTTTGAAAAAGGAAACAGAGGTACTATCATTTATGTATTCATTTGCCAACTCAAGTTTCCTTCTTAGAGATAATCTATTTCTTTCTACTAAAGTTATTGTATTGAACTTTATATTTTGTGGTGAATTATTAAATAATTTCTCTAGATTTTGTATATCTCTGATAGGCACAGCGCCATTAATAATGGTTTCTTTTACTAAAGGTTTTAACTTTGAATCAACGATAACAGCTGTTTCACAATTAAGCATTTCAATAAGTTTTGCTTCTAGCAATATTGCTTTATTAGCATTTGATATTTCTCTATTGATAGAGACGAGTAAATTTAATGTATTATCACCCATATTTATTAGTCTTATATTTAAAATGCCTAATTTTTCTGCTATTTCTTCTATAGTGTCTATATTATCCAGAAAATCTTTTAAAGTAGTCATAAATTTTATCTCGCCATACCATATATTAAATATCCCAAAAAACTAAAATTATTTTGCTAACACCACGTTAACTATAGCATAAACTTATATCTTCTATAAAAAATTACAAACTCATTTTTTAAATGATGGGCTTTCTATATTGGTTGTTTTATTTTCAACTTCTTTTTCATTTTGAGAAGCTTCCATAATTTTATTCTTACTACTAACTTCAATCATTGGATTTCTAGGTGGACTTTGAATATTATTATTGGAACTGGTAGCTATTACACTATTCTCTTCTTGAGAATGTTTAGTTTTTTTCATTTCAGGCTCATACTCTATTTTTTCATTTGATTCAGATATTTTTTGTTTGAAAAGTTTCAGGTACTTTTCTTTTATAGAAGATAAGTTTTTTAATACCACTTTTATTGATTCTGTAGGATCATATCTTGTTTATAAACTGTGAGCTATACACATAGGGGAATTATTAAAACTTAGGTAATGATTTTTTTCATTTCTGGAAATGATTATTACGGCAATTCGCTTCTTCATCTAAAAATTCGTTAAAAGAATTAGTCTCATCTATATCATCAACAGATTTTTGTAAAAGACCACCAAATTTATATATTGTTTCTAAATGATTAGCTAAACCGCTAGTGTAATAATATTTTTCGGGGTTTTTATCTAATTCTTCTAATTCTTTTATTCCTTCTAACTCTTCTATTTCATCAATAAGTAGTTATAGAATCGTCTATATCAGAAATTATTTTTGAATCTTCTTTTTTTGTTGAGTTAAATTCTTCTTGTGTTTTTATTCCACTTTTTTGGGAAATAAATATTTCTTCGTCATCAAGATTATTTTTAATATTTTCCAATTCCCTTTTAAGATAGTCTTTATTATTTGTAAAATAAGCTACTAAATTATCATATCTTGTCTCATTTTCTTTTCTGTGTTCTAAAGGGTATTTATGTTTTAGGTCATTTCTAACCTTTATGAAACCTTGTAGTAAGCTATTTTCGTTAGCATCTTTATAATCTTGGATGTTTTTTAAAATTTTTATTTCGCTCATTATGTCCTTATCTAATCTTTCGTTTACCTCTATTATTTTGAGATTATCAAAATGTTTTTCAAAATTTTCCTGCTCATTTGTATTTTCTAACTTTTCTTTTATTCCGGGTTTTTGATTATCAACAAGAAATTTGACCATTTCGCCATTTTCGTGAAAATCACCAACCTCTTTTTTACTCTTTTCGTAGTAAAGTAGGTTTGCTAAAGAATCAATTTTTAGGAGTGTCAATAAAATGGTATTAAGATCAGTCTCTATGAGCCACACAGTTATAGCTAATTTCCTACACGACATAACATAAATAACTCTGGTAGTTTTTTTCTACTCTACCATAATTAAATTATCGGTAGTCTTCATCAAGGATGATGAAAATAAGAAGGGACAAACTACCTTGTACGTCAAAGGGATATGACTAAGATAGCAGCTTACATTACATTAACGGACTTTTAAGGATGAAAAGTCCGTTAAATATTTGATAACTGGATCCGGTTTTTAATAAGTTATTAAAAATATAATCCATTTAATTCACGTTGACTGCTGTTTGGTTAATTATAATGTACGTGTAACTTCTATTTTTTGGTAAACTTCAATTTGATCACCAATTTTCACATCATTATAATTTTTAACGGCGATACCACACTCAAAACCATGTTTAACTTCATTAGTATCATCTTTAAATCGACGTAGTGATTCTAATTCCCCTTCATAAATAACAATATTGTTACGGAGTACACGTATTGGACAATTACGTTTAATTAATCCTTCGATTACCATACATCCTGCAACAGCACCAAATTTAGGTGAACGGAATACATCACGTACTTCAGCAAGTCCTAAAATTTGTTCTTTAACTTCCGGTGATAATAAACCACCCATAACACTTTTTACTTCATCAATTAAATCATAAATGATGCTATGGTAATGAATAATAACAGCTTCTGCCTCAGCTAATTTACGTGCTGATGTTTCAGCACGAACATTAAACCCAAAAATAATAGCTTTAGAGGCAAGGGCTAAATTCACATCAGATTCTGTAATTCCTCCGATACCAGAACCAATAATTTTGACTTTAATTTCATCGGTTGATAGACGAATTAAAGAATCACTAATAGCTTCGGCAGAACCCTGTACATCGGCTTTTAAAACAATATTAACCGTACTCAATCCTGCTTCAGTAATTCGATCAAAAATATTTTCATGCTTAGATGCTTGCTGTTTTGCTAATTTAACATCGCGGAATTTCCCTTGACGGAATAAAGCAACTTCACGGACTTTCTTTTCATCATTAATAACAACAGCTTCATCACCGGCAGAAGGAATACCAGATAGACCTAAAATTTCAACAGGCATAGAAGGACCTGCTGATTCAACTAAATTACCATTTTCATCTGTTAATGCCCGTACGCGGCCATACTCTAAACCAGCAAGTATCATATCGCCTTTATTTAAAGTTCCCGATTGAACTAATAACGTTGCTACAGGACCACGACCTTTATCTAAACGAGATTCAATCACAATACCTTTAGCCGGTGATAATATAGGCGCTTTTAATTCTAATAATTCAGCTTGGACTAAAATAGAATCTAATAAATCATCTATTCCTAACCCAGTTTTAGCTGAAATAAGAACAAACATAGAATCACCACCCCATTCTTCTGAAATTACTTCATGGTGAGCTAATTCTGTTTTTACACGATCTATATCAGCTTCTGGTTTATCCATTTTATTAACGGCAACAATAATAGGGACACCAGCAGCTTTTGCATGTTGTATCGCTTCTATTGTTTGAGGTTTAACACCGTCATCCGCCGCAACAACTAAAATAACGATATCAGTTAATTTTGCCCCACGAGCCCGCATTGCAGTAAAAGCTGCGTGACCTGGTGTATCGAGGAATGTAATCATTCCTTTTTGTGTTTCCACGTGATAAGCACCAATATGTTGGGTTATTCCCCCTGCTTCACCTTGGGTGACTTTGGTTCGACGAATGAAATCGAGTAATGAAGTTTTACCATGGTCAACATGCCCCATAATCGTAACAACAGGTGCTCTAGGTTCTTCTTTTGCAGTCGATAATGTATCTAACGCTAAAGATTCTTCTAAGGCATTTTCTTTCAGTGGTTTAGCTTTATGCCCCATTTCTTCGACAATAATAACAGCGGTATCTTGATCAATAACTTGGTTAATTGTCACCATAGCACCGAGTTTCATCATCGCTTTAATGACTTCAACCCCTTTAACAGACATTCTTTGTGCTAATTCAGCAACGGTAATTGTTTCTGGAATAACAACCTCTCGAATAATAGGAGATGTTGGTTTTTCAAAAGCTTGATGGATTGAACGTGATTTTGTTTTAAAACTTTTACGTCGACGAAATAAATCCTCGCCCTCTTCTTCTACAAAAAGGATAGTTTTATTATGTTTATATTTTTCATGAACTTTATCTTTATCAACTTTACCTTTAGGACGTTTATCTACAATTTCTTTTTTGGGACTTTTTAAAACTCCCATCCCATCTACAGAAGAAGTTTTTGGAGGTAAAGTTTTTTCTGTTGGACTTTTCTTCAGTTTGTCATCAGTATTTTTTTCTGTAACTGATGCCTTTGTAGACACAGTCTCTTCTGTTGGTAATGTAGTTTCTATATGCGCCACTTCCGCATTCACTTTTTCGTCCATAACGACTTTTTGATCTACTTTCTCAGTAACTAATAATTCAGCTTGCATTTCTTGTTCTTTCTCTAAAGCTTTCGCAGCCGCTTCTAATTCATCAGGCGAACGCTTGACATAGGTTCGCTTTTTACGAACTTCTATATTTACCGTTTTTGCTTTCCCCTGGGATCCAGATACCGTTAATTGGCTATAACTTTTAGAGTTTAATGTGATTTTTTTCGGTTGCGGATTTAAATAACTTAGTAAGCTATTTTTTTCTTGCTCACTAATTAATTGGGTAGCTGATTTTGCATTAATACCCGCTCTATTTAATTCTTCTAATAACCAATCGACAGTAACACCGACATAATCTGCTAATTGCTTAACCGTTAATTCAGACTTGTCTGAAAGATGTTTAATATGTTCAGAGGTAATTTTTGCCATATTTTCTTAGCCTTCCATAAACCATGGTTCGCGAGCTTTCATAATTAGCTTCGCTGATTGTTCTTCAGATAATTCTTTAATATCTGCTAAATCATCAATTGATTGTTCTGCTAAATCTTCACAGGTAATAATACCATGACTCGCTAATACTAACGCTAAATGCCGAGTCAAGCCTTCCTTTTCAATTAATTCAATTAATTCATTAGCAGGCTGTGCAGAACTTAATTGTTCTTCATCAGCAATTGCTATTTTTAATAAAGCATCTTTTGCACTTGCTCTTAATGCTTCTACAATTTCTTCATCAAATTCTTCAACTTCTAAAAGTTCTTGTAAAGGCACGTAGGCAATTTCTTCGATAGATGAAAAACCTTCACGAATCAATATTTGAGCAAGCTCTTCATCAACACCCAGTTGCTCAATAAATTTTTCTGCTATCCCTTGAGTTTCGGCTGTACTTTTTTCTGCTGCTTCTGCTTCAGAGATTACATTAATTGTCCAGCCTGTCAATTGGCTAGCTAATTTTACATTTTGTCCACTACGACCTATCGCTAAAGCTAATTGTTCTTCTTTAACAGCAACATCCATAGTATTAGTATCTTCATCGACAACAATAGAAGCTACTTCAGCGGGGGCTAATGCATTAATAACTAATTGCGCTGGATTATCATCCCAAAGGATAATATCAACTCGCTCTCCACCTAATTCTGTCGATACAGCTTGAACTCTTGCGCCACGCATACCAATGCAAGCACCAATAGGATCAATACGGCCATCATTTGTTTTGACAGCAATTTTAGCACGTAAACCGGGATCACGCGCTGCTGCCATTATTTGAATTAATTGTTCACCTATTTCAGGCACTTCAATTTTAAATAATTCCATTAACATTTCAGGGCATGTACGGCTTAAAAATAATTGAGCGCCTCGTGGTTCAAAATGAACATCATAAAGATAGGCTCTTAATCTATCCCCTATTCTTACGGCTTCACGAGGTAATAATCCATCTCGAGAAATAATTCCTTCCGCGCCTTCAGAAAATTCAATTAAGACATTATCACGCGTCACTTTTTTAACAACACCAATGACTAATTGCCCAAGTTTTTCAGTATAAGCAGTAACAACTCTCTGTCTTTCAGCTTTACGAATTTCTTGAACAATCACTTGTTTCGCTGTTTGTGCGGCAATACGTCCAAATTCGATAGAATCAATTGGCTCTTCAATATATTCATTTACTTTAGCATCAGGTTTTTTCTTTATTGCTTCATCTAATGTGATTTGACTTTCAGGGAATTCTAATTCTTCATCATTTTCAACAACTAGCCAACACCTAAATGTTTTATATTCACCATTATTGCGATTAATAGTAACCCGAACATCCCATTCCTGACTGTGAACTTTTTTCGTTGTGATTGCAAGCGCTGTCTCAATAGCTTCGAAGATAACTTCTTTAGCTACCGCTTTTTCATTAGAGAGCGCTTCGGCTATATATAAAACTTCTTTGCTCATCGCTACCACCATTTCCACAATAGTAAAATAATCTTTCTATAAATGTTACTTCTTAAATTCTGGTTCTAGATTTGCCCGTTCAATTTCATCAAAAGAAAGTCTGAATTCTGTATCATCTAGTGTAATAATGATACATTCATCTTCTATTTTTATTAAACGACCAACAAATTTTCGCCGTCCTTCTTTTGATACTGATAATCTCAAACGAATTAAATGATTTAAAAACCGTTGGTAATGCTCTTTTTTAAATAAAGGGCGATCCATACCAGGTGACGATACTTCTAAGTCATAGTGCTGTTCAATGGGATCTTCAACATCGAAGACAGCACTTATTTGATGGCTTACCTTTTGACAATCATCTAAGGTAATACCTTGAGGGCTATCAATATAAATACGTAAAGTTGAATATTTACCATTTCGTAAATATATACAACCCAATAATTCATATCCTAATGACATAACAACAGGTTCGATTATCTCATTTAAAAAAGTTTCATTACTTTTCATGATAAACCACCCATCTTTTCTATCAAAATATTGATGTTTCTTAAATTGCTACGCTAAAAAACAGCGCCAAATTGAATATTTCTTTAAACTATCACTATTTTACAAAAAGTAAAACCAAAATAATAAAATTTAATATATTTTATCAAAAAATATTATAAACAAAAAATGGGCTTAATGCCCATTTAAATTATTTATATATCCAATTTAGCAAAAAGCCCCAATCAGGGGCTATAAGTAAAAATTGGTAGCGGGGGCAGGATTTGAACCTACGACCTTCGGGTTATGAGCCCGACGAGCTGCCAGACTGCTCCACCCCGCGTCAATGTTTGATATAATACTAGAAATTTATTTATATAACAATGGGTAAATCGATAATATTAGGATTTTTTTTTATTATTTCCTAATAAAGGGAGTTTTAAAGCTTATTTATATAAAAACATATCGGCATAATTCAAGTAATGCATTAGGAAATATACCTAAACCCAATATTAGTAAACCCGTTATTGATAATATTAATTGTAAATCTTTACTAATTATTATAGGAGATTTTTCTTCAGGTTTATCAAAATACATGATTTTGACCACTCTTAGATAATAGTATGCCCCTATAATAGAAAAAATTAATGCTAATGCGGCTAACCCAATCATATTTTGTGTTATTAAAGCTTGTAATACGCCTAATTTAGCAAAAAAACCAATAGAAACAGGGATTCCTGCCATAGAAAACATAACAATTAACATCATAAATGCTAGCCAAGGGTTTCGAATATTTAAACCCCGTAAATCATTAAAGTGATCTAATTCTTTTCCTTTTTGACTCATTAAAATCAATGTTCCTAAAGCGGTAATAGACATCAATGCATAAGCCGTTACATAAAAAAAGGAGGCAGAGAAACCATTCGGTGTTGCTGCTATAATACCCAAAGACATATAACCCATATGTGCAATGGAAGAATAAGCTAGCATGCGTTTCAAATTTGATTGTGCAATAGCAATAATATTTCCTATAGCCATTGATAAGATAGCTACCGTTATAATGATACCTTGCCAATCATTGTATAAATGTAGAAAGGCATTACCTAAAATACGAAAAGTAATAACAAAAACAGCTATTTTAGGCGCAGCACTTAAAAAAAGTACGGTTGACGTTGGAGCACCTTCATAAACATCGGGAGCCCAAAAATGAAAAGGAGCAACCCCCAGCTTGAAACATAAGCTGGCAATAATAAATATTAATGAAAAAGATAATAATAATTTATTGGTTGTTTGGGTTAAATGGATTATATCTTGTAAGTTTAATGTTCCTGTTGCGCCATATAATAAGGATAAGCCATATAAAAATAAACCTGATGCTAAAGAACCCATAATAAAATATTTCATAGCAGCTTCAGAAGCAATAGCAGAAGTGCGATGCATGGCTACCATGGCATATAAGGGCAAGGATAATAATTCTATTCCTAAAAATAAACTGAGGAAATTAGAGGCAGATACCATAATCATCATACCTAAAACTGAAAATAATCCTAAAACAATATATTCATTTTCAGCTATTTTACGCTCATCGTTATATCGTCGCGCTAACCAAAAAGCAAATGAAGTCATTAAATAAATAAATAATTTAGATAATGACGCGACTTTATCTAAAACAAACATATGATTAAAGGCATAGGTTGTGGGTAAATAAGATAACTTAATTGTAAGACATGCTAATAGTAACAACGTTAATTGTGATAAAAAATAAGCTGTTTTTTTAAAAAATAAGCCTTGTATTAAAATGATGCAAACCATTCCTAATAGAAATAATTCTGGAATAACCGGAATGAAGTGATTTTGTGAAAATAGCATTTTTTTATTCCATTACAATTTAGTTTGAATACTAAGATTTAATAAATGACCTACCGTTGCATGGAAGGTATTCAGTAAAGGTTGTGGATATAATCCTATGAATAAAACCATGATTGCTAACAGTGAATACGTTAATTTTTCTAAATTATTTAAATCACGCAATTCCGCAACTTTAGGATTTTTTATCCCTGCAAAAAAGACTCGTTTATACATCCAGAGGGTATAGGTTGCACCCAAAATTAACGTGCTTGCAGCAATACAAGTTATCCAAAAATTAGCTTGAAAGGCACTCATAATAATCATAAATTCACCCACAAAACCAGAAGTTCCGGGTAAACCTGCATTAGCCATCGCAAAAAGCATAAAAAAAGCAGAAAAAACAGGCATTGTTGATGCAACTCCACCATAATCATTAATTAAACGACTATGCATGCGTTGATATAACATACCGATGCCTAAAAACATGGCTCCAGAGCTAAAAGCATGAGATAACATTTGAACCATTGCGCCTTCTAAACTCATATAAGCATCAGCAAGGTTACCGGTATTATCAATGATTTTATACACCATAAAACAACCTAAAGTGACAAATCCCATGTGAGCGACAGATGAATAAGCGATTAAGCGTTTCATATCACTTTGGACAATGGCGACTAAGCCTATATAAACAACGGCAATTAATGATAAAGCTAACATTAACCAGGCTAATTCACGGCAAGCATCGGGTAAAATAGGTAACGAAAACCGAAGAAAACCATACCCCCCCAATTTTAACATTAAGGCAGCTAATACCACGGAACCACCGGCCGGCGCTTCAGTATGTGCATCAGGAAGCCACGTATGAAAAGGCCACATGGGAATCTTGACGGCAAAAGCTAATAGAAAAGCCGCAAAAAGCCATTTTTGGGTTGTTAAATTTAATTTCAATGGGTAAAAGTCGCCAATAGTAAAGCTATTTGCTTTAAGACCTAAGTAAATGATGGCAACTAACATTAATGCAGAACCAAAAAAAGTATATAAAAAGAATTTAATTGAAGCGTAACTTCGATTTTCACTTCCCCAAATACCAATATTTAAATACATGGGAATTAACATACCTTCCCAAAATACATAAAATAAAATGGAATCTGTTGCAGAAAATACCCCTATCATCATACCCTGCATAATTAGGAATGATGCCATATATTGCGCTACCCGAAATTGTATCGTTTGCCAGCCTGCTAAAACGACAATTAACGTGGTAAAACTGGTTAAAATAATTAACGCAAGAGAAATTCCATCTATCCCTAAAGAGTAATTAATACCATAAGCAGAAATCCAAGGGGAATTTACTTGAAATTGCATTAAAGGATTTTGGATATCAAAACCCATGTATAATGGGATACATAAAACTAAACACAATAAAGCCGTAATTAACGCAATAATACGCGCTTTATTCGCGTGTTTATCATCTCCTGAGAATAAAGCAAGGACTCCACCGATAACAGGTGTCCAAATAAGTAAATTAAGTATGTAACTGGCGAACATTTTTGCCTTACCTCAAGATTAACCAAAAAAGTAATGTTATTAATCCAAATATCATAATGAATGCATAATGAAATAGATAACCAGATTGAATACGTCTTGTTACTTGTGAAAACCAAACAATCAAGCGCCCTGAACCATTAACAAATAATTGATCAATAATTTTGACATCACTAACATTATATAACCATCGCGCAATCGCTTTGCCGCCTCGCACAAAAATTAAATCATTTATTTCGTCAAACCCATATTTATTGATAAGAATTTTATATATTGTATTAAATTTAGTCATTAACCAGGATGGGAACATAGGTTTAATAAGATAAGCAATAATAGCGGCAATTATTCCACTTACTGCAAACCAATATGCGGGATGAAAGAATGCATCAATAATTACATTAAAAATCCCTTGATATTCGTGTACTAATTGTGCCATCACATTATGTTGAGGTAAAACAAATACACTACGGGCGAGCCAATTATCAGAAGAAAATAATAAAGGTTCAATAATTAATGCCCCTAAAATAATAGAAGGAATAGCCAATATAATTAAGGGTAACCACATGCTTGAAGGCGGTTCTTTTAAATCTTTTTGTAATGCGGGTGAAATTCTTTCTTTGGTATGAAAAACTAAGAAAAATCCCCGAAATGCATAAAGAGCCGTAACAAAAGAACCTAATAATACACAGATATAAGCATAAGATGCCCCTGTAATCTGAGAATTATGTATTGCTTCTATGATGGTATCTTTGGAATAAAAACCAGAAAATGGGGGTATAGCAGCTAAAGCTAATGTCCCTATTAAAAAAGTGATATAAGTAATAGGCAAATAACGACGTAAATTACCCATTTTTCGAATATCTTGTTCGTGATGTAGAGCAATAATCACTGAGCCTGCTGCTAAGAAAAGAAGTGCTTTAAAACAAGCATGGGTAATTAAATGGAAGATAGCGGCAGAAAAAGCAGAAGCGCCTAAAGCAGCAACCATATAACCTAATTGAGATAAGGTTGAATAAGCCACAATTCTTTTAATATCAGTTTGAACAAGGGCTAAAATACCCATAAATAAAGCACCTGTTGCACCAATAATTAATACAATACTTAATGCCATTTCAGAATATTCAAATAAGGGTGAAAGCCGAGCAACTAAATAAATACCTGCAGTCACCATGGTTGCAGCATGAATTAATGCGGATATGGGTGTTGGGCCTTCCATAGATTCAGGCAACCATACATGTAGCGGAACTTGAGCTGATTTACCCATAGCCCCTATAAATAATAAAAGGCAGCAAACAGTAATTACTGACCATTCATAACCTGGAATAATACTCATTTGAGTATTCATTAATAAAGGGACACGGGCAAAAACACTGGCATAATCAATGGAATTAAAGTAATTAAAAATACCGGCAATACCTAAAATAAATCCAAAATCGCCAACACGATTGACTAAAAATGCTTTTAAACTTGCGTCTGCTGCACTTTCTTTTTTAAACCAAAATCCAATTAATAAGTAAGAAACTAAACCTACCCCTTCCCAACCAAAAAATAATTGTAAAAAATTATTTGAACTAATTAAGGTGAGCATAGCAAACGTAAACATGGATATATAAGAAAAAAATCGTGTATACCCAGAATCCTTTTTCATATACCCAATGCTATAGATATGCACAAGTAAAGAAACAAAGGTTACAGTGACTAACATTAATGCAGATAACGGATCGATTAAAATTCCAATATTAAATTGAAAATTTCCACTTAAAATCCACGTATAAATATTCCGATTAAATATAGGCGCTTTATCACAAATCATTAATTTTGCAACTAAGCAAGAAGCAATAAATGCAAAGCCAATCCCTATAATAGTTATAGAATGTGTTAATGTATTACCCATTTTTTTACCAAAAAAACCAGCCAATAAACCGCCAATTAAAGGGGATAAAATAATGAGTAAACTAAGTTGATGTATTAAATCGTACACGTGAATCTATCCTTTCAAGGTATCAAGTTTATCCGCATCAATGGTACTGCAATTGCGATAAAGAACTATTAATATTGATAAACCAATTGCAGCTTCAGCAGCAGCAATCGCTAAAATAAAAAATACAAAAATTTGCCCTGTAATTTGATTTAAGAAATAAGAAAATGCAATAAAATTAATATTAACAGCTAATAAAATTAATTCTATAGACATTAACATAACCAAAATATTTTTTCGGTTAATGACAAATCCTGCCATTCCTATGCCTAATATAATCATACTTAAAATTAAATAATGTGATGATGTAATCACGACATTCTCCCTAAAATGGCTCTTTATTCATAAAAATTACTATGTAGCAATTAATAATTTGATTATTCAATTTATTAAACTTTATTTATTGCTTTTACAATACTTCAATTAAATTTTTCCAGGATTTTCACCGATAGTATTCGTCTCTTGCTTTTTCTCTGATTGCATTTTAATTAAACGAACTCTATCTTCACGTTTAACGGCAATTTGTTTTTCAATTTGCTGTACTTTACGGTTACGCCCTTCTTTAAAGCTTAATGTTATTGCTGCAACAATAGCTACCAGCAATAAAACACCCGCAATTTCAAATGGATAAACATAATCTGTATATAATACACTGCCTAAAGAAAGGGTATTGCTAGAGTTAGCCGAAGATAAATGTATGGTTGAAAATGTTAACTGTGATTTAGAAAGTACGGTAATAATAAGGCTTACCATTAAGGCAATGATAAATATGGCTAATGGTATTCTTTTATTTAAAAAACGTTTTTCAATATCAATATTAAGTGTCATGATAACAAATAAAAATAAAGTCATAACAGCTCCTACATATACAAGTACGAGTGTTAAAGCTAAAAATTCTGCTTGAAGCATTAACCATAAACCTGCTGTTACAAAAAAAGCTAATACTAAAAATAAAGCGCTTCTAACAGGATTAGTGGAACTAATAACCATTAGCGCTGAAATAATCAATACCGTTGAAAAAAAATAAAAAAATAATGCTCCAATGGGTAAAGCAGGTAAAGTCATAGCAGCCTCAACATTAACGGTATTTGGAATCTTTTGATTTATCTAAAGAAATTTGTTCTTCGTAAGCATCGCCAATGGCTAATAATTTAGCTTTGGTCATAATTTGCTCTCCCCGTTTTTCAAAGTGATAATGCATAATATTTGTTTCCACAATGGAATCAACGGGGCAAGATTCTTCACAAAAACCACAATAAATACATTTAAATAAATCAATTTCATACTTAGTTGTACGTCGAGATCCATCTGCTCTTGGCTCTGATTCAATAGTAATGGCTAATGCAGGACAGACAGCTTCGCATAATTTACAAGCAATACACCGTTCTTCCCCATTCGGATAACGTCTTAATGCATGTAAGCCTCGGAACCGTGGTGAGCGCGGCGTTTCTTCTTCAGGAAATTGAATGGTCGCTTTTTTCTTAAATAAATAACGTCCTGTTAAATTCAAACCTTTTAACAATTCAATAAGAAAAAATGTTTTGAAAAAATTTTTTATACGTTTCATAAAATGTATTCTATCTAATTGTTAATTAAACCACGGTGATAATTTAAATTGAACGGCTAATGTTTCTACGATTAACCAAACAATTGTTACCGGTATTAAAATTTTCCACCCTAAACGCATAATTTGATCATAGCGATAACGAGGAAATGTTGCCCGTATCCACAGATACATATAAAGGAAAAAAGAAACTTTAATAGCCAACCATACAATACCAGGCACTGGCTGAAATATATTATCTAAATAGGGAATACCTTGAAAAGGAGAAAGCCATCCACCAAAAAATAAAATAGAAGTAATGACTGCAATTAAAATCATATTGGCATATTCAGCAAGGAAAAATATTGCAAAAGCAATACCTGAATATTCTACATGAAAGCCGGCAACAATTTCAGACTCACCTTCAGCGACATCAAAAGGAGCGCGATTAGTTTCAGCTACAGCAGAAATCCAATAAACCACTAATAAAGGAAATAAAGGTAAAAAATACCAATGCCCTATTCCACCTTGCTGTTTTAAAATAATATCTTGTAAATTCAAGGTACCAGAGGCTAATAATACTCCCACAAAAGCAAAACCCATAGCAATTTCATAAGAAATAGTTTGCGCTGCAGAACGTAAAGCTCCTAATAAAGCATATTTTGAATTGGATGACCAACCCGCAATCAAAACCCCATAAACGGCTAATGAACTCATTGCAAAAATATATAACACTCCCGCATCAATATTTGCAAAAATCCATTCTTGACTAAAGGGTATCACTGCCCATGCTGCTAATGCAGATGCAAACGTGACAATTGGAGCAATAATGAATAAAAAGTGATTAGATGCTGTCGGTATAATAATTTCTTTGGTTAATAATTTTAAACCATCAGCTAAAGGTTGTAATAAACCTTTTATCCCAACACGATTAGGTCCAATACGACCTTGAATATAACCAATGATTTTACGTTCAGCTAAGGTTAAATACGCAACAGCGCCTAACAAAGGTAAAATAATTAATACAATTTTAATGACTATCCAGCAAAGATTAAGGAATTGTTCTAGCATGTTAACCGCCTAATGTTAATTGGGCCTTCAACTTGTGTTAATGCTGCCGTTTCCATAAAACCAGCGGGTATTAAAACAGTATTTGGATAGACACGTTCATCAATAATCACGGGTAATTCTACTTCTGTATCGTGTTGTTTAACTAATACTTTATCCCCTTCACTCACTTGATAGTGCTGAGCAAGACTAGAATGCATATAAACAGCCGGTATTTCAGCTATCGCACAGAGTTGTAGAGGTAATGCACGCCTTACTAAATTATCACTTCGATAAATAGGCCACTCAGTTATTCGTGTTAATGAAAGCGATTTCTTTGTGATTTTTAGTGGTAAATAAGAAGTTGTATGCACTGTCATTACATGAGTTAATTGCTTAACTTCTTCACGAATTTCTTCAGTTGATGAATACTCAAAACCCGTTAACTCTAATAAATTACCCAAAACTCGTAAGACTTTCCAAGCCGGTCTCACTTCTTGGTAAGGTGTTACCATGCCTGTAAAACTTTGCCATTTACCTTCACCATTGACATACGTTCCTGAAGTTTCTGTAAAAGGAGCAATAGGTAAAATAACATCGGCATATTCAAGATAGCCAGCACTTTTAAAAGGCGATAAAGCAATAACAAAATCAGCTTTATTTAATGCTGCTAAGGTTAAGCCTGAATTTGCCATATCTAACTCTGGTTCCACACCCAGCAATAAATAAGCTTTTAATGATTGAGAAAGCATTTCTTGTGCATTTAAGCCAACATTTTCTACAGGGACTCCTGCCGCTAAGCGATGAGGTATTACACCGGCTAACCAAGCACCCGCACTATTGACGCCATCCGTTAAAAACCCTATTTTTGCATTCGTTAACTGTGAAATTAACGTCGCCAAACTACGTATGGTAGAAGCTAAAGGATGATTTATTGCTAAAGCACCTAATAAGACTAAGGATTCTTTTGCTTGCTTAAAGGTTTCGGCTAAATGAATATGAGTTTCTGTTGGATTAATTTCTGATAATAATTCTGCATGCTCGGCATTTAATTCTGAATGTAGGGCAAGCGCTTTTGCAATTCCTGCTAAGTGAATAACCATTTCATCAGGATGACAAATAATTTTATTGTCTAAATTAAAATTAAAATTGAAATCAATAGGATTTAAACATGCCACTTTAGAACCTTGTAATACACCCTTACGTATACGATGATTAATAATGGGTTGTTCACGTCCCGTGTTTGAACCAATTAAAAAAATAAAATCCATTTTTTCAATTTGGTTAATAGGAATGGGTAAGCCATAGTAGGAAGGCGCTGCAGTTTGATCATTAAAATCTAGTTGACGTATCCGATGGTCAATATTATGACTACCTAAAGCACGCCATAATTTTTGTACTAAGTATGATTCTTCTACTGTAGTATTCGGTGAAACAATAGCCCCAATGTTTTCAGGACCATGATCCTGAATAATATGTTGTAAACCACTCACAATATACTGTAATGCAGCTTGCCACTCTATTTCTTGCCATTCACCATTCAATTTAATCATCGGTTTTGCTAAACGATCATCACTTTTTAAGGCTGTGTAACTATAGCGATCACGATCAGAAATCCACATTTCATTAATAGCTTCATTTTCTTTGGGAACGATACGCATGACTTCATTGCGACGAGTATGCCCATAAAGCGCTGAACCAACACAATCATGAGGAGCAATTGTCGGATATTGTCCTAATTCCCACGCACGAGCAGTAAAACGAAAAGGTTTGGATGTTAATGCACCCACAGGGCATAAATCAATAATATTACCTGACATTTCTGAAATTAAGCTATGCTCGATAAAAGTACTAATGGACATATTTTCACCGCGGCCAATGGCACCTAATTCTCGAATACCCGCAATTTCTTGTCCAAAACGAACACAGCGTGTGCAATGGATACAACGAGTCATATCAGTCGCAATCAAAGGACCAATATCTTTATCTTTTACCGTACGTTTACCCTCTGTAAAACGGGAAATATCTTGTCCATAACCTAAGGATAAATCTTGTAATTCACATTCACCCCCTTGGTCACAAATAGGGCAATCCAGTGGGTGATTGATTAATAAAAATTCCATGACAGCGCGTTGTGCATCAAGGGCTTTTGCAGAACAGGTGTAAACTTTCATTCCTGCAGTAACAGGGGTTGCGCAAGCAGGTACAGGTTTGGGTAATTTTTCTACTTCAACCAAACACATACGACAATTTGCAGCAACAGATAACTTTTTATGGTAGCAAAAACGCGGTATACGAATTCCTGCTGCATCAGCGGCTTCAATAATCATTGAGCCTTGCTCAACTTCTAATTTTTTATCATTAATTTCAATGTCTACCATCGTTTAACCTGCCATACACTTTTTATGTTCTACATGAAAAACAAATTCATCTCTAAAGTGTTTAATAAAACTTCTTACTGGCATTGCTGCAGCATCACCTAAAGCGCAAATTGTTTTACCCATAATTCGGCTAGCCACATTATCAAGTAATTCAATATCTTCTATTCTTCCTTGTCCATGTTCGATACGGTGAACCATTCGTGCCATCCAACCGGTTCCTTCGCGACAAGGGGTACATTGCCCACAAGATTCTTCTTGATAAAAATGGGCAATTCTGGCTAAAGCTTTAACCATACATGTAGTTTCATCCATAATAATTACTGCACCAGAACCTAACATAGAACCTGCTTTAGCTATACTGTCATAATCCATGTCAAGTTCCATCATAATATCTGCAGGTAAAATAGGAGATGAAGAACCGCCCGGAATAACGGCTTTAATTTTTCTCCCATGGCGCATTCCACCCGCCATTGCTAATAAATCTTTAAAAGGAGTTCCTAAGGGTATTTCAAAATTGCCTGGGTTATTTACATGTCCTGTAACACTAAATATTTTAGTCCCACCATTATTAGGTTTACCTAAATTTAAAAACCACTCTCCCCCTTTTTCTAATATCACAGGAACAGAGGCATAAGTTTCTGTATTATTAATATTGGTTGGACAACCATAAACACCAAAGTTGGCAGGGAATGGAGGTTTAAAACGGGGTCTGCCAGCTTTTCCTTCTAAGGATTCCATTAATGCGGTTTCTTCACCACAAATATAGGCACCCGCTCCCGTATGATAATGTAAATCAAAATCAATACCAGAATTAAGGATATTTTTTCCTAAAAAACCTGCATTATACGCTTCTGATAAAGCGTCTTCAAATCGCTCTATTGGTTCGTAAAATTCACCTCGGATATAATTATAGCCAACGGTGGCTCCCATTACATATCCTGCGATTGCCATACCTTCGATAATCTGATGAGGATTAAATCGTAAAATATCCCTATCTTTGCAAGTTCCAGGTTCACCTTCATCAGAATTACAAACAACGTATTTTTGACCAGGATTATTACGAGATAAAAAACTCCACTTTAAACCGGTAGGAAAACCAGCACCACCACGTCCACGAAGTAAAGATGTTTTAAGTTCTGCAATAATATCTTCAGGAGAAATTTTTTGCTGTAAAATTTTTTGCCAGACTTGATAACCACCAATACTTTGATAAGTTTCTAATGTCCATGGCTTTTCAAGATGTAGGGTTCGAAAACAAACTTCATTAGCCATGTCTACTACTCCAGACTATCTAATATTTGATCAACCTTTTCAGGTGATAATTTTTCATAATATGTTTTACCAATTTGAAACATAGGGGCATCTTTACAAGCAGCTAAACACTCAACTTCTTTTAACGTAAATTTACCATCAACTGTTGTTTCACCCATTTTAATACCTAATTTCTTTTCTAAATGAGCAACGAGTTCTTCGCTTCCCGCTAGCATACAAGAAATATTTGTACACACACAGATTTTATGTTTACCAACGGGTTTTAATTCATACATTGAATAAAAAGCAGCCACTTCGTATGCAGCAATAGCAGGCATATTTAAATAGTCAGCAATTGCTTCTATGAATTCATTGCTTAATGAACCATTATTTTCATCTTGAGCCAGCAATAATGCAGGGATAATAGCAGATTGTCGTTGCTCAGGAGGATATTTTTTAGTCCATTTTTCAATTTTTTCTTGTAATTCCAAACTTAGAATACTCATTAGCGATCTATTTCTCCAAATACAATATCCAGACTCGATAAAATAGCAACAACATCTGATAACATATGGCCTTTGCATAATTCATCGAGCGCGGCTAAGTGTGGAAAACCTGCCGGTCGGATTTTTAATCGATAAGGCTTATTCGCGCCATCAGAAACGAGATAAATCCCGAATTCTCCTTTAGGATGTTCAACTGCTGTATAAACTTCACCCGCAGGAATAGTATATCCTTCCGTATAAAGTTTAAAATGATGAATTAAAGATTCCATATTTTGCTTCATTTTTTCGCGACTAGGCATTGCAATTTTATGATTATCAATCATAACAGGCCCTGGATTCGCTCGCAGCCATTGTATACATTGACGCATAATATGGTTAGATTGACGCATTTCTTCAATACGAACTAAATAACGATCATAGCAATCACCATTGGTACCAACGGGAATATCGAAATCAATTTGATCGTAAACTTCATAAGGTTGCTTTTTGCGCAAATCCCATGCAACACCTGAACCTCTTAAAACAGGACCTGTAAAACCTAATTGTAAAGCCCGTTCAGGGCTTACAATACCAATATCAACTGTCCGTTGCTTCCAAATTCGATTATCTGTTAATAATGTTTCATATTCATCTACACAAGCAGGAAAACGCTCTGTAAAATCCCATAAGAAATCCAATAAAGAACCCTGGCGATTTTCATTTAACTTAGCGGTATCTTTTACATTATGCCAGGGTGAAACTTTGAACAAAGGCATTTTTTCAGGTAAATCACGGTATACACCACCTGGACGATAATACGTTGCATGCATTCGTGCACCTGATACTGCTTCATAGCTATCGAGTAAATCTTCTCTTTCGCGAAAAGCATATAAAAACATACTCATTGCACCCAAGTCTAAACTGGTCGCACCTAACCACAATAAGTGATTTAATATTCGAGTAATTTCATCAAATAAAACACGTATATATTTAGCCCTTATTGGCGGTTCAACACCCAACATTTTTTCAATCGCTAAAACATAACCATGCTCATTACACATCATAGAAACATAATCGAGCCTATCCATGTAGCCAATACTTTGATTATAAGGTTTTGATTCAGCTAATTTCTCTGTGGCTCGATGAAGTAAACCAATATGCGGATCTGCGCTTTGTACGACTTCCCCATCCATTTCTAACACTAAACGTAATACACCATGTGCAGCAGGGTGTTGTGGACCAAAATTAATGGTATAGTTTTTTATTTCTGACATAACTTACCCTTTAATATTTGTGTAACGATTATCATCACGTATAGTTTTAGGAACTAATGTACGTGGTTGAATAGAAGTCACAGGTTCATAAATGACACGTCCTAGTTCTGCATCATAACGTACTTCTACATTACCAATCAGTGGGAAATCTTTTCTAAATGGATGCCCAATAAAACCATAATCCGTTAAAATGCGGCGTAAATCAGGGTGATTATTAAATAAAATACCATATAAATCAAAAGCTTCACGCTCAAACCAATTGGCAGCAGGCCAAATATCTATAATAGAATCCACCATAGGCATAGAATCCGGGACAAACACTTTTAAACGGATACGATGATTGTGGGTTAATGATAGAAAATGATAAATAACAGCAAATCGAGATGGAAATGGTATTGTTTTTTCTTGCAGAAATTCATTAGTAACACCACGCTCAAAACCTGAACACGTGGCAGTCGAAGTTTCCCACTCACTTAAACCATAATGCGCATAATCAATACCACAAATATCAATTAATTGTTCAAATTGAAAATCTGAATCATCTCGCAAGGTTAAGCAAAGTGAATAAAGTGCAGTAGGTGCTACTTCTAATGTTAATTCATTATTAGCGATAACAGATTTTTGAATATAGTTACCCAAACGGGTATTAAGTTGTATTTCTAAAGAAGTTAAATCAGTCATTCAATTTCCTTACCGCAAAATTGTTGTATTACCTTTAATTTTATTTTGAAGCTGAATGATTCCATATAAAAGCGCTTCTGCTGTCGGGGGACATCCTGGAACATAAATATCAACAGGAACTATTCTATCACAGCCACGCACTACAGAATATGAATAGCTGTAATAACCTCCTCCATTGGCACAAGACCCCATGGAAATCACATAACGCGGTTCAGGCATTTGGTCATAAACACGACGTAAAGCTGCTGCCATTTTATTACATAATGTTCCTGCAACAATCATTACATCAGATTGTCTTGGACTAGGTCTAAAAAATATTCCAAAACGATCTAAATCATATCGTGATGCGCCCGTATGCATCATTTCAACTGCACAACACGCAAGACCAAAGGACACAGGCCACATAGAACCACTTCTTGCCCACGCCACTAATTTGTCAAGGGATGTCGTTAAATAGCCTTTTTCTTGAAAGTTATCTAACAAATTATCTAATCCCATTCTAAGGCCCCTTTCTTCCACTCATAGAAAAAACCAACTAATAATAAACCCATAAATAAACCCATAGCGGCAATACCAAACCAACCTATTTTACGAATAGCGATTGCCCATGGAAATAAAAAAGCCGTTTCTAAATCGAATAAAATAAATAAAATAGCGACTAAGTAATAACGAACATCAAAGGGTAAACGGGCTGACTCGAAGGGTTCAAACCCACATTCATAAGCAGATAATTTGACAGGATTAGGCTCGTGTGGGCTAAATAACCAACCCATGACGATAGGTAAAAAACCAATGACAATGCCAAGGCTGATAAAGATAAATATCGAAAAATAATTTTCTAGCATGTGGACTCTTTTAGTTTGGTGCCGAAAGTCGGACTCGAACCGACACAGCTTACGCTACCACCCCCTCAAGATGGCGTGTCTACCAATTTCACCATTTCGGCATTAATGATTAATTCAAAAATTATTTAACGTGATTAGGTATCCTAACGCGTTATACAAGAATTATTAATTTCCTTATAATATCAAATTATCCATAAGAATAAAGTAATTATTTACATGAATTATAATTATTGGTTGTATTTTCTTTGAGTATATAAAATACCTTTAATATTTAGTAGCTTACTTTGCTGCGTTAGTTTCTTCTATGGGTTTACTAATTTCTTTAGAATCCATTAATAAAGTGTCTAACTTATTCACTTTAGGTGAAAAATAATTCAATGCAATACTGGTTAGAAAAAAAATCCCCGCTAATATTGCTGTTGCTTTAACTAAAAAAGAAGCAGAACCATGACTACCAAAAATCGATTGTGAAGCGCCGGCACCAAAAGCCGAATTAGTATCAGCACCTTTGCCTTGTTGAATAAGAACTAAGCCAACTAAAGCTACAGCGGCAATAATATGTATAATTAAAATAAATTGTTGCATAATGTTTATTTCGCCCTTAAAAATTACGTAAAGATTAATAAATTAGGTAAATACTAAATATGTTTTCAAGTCTTCATTTAGTGTAAATAACTATTTAAATCACTTTCAAGTTACTGCCGCTTCATAAATAAGCATAAATTCTTTGGAATTTAATGAAGCACCCCCAATTAAACCACCATCAATATCAGGCTTATCAAATAATGATTTCGCATTTTTTGAAGTGACACTTCCTCCATAAATAAGAGGTAATTTAACTGCTAAGGTTTTATTATAACTTGCAATAAAGTCGCGTATAGACGCATGTATTTCTTGTGCTTCATCGGCTGATGCTGCATTTCCACTACCAATTGCCCATATAGGTTCATAAGCAATAATGGCTTGTTCAAAGGCAGACGCTTCAGGGAATTGTTCTAATAAAAGCGTAAGCTGCTCTTTTAATACATTTATGGTTTGATTTTGATCTCGTTGTGCTTTCGTTTCACCAATACATAAAACAGGAGTTAAATTATATTTTTTGGCTGTAATAAATTTTTTAGCTATTAATTCATCATCTTCTTTATAGAGAATGCGTCGTTCAGAATGACCTACTAAAACATAGGAACATTGAAACTCATGTAGCATTTTAGCAGAAATTTCACCCGTATAAGCACCTATTTCAGCATCAGATACATTTTGTGCGCCCCATTGAATAGGCGTGTTTTTTAATTGAGTAATGACTTGTGATAAATAAAGATAAGGAGGTAAAACGGCTACTCCGACTTCATTAACATAATTTATTTTTAAATTAGCCAATAAATCAGTAATACTTGCCGTATCACCATTCATTTTCCAATTACCTATCACAAATCGTTTACGCATACTAAATTTCCATTAATTCTTTTTCTTTTACGGCAAACGTTTTTTCAGCATCTTGAATAAATTTATCCGTTATTTTTTGAATTTCATCTTGTGCTCTTCTTTCTTCATCTTCACTGATTTCTTTTTTCTTTAATAATTCTTTTAGCGCATTATTTGCATCACGACGAACATTACGAATAGCAACTTTTGTATTTTCTGTTTCACCTTTAACTAATTTAATCATTTCTTTGCGACGTTCTTCTGTTAAAGGAGGTAAAGGAACACGGATTACTGTACCTGCGGTAGTAGGATTTAATCCTAAACCTGAATTTAAAATCGCTTTATCTATCGCAGCAATACTATTTTTATCCCAAGCTGTTACTACTAATGTTCGGCTGTCACTTATTGTTACACTTGCTAATTGTGGTAAAGGTGTTTCATTACCAAAATACGCAACTTTGATTTGATCAAGCAAAGCGGGATGTGCTCTACCAGAACGTATTTTAGAAAATTCATGGTTAAGTACCTCAATCGCTTTTTGCATTCGCGTTTGTGTATCGTTTTTTATGGCTACCGTCATATTTACCTCACGACTAAAGTTCCCTCGTCATCTCCCATCACAATGCGATGCATTGCACCAGGCTTACGAATATTAAATACCCTTAATGGCATATTATGTTCATTACATTGCGAAAAAGCCGTTAAATCCATTACCGCTAATTTTTGTGTTAATGCTTCATCAAACGTCAATTGTGAATATCGTTTCGCATCCCGCTTTTTAAGGGGATCCGCATCATATATGCCATCAACTTGCGTCGCTTTTAATAATATATCTGCATTAATTTCTATTGCTCGTAAACTTGCAGCAGAATCAGTTGTTACTAATGGATTCCCTGTTCCACCGGCAAAAAGCATAATATGGTTTTTTTCTAATAATCCTATGGCCTGATATCGATTAAAAACATCAGCAATGCCAGGCATAGAAATTGAAGACATTATCTGCGTTTTTAAACCTACCGCTTTTAATGCATCTTGCATCGCTAGGCAATTAATGATGGTGGCTAACATACCCATTTGATCGGCAGTCACTCGGGTTAATATATTACCTGTTTGGGCTGCTCCCCGAATTAAATTACCACCACCAATGACAATACCTATTTGTAAAGGTAATTGCGTTAATTCTTTTATTTCTAGAACAATTTGTTCTAAAATTTTATTGTCAATTCCCGCACGTTTATCTCCTAACAAAGCTTCACCACTTAATTTAAGGAGTATCCGTTTATAAATAGGTTGTTCAGATAAAGTCATTCGTTTTACGAACCTTTTACTTGCGCCATAACTTCTTCTGCAAAATTAGTGACTTTCTTTTCAATGCCTTCACCAAGCCCAAAGCGAATAAAAGAGGTTACTGTAGCATTCGATTTTTTTAATAAATTACCTATGGTAATAGAGGGATCTTTTACAAAAGGTTGGCCAAGCAAACTAATTTCATCTAAGAATTTTTTGATACGCCCTTCGACCATTTTTTCAATGATTTCTTTAGGTTTACCACTAGTATTAGCTTGCGCTTCAAAAATTTCACGTTCTTTTTCAATTAAATCGGTAGAAACTTCAGAAGGAGAAATAAAAAGTGGATTTGATGCAGCAATATGCATAGCAATATCTTTCGCTAATTCTTTATCGCCACCTTGTAATTCGATTAAAACACTAATACGTCCGCCATGAATATAAGCACCTATAATGCCTTCAGTTTGTAAAAACTTTGCTCGACGGATTTGAACATTTTCACCAATTTTAGCAATTAATTCTTGGCGAGTATTTTCTATCGTTGTTCCATTGATTTCAATTGCAGCTATAGTATTTAAATCATCTGTTTGTTTTGCGAGGGCTTGTTCAGCAACCATTGCAGTAAAGGCTTTAAAACTATTATCATTAGCAACAAAATCGGTTTGGCAATTAACTTCAAGAATAACACCCTTACCTTCTTCATTGATTAATACGGTTGTTACGCCTTCAGCAGCAATATTTCCTGCTTTTTTATCTGCCTTTGCTTGCCCTGCTTTACGCATTGCTTCAATGGCATCATCAATATTACCCATAGCAGCAACTAAGGCTTTTTTGCATTCCATCATTCCAGCGCCTGTGCGTTCGCGTAATTCTTTCACTAATTCTGCGCTAATTGTAATTGACATAATACTCCTCGTTTAAATGGTATTCAGCTTACTTTTACTGGTAATGTTTACTTTTCAAAAGGAGAAAAAAATCGTTTGATAATAGTTTTCTTGCTTTAAAAAGGATTGGATAAAAAATAAGAGGGGGGAAAAATACTTTCCCCCTGATTTATGAATTATTCTTTTTCTGTCTTACTTTCATTAACTTCCACAAATTCTTCTTGTGTTACATTAGGTTGATTTGCTTGACTATTTTTTCGGTTTTCTAAAATAGTATCGCATACAGTACTTGTGTAATATTCAATCGCTTTTATCGCATCATCATTACCAGGAATAACAAAATCAACACCTTTTGGATCGGTATTAGTATCAATAACTGCAATAACAGGGATACGTAACTTATTCGCTTCTTTAATTGCGATATCTTCTTTACCTGCATCAACGACGAATATAGCATCAGGCAAACCATTCATATCTTTAATGCCGCCTAAACTACGCTCTAACTTTTCCATTTCACGGGTTCTTTCTAGCGCTTCTTTCTTTGTTAATAAGCTAAAAGTCCCGTTATCACGCATTGCTTCTAATTCTTTTAATGATTTAATGGATTGTCGAATTGTTTTGTAGTTAGTTAACATACCGCCTAACCAACGATAATCGACATATGGCATACCACAGCGTATTGCTTGCTCTTTAATAATTTCTTGAGCAGCATTTTTAGTACCCACAAATAAAATTTTACTATTGCGTTTTTTGGATAATCTTTTAATAAATTTCAGTGCTTCATCAAACTTTTGAACGGTTTTCTCAAGGTTAATGATATGAATTCCATCTCTGGCGCCGAAAATATATTGGCCCATTTTAGGATTCCAATAACGCGCTTGATGCCCAAAATGAACACCAGCTTCTAACATTTGACGCATACTTAATTGTTGCATGATTTTCTCCTTTAGGGTTAAACCTCCATGTGCTCCATATTCTAACCTTACGGCACCCAAGAATATGTGTCGGCACATGTGTGGATTTTATTTCTATAAATATAAAATGGTATTTAATTAACCGTGCTTCTTATATCATATTTTAATTAAAACAACAATATTACTCTTTTAAAACCGTATTTTTTCAGCAAAAAGTATGTAGTAATGTAATGAAACTTTTAGATAAATAAGTATAAGATTGATAATCTATATTTTCGGTAAAAGTTATGTGGCTTTAGTAATTACAAGGGAAAGAAATACGGTAAGTTTACATAAAAATATTGAAAAAACATGCCGTATTATTAATTTTCACATGAAGATTAGCTTTGACTAGTGTAAAATTTTGCCTGTGGTTAAAAGCGATGCTTATCAATTTCAGTCAGAATTGCGTTAGCAACTGTGTTGTAACTCTGCTAAACCCATTAATTCATTTTTAAGCGGAACCATAAGCCTTGCTTGCTTTGTTCCTAAAGTCGTATAAGCGATAATTGATATGTATTACACAAATATCAACTGGTTTTCACGCTATGATTAAATAAAAGTAAAATGAAAACGAATATATTTGTATAATCATATACATTACTACATATTCCATTTTTTACTGGCGATAAAATAGAAAGAAAACATCATGAAAAATCAATTCTATAAAGCAAAAGATGAAAGTGATATTGAATTTATAAAAACGAGAAAAGAATGTTTCATTAAATCTATTACTGACGATAATATTTCTGGCATTTTGTCTAAAATAGAAAGCTATATAAGTCTATTTAACTATAACAAGCATACATATTCTTTATTAAAAAGCTTTTTTTTGGATTTACGTCTTAGTATAAAAAATAATTCATTTACTAAATTTGAAGATTATAGCAACACAATCCTCACCTATTATAAAAGTATGTTAAAAACTGATTTTTACAACAACGATTTAGACAGAGAAAAAAACTTATTAAAAGACTTTTTTGAAAAATTTACATTAAAATTAATAGAAATTCAGATTACTAATAATAAAATAGACATCGATCATCTAATAGATTTTTGCATCAAAAATTCTGCTCAAAACAAGACTAATGAACTTGAAAACCCAAGCTATACTATACTAAATAAATTTGTCTAATTTAATATTTTGGTAACTCTTATGATAAGTGTGTGGTTGTGCAAGGAAGCTCTATTTTAGTTATTGCTGAAAAAGCGAGTCTTTCGGGTCTGTCCCATTAAGTGTGTAATTTTATTCCTAAACATTTAAATTATGCCGGAATAATAGCACTCCTTATTAAACAATTTTTTTCCGTAAAATTTTATTTCATTATGAAAAAACAGTCTCATCAAACGTTACTTTTTTAACCTCAACTCGACATAAGCAGTTTTGAATTTTTATTTGGGTCTGTCCCATTTAGTGAATAAATGTTTAATGAGGGTTTTTTCTGTCTTAGCATATATGCCATCAAGCCGGATATCAAATTGATAAGAAAATTCTCTGGCTTGCGATGATGAATGTGTTCAATTTGGCAAATTGATTTAAGTTGGTCAATAACTGTTTCAACAATGCCGCCCTGTCCAAGAAAATATTTTTCAAAAGAAGTCATTGCTTTTTCTTTCATATTCCTTTTTACACGAGTTATCAATTTTAAACCTTGCTGTAACAAATTTTGAGCTTTAAATTTGGTTATGCAAGAGGTCTAATGTATATTTAGTCTATTTATCTCCAAGTTTTTTTACTGCCATTTCGTTTCTCCTTGCTTAATTATAATTATTCAAGAAGAAACGCTAAATATATTGGGTATTATTTTAAGGAGAACTTACTGGTTTTAAACTATCATAAACATGATTAATTTCTGACTGAATTGTTTCTTTATCACAATTCTGCTTAGTATTAAAAAATCCAACAGCAGCTAAACTTATGCCTACAGAGCCAAATAAAAGGCTTCCGCCTAACGTTGTACTCGTTATTGCTATCGCTTGTACAAAAGTAGCGCCTAGTAAACCCGCTGCAATAGCTGCAGGTAAAGCACCGAAGCCACATCCCCAAAAAGTAACTACAGCTCCAATAGTAAAACCTATTGCTGCACCAATTAGTGCACCAATGACTGCACCTATTACCCCAAGAATGGCTAGCTTCAATGCTCTATTCATTGGTTTTTTATTAAGTTTTTTCGTTAATTTTTTTGCAAAAGAATCTATTTCATCAATAGTATACTGTTTTCCATTATTAATTTTTTGAGCTATTTGAGTGAAATGCCGCATAACAATAAAATAAGGTGTATTATCAATATTCCTTTTTTGTGTTGAAAATAAATTATCTTCTACTTTTTCATAAAGTTCTTCAAATTTTTTTAAAACATGACTATCAATTTTATTATTTTTCTTTAGAGAATCAATTGTTTGTGAGAATTCAGTTAATTCTTTATAGCTTTTGTCATTACCGTAAGTTGCCTTGAGCCATTGCTTTTTAAATTGCGCGTGCAAATTTTTTTCTTGTTCAAGTAATACCATTCTTCTATAGATACATTGCATCTGTGCAGGATTTTTCTCAATTAATTCTTGACATAAATCTTCACTATAACCTGAAATATACCTAGACCAATCGATTTTTGTCGTTTCGAAATCACTTTTTATTTCTTTTAATTTTGTTTCATAATTTTGTCTAAGGGATACAATATTATTGTCAATAATGTCATTAGCTAGGGCACAGAAATTATTTCCAATAAAATTAGAAATATTTTCATTATACGAAAAATTAGAATCTGTCTGACGTGGGTAACAATTAAATATAAATTGCAAATCAGAATCATCTTGTATTTCTTTAAAAATTTTTTTTTGTAATTCTTCTCTTTCTTCTATGTCAGTTCCTTTTAATTTGGTCTGATAACTTTCTATTTTTTTTTGTATATTCTCTATTAAAGACGCATCATTTAATTTATCTATATATTTATAGCTTTGCGTCTTGATTTGCTCAATATCACATTGTAAATATTCAAGTGCTTTATTTTGATGTTCAATGAAGTATGCACTATTTTTCTTTGCTATTTCTTTAGGATTAAATTCAATTTGGTAATTGATTAAATCTTCTTGTTTTAAAGTCACCTTTAAAATAGTATGTCTTTTATCAAAACCAGAAAATTGTTTAAATAAAATACCATGTTTACCATTCCATTCTTTAGATTTAGTTTCTGATGTAATAGAAAAAGGCGTGGGTAAATTAGATGGACCAAGAATTTTTTTGTCACCCTGTATATTTCTATACACCAAAGGAATATTATTTTTTTGAAATTCAGACCATAATTTTAACAACATCTCTTTATAGTGATTCTTAGCATGTGCAACGTCAGTATTAGCTATATAAATACAAACTTCTTTTCCACGCTGGTCGCGATCTACCCCTTTCTTGCTTGTAGTGCCATCATAGACTCCTTCATAAATATCTTCAGTCTTTTCAAAAGAAGCTATTTTATAATTACACTTATAATCAGCTAATTTATCATTTAAAATTTTTTTTAATTACTTTAATATTATTATTATTTTCTTCATTACCTATAAGTATAGATGGATCAATTGAAATTCTTATCTGCCAACCATGATTACTCTCTATAGAATTCAAATTTTTATTATATTGGTTATATTTCATAAATTATTTTAATCCTCTAATAAAGTAGGTTCTCTTTCGAATATAATACTTAAATTGTAATTATTTTATATTTGCTCAAGCAGGCGTTAACTTAAGAAAGTTATTAAAGTCTAGCCCATAAGTCTATTGCGTAAAATAAACGTATTCCTTCTGTAGTTTGAAAAGAATTTAATAAGCTAATAAAGAATATAGTTCTAAAATATTAAAGTTAAATTAAGTTAAGTTAAATAAATATTTTCTTCATGAAACAAGAGGTTGTTGGGTTAACTTAGATAAAATACGGGCAATTTTATTTCGCAACTCTCGTCGATCAACAATCATATCAATAGCACCATATTCTAATAAAAATTCACTACGCTGAAAGCCTTCGGGTAATGTTTGCTTTACTGTTTGTTCAATAACCCGTGGGCCAGCAAAACCAATTAATGCTTTAGGTTCAGCAATAATTATATCACCTAACATAGCTAAACTCGCTGATACTCCCCCCATGGTGGGATCTGTTAATACTGAAATGAAAGGTATTCCTTTTTTTTGCAAACGTGCTAATACTGCACTTGTTTTAGACATTTGCATTAATGAAATTAAGCCTTCTTGCATTCTGGCGCCGCCACTAGAAGAAAAACATATAAAGGGAATATTTCTTTCCAAACACACACTGGCTGCTCTTACGAATCGCTCTCCAACAACCGCTCCCATGGAACCTCCCATAAAGCTAAATTCAAAAGCGACTGCAACAATGGGAATTCCTAAGAGACGCCCTTGCATGGCAATTAAAGCATCTTTTTCTTCTGTCGTTTTTTGAGCCAGACTCAGCCTTTCTTTATATTTTTTAGTATCTTTAAATTTTAACCAATCCGTAGGTTCAATCTCAGCAGCAATTTCAATGGCAGTCTCAGGATCAAGAAATTGCAGTAAACGTTTTCGAGCTGATAAACGTTGATGTTGCCCACATTTAGGACATACTGATAAATTACGCTCCATCTCCGCTCGATAAAGGATAGCATCACAAGCTTCACATTTAATCCAGATTCCTTCAGGAACCCCTTTCTTTTTTGAGGTCACAGTACGGATAGAAGGCAATAATTTTTTAAACCAGCTCATCTTTAACTCCTATTCAATTATTGGGTATCCAGAAAAAAAGGGCTGGATAGTTGTTTAGGTATTTCAAAATGGTCAGGATAGGTTGCTTCCATAAAATATAAACCATAAGGCGGTGCTGTCACTCCTCCTAACGTTCTATCTTTTGCTAACAAAACCTCTTGTGACCATTCTGGGGATTGGTGATTAGCACCTATGCTAATTAAAACGCCCACAATATTTCTTACCATATGATGTAAAAAAGCATTGGCTGTTACATCAATCACAATTAAATCATTTTTTCTTTTTACAGAAATTTTGAAAATTTTACGGATAGGATTTTTTGCTTGGCATCCTAAGGCGCGATAAGACGTAAAATCATGCTCTCCGAATAAATATTGGGCCGCTTGATGCATTTTTTCTACATCTAAATAACGATAATGCCACGTAGCCATATTACGAACTATCGCCGGCCGTATTGGATTATTATAAATAATATATCGATACCAACGCGATATTGCGGTAAAGCGAGCGTGAAAATCATCTGAAACATTTTTTACCCAGCGAATAGATACTGAATTTGCCATATTCGCATTGGTTCCAAATAACCAAGCTCTATCACTACGCTGACTTTCCGTTTCAAAATGAATTACTTGCCCTAATGCATGAACACCGGTATCTGTGCGCCCCGCACAAGATACACTGATGGGATGTGCCGCAATAAGTGATAATGCATTTTCTACTTGCTCTTGAACCGTTTCTAAACCCGGTTGTTTTTGCCAACCATGGTAGCTTGAACCATCGTATTCAATACCTAATGCAATTTTCATATTTTTTTTATTTCTCTAAGCATAAATTCATTAATATCATTTAATCGAATAATATAAATCATGTTTACTTTCTTTTAGGGTAGATAATAGTAATGTCTTTTTCACTAAATAATTCTTTCAACCGTAAAATTAATTCATCGCAAAGCCAAACTTTCCAATTATTGCCTAAATGGATATTGACACTGGCTTCGGGTCGATGATACTCAATCCATACAGAAGATTTTCCCTGCTGAAAGAGGGATAAAATATCGCGTAATTTAGGCACAAAATCACTATAAACACAACTTGAATTTATTTTAAGCCATAATTTTTCCGCATAATGATTACGTGCTTGACTCATATTCATTACTTGTTTCGCCGTAATACGAGTATTTCCCGTATAATCATCTTTACTCGCTTCAGCTTCAATAATGACAATTTGGTCATTAGTAATTAAATCTTTATATTGATTATATAAATCTGAAAATATACTAATTTCTGCTCGACTACTCCGATCATCTAATGTGATAAAAGCAATACGCTCCCCTTTTTTATTTAATAAAGTTCGTACCGCAACAATAATACCGGCAACAATGATCATTTGTTTTTTAGTCGGTTTTAATTCAGATAATGCTATAGTTGTTATATGGACTAATTCATTTTCATACCGTTGTAAGGGATGTCCTGATAAATAATGGCCTAACGTTTCTTTTTCACCTAATAAACGTTCTTCATCAGCCCATGGATGATCGGTATTAAATGGCTGTGGTTCGACTATTTGATTTTCTGCAGCAAATAAATCTACTTGCCCTACAGCAAGCGTTTTCGCATATTGTTCAGCATATTTTAATGCCATAGGAAAAGTAGCATACAAAGCCCCTCTATCGGGCCCTAATTCATCCATTGCTCCAGATCGAATTAATGCTTCTAAAACACGTTTATTCATTTTGCGTAAATCAACACATTGGCAAAAATCAAATAAATCCTTATAAGGCCCCTTATCCGTTCGCTGTTCAATTATATTCAGTATCGCCGCTTCCCCTACCCCTTTGATTGCCCCTAAACCATATTCAATCGCCCCTTGCTTTGTCACAGTAAATCGATAACAACTATGATTTACATTAGGGGGTAATATAGTTAACTTCATTAACTTACATTCTTCAACAAAACCAACCACTTTATCGGTATTATCCATATCCGATGATAAAACAGCCGCCATGAATTCAGCTGGATAATGAGTTTTAAGCCAAGCAGTTTGAAATGAAACAAGAGCATAGGCTGCAGAATGGGATTTATTAAAACCATAACCCGCGAATTTTTCCATTAAATCAAAAATGGTATTTGCTATTTTTTCTAATACCCCTTTTGCTAAGGCACCTTTCAAAAAGATTTCCCGTTGTTTAGCCATTTCTTCCGGTTTCTTTTTACCCATTGCTCTTCGTAATAAATCCGCACTACCTAAAGTATAATTGGCTAATACTTGCGCTATTTGCATGACTTGTTCTTGATAAAGAATAATGCCATAAGTGGGACGTAATATGGGTTCAAGATCGGGATGTAAATATTCTACTTTTGCACGTCCATGTTTACGATTAATAAAATCATCCACCATCCCTGATTGCAAAGGACCAGGCCGGAATAATGCAACTAAAGCAATAATTTCTTCAAAACAATCTGGTTGTAGACGTTTAATTAAGTCTTTCATACCCCGTGATTCTAATTGAAATACCGCTGTAGTTGCGCATGATTTTAAAAGTTGATAGGTTTTTGTATCATTTAAATCAATTAAACTAATATCAATTGGTTTTTCATTTTTTGCTTGTGATTCTTGATTAATTGTTTGAATGGCCCAATTAATAATGGTTAATGTTCTTAATCCCAGAAAATCAAATTTGACTAAACCAACAGACTCTACATCATCTTTATCAAATTGCGTGACTAAATTTTGGCCGCCAGGTTCACAATAAAGAGGAGCAAAATCGGTTAAAGCAGAGGGTGCAATAACAACACCTCCCGCATGTTTACCCGCGTTTCGAGTTACCCCTTCTAATTTACGGGCTAAATCAATTAAAAAACGGACATCTTCTTCATTTTCATAACGGGCTTTTAATTCAGCTTCTTGTGCAAGCGCTTTATCTAACGTGATACCCAATTCAAAGGGAATCAATTTAGCAATTTTATCCACGAAATTATAAGGTTGTGCTAATACACGTCCTACATCACGGACAACCGCTTTTGCAGCCATACTGCCAAAAGTAATAATTTGTGACACACTTTCACGGCCATATCGTTCTGCCACATAGTCAATAACACGATCACGTCCATCCATGCAAAAATCTATATCAAAATCGGGCATTGAAACGCGTTCTGGATTTAAAAAACGTTCAAAAAGTAAATCATATTGAATAGGTTCAATATCCGTAATTTTTAATGCATAAGCTGTTAATGATCCCGCACCAGATCCCCGCCCAGGACCAACAGGTATCGAATTCGCTTTTGCCCATTGAATAAAATCGGCCACAATTAAAAAGTAACCGGCAAACCCCATTTCATTGATAACACTTAATTCAATTTTTAAACGATCAAAATAGGGTTGGCTTTTCACTTCAAAATCAAGACTTAATGGATTAATTAAATAAGGAAGCCTTTCTTTTAATCCTTGTTCAGCTACTTCACATAAATAGTCACTGGGAGTTTTTTCATTGGGAATAGGAAATACAGGTAATACACTTTTATCTAATTGCAATTCCACATTACAACGTTTCGCTATTTCGACTGTATTTTCTATTGCTTCAGGAATATCTTGAAATAAAACTTGCATTTCCTCAGAAGTACGCAAATATTGTTGCTGTGAATATCGCTGAGGTCGTCTGGGATCGATTAACGTAAATCCATCATGAATAGCGACTCTTGCTTCATGCGCATCAAAATCTTCTTTTACTAAAAAGCGAACATCATTAGTTGCAACAATAGGAATATGAAATTGCTCTGCTAATTTTAAAGCGGCTTGCAAATATATTTCTTCTTTTTCTCGTCCTGTTCGTTGCAATTCCAAATAAAAGCTATTAGGAAATAAGGATATCCAATCTGTTAACAATTGTTCAGCTAAAATACTATTCTCTGATAATAAAGCATGACCAATATCACCTTCGCGGGCACCTGATAATGCGATAATCCCAGCGGTTGTTTCGTGTGTTAACCATGCTTTATCTATTTGAGGTCTACTTTCATACTGCCCTTCTAAATAAGCTTTTGAAAGAAGTGAAATAATATTCTTATAACCTTGTTGATTTTTGGCTAATAAGGTTAAACGAAAGGGTTTATTTTTAGCGAGTTCATTTAAAAGCCAAATATCAGCTCCAATAATAGGTTTTATTCCGGCTGCCATAGCGGCTTTGTAAAACTTAATTACCCCAAATAAATTACTTTGATCGGTTAATGCAACGGCTGGCATTTTATAGCTACTTGCCATTTTAACTAAAGGTTTAAGGCGAACTAAACCATCAATTAATGAATATTCACTATGTAAACGTAGGTGTACAAATAATGGAGACATAAGGGGGCAATCGTTAAAAAAGTAAGAGAAATAAAATTATACTATAAAGTACATTAATTTTATTTTTTAAAGCATTTATTTTTTTAAAAAAAATTATCCTGTTTATTTAAGCTAAAATAAAAGATGCATTCTTAGCAATTTACTATTTAGAATTATTTTTTAAAGAAGGTATCATTTTTTTTTGGTCGGTAAATCCAGCGCATTGATGCGTTGCTTTTGTAGTAAAAAAACTCTGTACCCTTTTCAGTAGATAAGTCGCCTTATTAAATTTTGATTCCAAGGCTTTTTCACTTTCCATAGAACCTGTGCTTGCTATTTTTTCTTCTGTAGGAAGTATAGGATTATTCTTTTGATGTTCTGATTTACGTTCCGATGGATTAAGTGTTTCACAAAAAGGGAGCTTCTCTGTTAAACGAGCGGGGTCATCAGAGCTATCTTTTCCCGAAATTTGGTGAGAGTCGACCCCATTCCGAGGTGATAATGAATTAGAATGGGTTTCTTGATTTTTTTCTATATTTTCATCTATGCTAGATTCTTTTTTTTCTCCCTTTTTAAGATTACAAAATTCGGCAATTTCCTTATAAATACCACTAAATAAAACACGCAAAAGACTCACAAAAAGACTGGCAGCAACAATAACAACCAGGGAAGTCACAATACCGCATACTATTGCAAAACCAATAGTGGGTGTCGCGATAATTATAGGCAAAACAGCGGGTGCATATAAGGCAAGAAAAAATACCGTTACCCCTGCCAATAAGCCTAACAATAGGATAATGTAAATGGAAGAATCAACTAATTTATTATTTTTTGGTTTTTTAGTATTAACGTATAAGGGAGGTGTTTTTTGTATTTTTTTCTTTGCCATAATTTTCACTGACCAATTCAAAGTTTTAATATATCAACATTTTCAAATAGTATGATTGTTTACTATTTTTTAATTTTTTTGGGATACAATAAAGAATAAATTCTATTTAACTTAAACATTAATTTTTGTGATTAATTAAACACTTTTGAAAATTCAAGAGAAATTATTCTACAAAAAATATTTTACCTTCAATCAACTTAACAGCTTGCTAATCGATTATATACGAATACTCCGATAAAATAAGCAATTATGAAAAATTTTTAAATTCAAAAAGCTTATCTTTTTTAAAAATAATTTTGAAAACTCGTTTTTTTAGAGGACTTTCTCTTTACTAAGTTATTTTAAATTTTATTTCACTAAAAATGATATAACTTAAAATATTAATCTCGAAAAATATAAAAATTTCTTCGTGATTGTGAATTCTTTTTTAAGTTTTATTCATGTTGGAATATTTTGCTTATTTTTAAATGCATTCCCAACCTGCGGATTAAAACGGGAACAATATCTCACTATTTATATGATTTTATTCAAACAATATGTGTATGGTAAAAATCCGTTATTGTTTTTTTGTCGGAATTTAGGAAATTATGACCAATTTTGTTTTTTTTATTTATTCGCATTCCAATGGCTACTAATTTGCGAAATATCACGTTCTAATAAATTAACGATAAACTCATTTAAGCTTTTATTTTGTAATTTCGCATATTCGCGTCATTTTTGGTGTAGGGTTGGATTAAGTCGTAAACTAAATTTACCTGAACATGGCATAGATGCTTCAATGCCTTCTTCTTGACAGCTAGCTAGCAAGATAGATATCAAGAACATGATGAAAAACAGCTTTTGCTTCTTCAATCGTTTTTCCGTGAAAAGAAATACTATAGCAAAAATCACATAGATGCTAACAAAGCTCTCTTAACACTTTTTCAGTTATATCGGTTAAATCTTGTGGTTGTGATAATTGTTTTCGAATCGTATTTTTAATTTTAAACCAATAATGCTCTATGGGATTAAAATCGGGTGAATAAGGAGGTAAAAATTTTAATTCGCATCCTGCTTGCTCAATGAGCTGTTGAGCCCTGATGGATTTATGAATGCTGGCATTGTCCCATATCACAACTTGTCCAGGTATTAATTCAGGGGCTAAACAGTGTTCTTGTATCTTAAAAAAATGTTATAAATAAAGTGTTATTGTCGTTGTACGATAATAAAAAGGAAGTGATAAACCGTC
>CBCSKA010000029.1:0-6694 GCA_965140885.1 Legionellaceae bacterium | reverse complement strand
ACTTGTCTTTTCAGACACTCACATGACTTCTCACGTAAGTGCCCACACAATTTGCTTGGCTTTAGTTTTTAAAGAACGTTAGGTTTTGCCTAACAAGGTCGCCCATTCTACAGATTTAAAATACTTTGTCAACACCCAAAATGCATAAAGTTGCATTTTTTTTCAAAATTCTTTTTTTGGGGTGCTTTTAAATGAATTTCACCTTCGCAAAACGATGCTTACCTACTTGAATAATATATTCTTGCTTTGCCTCTAACAGTGTATTTTGTTGGGTGACTTTATCTCCATTAATCTTTACTGCACCTTGTTTCACCATACGTATGGCTTCAGAGGTACTATTCGTTAAATCGAGACTTTTTATTAATTGTATTAAACTGAACCCTTCCTTTGGGTAATTTATTTCATGAAAAGGAATATTTTCGGGTAAGTGCCCTTTTTGGAAACGCGCGATAAAACTCTCAGAAGCATACTGTGCGGCTTCTGTATTATGAAAACGCGTAACAATTTCTTCGGCTAATTTCATTTTAAAATCACGTGGATTCGCACCTTCTTCTGCATGTTTACGCCATTGTTGAATTTCTACCATTGAACGAAAGCTTAACAATTCAAAATAACGCCACATTAATTCATCTGAAATAGACATTATTTTTCCAAACATATCATTAGGTGTATCATTGATTCCTATATAATTACCTAATGATTTAGACATTTTCTTTACGCCATCTAAACCTTCTAACAAAGGCATCGTTATTACGACTTGCGGTTCTTCCCCTAATTGTTTTTGTAATTCTCGTCCCATTAGTAAATTGAATTTTTGGTCCGTGCCGCCTAATTCAATATCCGCTTTCATTTCAACCGAATCATAACCTTGTAATAAAGGATATAAGAATTCATGAATAGCAATAGGTTGCCCTGAGGTATAACGTTTACTAAAATCATCTCGCTCTAACATTCTTGCCACTGTTGATGATGAAGCGAGTTTAATTAAATCAGCGGCACTTTTATTATTCATCCAGGCAGAATTAAACATCACTTGCGTTTTCTGCGGATTTAAAATTTTAAAAACTTGCTCAGCATAGGTTTTTGCATTAATTGAAACTTGTTCAGGCGTTAAAGGTTGACGGGTAATATTCTTACCCGTTGGATCACCAATTAAACCGGTGAAATCACCAATTAAAAATAAAACATCATGCCCTAAATCTTGAAATTGTTTTAATTTATTAATTAAAACCGTATGCCCAAGATGCAAATCTGGTGCAGTAGGATCAAATCCTGCTTTCACGCGTAAAGGCTTTCCCTTGGCTAATTTTTTTATTAATTCTTCTTCAACTAAAACTTCAACACTTCCTCTTTTAATTAGAGCAAGGCTTTCTTCAATATTTATCATAGTTTCTCCACTAAACCCTATGCATTTACGCTTTGGGAGACAGCATTTCTTCAGGCTTGACCGCTTTAACAAACTCTTCTTCTGTTGAATAACCTAATTGAACACAGGCTTCTTTAAGCGTTAAATTCTCATGTAAAGCATGATGAGCCATTTTCGCCGCTTTGTCATAACCAATCACGGGGCTAAGTGCAGTGACTAACATTAGGGAATTGTGTAAAAAGTAATTAATTTTTGTTTCATTGGCTTGTAAACCTTCAATACAATAACGTGTAAATAATTGGCATGCATCAGATAATAAACGGGCTGAATGTAAAAAATTATGAATCATTACCGGTTTAAATACATTTAATTCAAAATTACCTTGGGTATTCGCCATACTGATGGTGGCATCATTTCCTAATATTTGAACACAAACCATTGTCATTGCTTCACATTGGGTAGGATTCACTTTTCCTGGCATAATGGATGAACCAGGTTCATTTTCAGGTAACGTTAATTCACCCAAACCACAGCGAGGGCCTGAACCTAACCAACGAACATCATTAGCTATTTTCATTAATGAAGTCGCTAATGTTTTTAAAGCGCCACTTGAAATCACTAAGGCTTCATGTGAAGCTAATGCCGCAAATTTATTAGATGCACTAACAAAGGGTAATTGAGTTAATGACGCAATAGTATTCGCTGATTCTTCAGCAAACTTAGGATGGGTATTTAAACCCGTTCCTACCGCAGTCCCTCCTAATGCTAATTCATACAATCCGTTTAAACTTCCCTTTATTGCTGAAATACAAATATCTAATTGTGCAACATAACCGGAAAATTCTTGTCCTAATGTTAAAGGAACGGCATCTTGTAAATGAGTACGACCAATTTTTATAATATCTTTAAAAAGCGATACTTTTTCTGCTAATGCCGTACGTAATATTTCAACAGAAGGTAAAACACAATGATTAATAGCTTGTGCTGCGGCAATATACATTGCAGTTGGAAAGGTATCATTGGAAGATTGTGACATATTGACATGGTCATTGGGATGAATTGGTTTTTTACTTCCTTTTTCACCACCAGCTATTTCAATAGCTCGATTAGCAATGACTTCATTAACATTCATATTGGTTTGAGTACCACTACCTGTTTGCCACACCCGTAATGGAAATTCATTATCAAGTTGTCCTGCAATAACTTCATCAGCAGCAGCAATAATTAAATTAGCTAAGGATTCGGGCAATAATTGTAAAGAGTGATTTGTCATCGCCGCAGCTTTTTTTAATATAGCCATAGCATGAATAACTTCAATAGGCATACTATCATTTCCAATAGCGAAATGATGTAATGAACGTTGCGTTTGCGCGCCCCAATAATGATTTGCGGGCACTTCAATTTTTCCCATACTATCTGTTTCAATACGTGTATTCATTAAATTTTACCTTATTAAACTATTTAAATTCTTCTATCTAGGAATCGATAGAGTGCTTAAAAATAGAAAGTGTACTAAAATCCAGCTTCTTATCGCAATTTAAAATTTAGGATTTACTAAAATGAATTCTCGCTTTATTGCCGCACAAATTATTACGGCTGTTATTAAAGACAATATTTCGTTAAAAGAAGCCATAGGTCGATATACCACTGTCACAACTCCACAACTTCATTTAATAAAAGAATTATGTTACGGCACTTTGCGATTTTTCCCCCGATTACAGGCGATTTGCAAAGCTTTATTAACGAAATCGATTAAACCTAAAGATAAAATGATTGAAGTAATTATTACTATCGGTTTATATCAATTATTGAATATGCGAACCCCAGAACATGCTGCAGTTTCTGAAACGGTCGATGCAGCGAAAAAAACGCACAAAACGTGGGCGCCTATTTTTGTGAATGCTATTTTGAGAAATTTTCAACGCAATAAAGAAACCCTATTAGAAAAACTTCATGAAAATCCCGAAAGTGAAACACTGCATCCAGAATGGTTACTAAATAAAATCCAATTAGTTTGGCCTCATCATTGGCAAAAAATTATTACCGCAAATAATCAACATTCTCCTTTAACGCTACGTATTAATGAACAAAAACAATCACGAGATAAATATTTAACTTTACTCAAAGCTGAAGATATTAATGCTGAAAAAACGCTTTTTTCACCTCAAGGTCTTATTTTAGAAAATCCTACTGAAATAAAAAAAATACCTGGCTTTGATAAAGGCTGCGTATCAGTTCAAGATTTAGGAGCCCAATTAGCCGCGCAATTATTAGCAGTAGAACCACAACAACGGGTACTTGATGCTTGCGCTGCTCCGGGTGGTAAAACTGCGCATATCCTTGAATTACAACCCAATTTAAAAGAATTGATTGCGATTGACAAAGATGGAAAGCGTTTAAACAAGGTCAAGGAAAATTTATCTCGTTTAACTTTATCTGCCACATTAATTGAATGTGATGCCGCAGAAACAGCAAAATGGTGGGATGGCATCCTGTTTGATCGAATATTGATTGATGCCCCTTGCTCAGCCACTGGTGTTATACGTCGACATCCCGACATTAAATATTTACGACGTGAAAGTGATTTCACAACTTTACATGAACAACAAACCAAATTATTAAATGCTTTATGGACCCTACTTATTCCCGGGGGAATTTTAGTGTATTCAACCTGTTCTATAATGCCTGAAGAAAATACACAAACCATTAGTAAATTTCTCGCAACACATGAAAATGCAGAAGAAATACCAATTATTGCCGATTGGGGAATTAAACTTAACCCTGGCCGACAAATACTACCTGGGCAAGATAATATGGATGGTTTTTATTATGCAGTCATTCGCAAAAATGATTAAGATAATGGAGGAATTAAAACTTATTAATTAATACAAATTCCATCATATAGGTATCAAAAGAAATTCATTCTAAATACATGATAGATAAAATCCTACAATACTTAATCATAAATCACACTGGTCGTTTTTTTCTACTGTATCATAATTACTTCATAGGTAGCATTCATCACGGATGATGAAAATAAAAAAGGATTGACTGCCTCTAGGTTAAAAGGAATTGATCAAAACTTCCATTCAGTTAACGAGCTTTTTCATGGATGAAAGCTCGTTACAATGTTTCAAGCATTATCCATTTTTTATAACAAAGCTTTCCTAACTCTTTCAATTACCCAACATTCAATAGTATTAAAATATAAAGTACTCCCCATTTACAAGACCAATTTTTGACTAGAATGAGACATAAAATCCAAATAAAAAAATAGTATTATTGCAGCTGTGGACCCATATTAATAATGTGGGTAACTTTGCGAGGAACGAGCAAGTTGTTATCCGCATTATTAATGTAGTCCACAGGTAATTTTATGCCAAAATAAACTTCCGCAGGTTTCTTATAATCCAAGTTCTGATGATGCCGCTCATGATTATAAAAATTGAAATAATTGCCAAGCCCTGCTTTTGCATCCTTGATGGATGCATAATCCTTTAGATAAACTTCTTCCTATTTTACCGAGCGCCAGAGACGTTCAATAAAAATATTATCAAAAGCTCGCCCTTTAGCATCCATACTGATTTTAATACCATTGGCTAACAACAATCCTGTAAAAGCTTCGCGAGCAAATTGAACACCCTGATCGGAATTGAAAATCTCAGGGAATCCATGAAGCATGAGTGCATCTTCCAATGTCTCTATACAAAAAGAAGCATCTAAGCTGTTACTCAAGCGCCAGCTCAACACATAGCGGCTATACCAATCTATCACAGCTACCAAGTAGATAAACCCCTGTGAAAGGCGAATATAGGTGATATCCGTTGACCACACTTGATTCGGTTTTGTGATAGCTAAATCCTTCAATAAATACGGGTATTTCTTATTGGCTGGATTTGCCTTGCTTAAATTTTTCTTAGGATAAATGGCTTCTAACCCCATTAACCTGAGTAATCTTCTAACCCGTTTGGCATTAACACAATACCCTCGGTCACGTAAATAAGCTTCCATTCGAAGCACGCCTTTAAAGGGATGACGAGTATATTCTTCATCCAGTAAGCGCATGAGTAGCAAATTCTCATCCGATTCAACTTTGGCTTTATAATACATTGTTGAACGGTGTAAATTTAACAATCGGCATTGCTCGCGTGTACTTAAATTTTTATCCGTCGGATCTAGCAGGGCGCGTTTTTCTTCTAGGCTTATTCCCATACTCTTTTTTTTAAAAACTCATTTTCACAGGTTAATTGACCTATTTGTCGGTATAAATCATCGGTTAGTTTTTCCTGGGCGCTTTCTGATTTTTGTTGTTTGCCATTAAAACTGATTTTGATGCCGGCTAATGCCTGCTGCTTCCATCGGTTAATTTGGGTGGTATGTACACTCTATTTTTTTGAAAGCTCATTCAGCGTTAGATCTCAACGGATAGTTTCCATCGCAACTTTTGCCTTAAATTCTGCTGTATAATTTCTCGGTTTTTTTGTACTCATAACGTTACCTCCAAGAGTGATAGTTTAACATTTTTATGTCTCTCTTAGTGGTCCAGTTTTTGGGGAGTATTATACAGTTACTAATTTATCTTCACTGCAACCCTCTGAAAATGATATGATTCTTCAAAAAAATTCAAAAAATAGTATAATACATCCACCACCTCCGGATAACCTGGCTAATTCTTTGGTTCATACAGTTACTAATTCATCTTCACCGCAACCCCGTGGAACAGATAATGATGATCAATCAACAAATTCTGATGAGAAAAAAATAAATAGCTTTTAATGAAGAACTTTTGTTAATTTTATTGAAAATACAGAGTTAATTATTTAGATAGGGAATATATGGCTAATATAACCTTAGAACAGCTTAAAAATAATAGTGATTGCATAATTGATTTATGTAATAAATTCAAAATAGATGCCACTAAATTAAGGATTTATGGCGAAATTTTGGGCCCAAATAGCTATAAAGGTAAACAGAGTGATTTAAATTTTTTAAGTGATGAGCCTTTAGCTTTGACAACAAAGATGGCTTTTGAAAGAGAGTTAGCTAACAAACTAATTGAAAATGGTATATTTTGCTCAATACAATTAGTCACCGTTGACCAGCTAAAGGAAAATTTATTTCCTAAGATTTATCAACAAGTTATCATGGAAACGGTTTTCATTAATGATTTGCCCAAAAATTGTTGTTCTCTCAATTTGTAGAAGATGGCATTTGATTTGACTATTACCCGTAATGATAAAGTAAATTAGAATAGTGTCATTACCGAGGGAGACTGTCGGACTAATTACCGAGCGACTTTGTCGTATTGATACTACAGATGAAATATTC
>CBCSKA010000028.1:0-38081 GCA_965140885.1 Legionellaceae bacterium | reverse complement strand
GCAAAACATCCGGCACTACGGTCTACCAGGGACTATCGGCCTCGCTCCTTCGTCGCTTCCTTGGCCGACAGCGATGGTAATACCTATGAAGATATTGAAGGTTTAAACTCAGCCCAATTAAAAGGTTTGGACATGGGTTTAACACGTGAACAAGTTAACCATGATTGGTTTACTTCTAGTCATGTTTTTTTAATGACAAACGATCACTTTACTTATGATACTGTTAAAGAATTGAATAGAGGACAACTTTATGGACTGAAAGTAGGTTTAACTCGTGAGCAGGTAGATCATAAATGGTTTACAATGTCACATGCTGATTCAATTAAAAGAGGAATAGATTATAGTATTTTAGAAGGGAAAACAGAAAAAGAATTAGTTAATTTGAGCGTTAATGAACAAAATTCACTTAAACCTAAAATGTAATTATTTTATCTTTCTTTTAAAAAAATTTTAATATTATTATCTTTCAAATTGAAAATAAGCCTGAGTTTTTAGTTAATATATAGCTCTCAAGAAATAATGATTTACTCCAATACAATTGTTATGAAGAGAGCTATAGCGTAAATTGACACAATATTATTCTTTATCTATTCAAAATACGAAAGTTAAAGGTTTCCTTTAAAATAATGCTATAAGCTACGCTTTCAATTTCTCTGCAATTTTTTCTTTCAACAAGACGCTATCAACGTTTGAGATAAAAATTACGCCTATTTACTTAAAAAAAATTCTCTAAAAATTCACTGTATTAAAAAAATAACTTTTAAGGTAATATTTGCTTATCACATTATCCGAACAAGAAAATTCAATTTTTCATTTACCCTTTTCTTTTCTTACATGATTTATTGAGAATTCAATTATGGCTGCCCTCACTATTTCTGATTTAAAAAAAACCTATGCAAACGGTGTTTCTGCATTAAATGGAATTAATCTTCAAGTTGAAGAAGGAGATTTTTTCGCTTTATTAGGACCAAATGGAGCTGGAAAATCAACTACCATTGGCATAATAAGCTCATTAATCAATAAAACCAGTGGGAATGTTAACGTTTTTGGCTATGATATTCAGGAACAAGCCTCAATTGCAAAATCATGCATAGGTTTAGTACCTCAAGATTTTAATTTTAATATTTTTGAAAATGCTTACCAAATTTTACTTAATCAAGCCGGTTATTATGGTATGTCAAGTGTACTGGCTAAAGATAAAATTCATCATTATTTAAATAAACTGGGTTTATGGGATAAGCGTGATCAAATATCACGTAATTTATCAGGCGGTATGAAACGCCGTCTAATGATAGCCAGAGCATTAATTCATGAACCAAAATTACTAATTCTTGATGAACCCACCGCAGGCGTCGATATTGAGATTCGGCGAGCAACTTGGGACTTTTTGAAAGAAATCAATCAACAAGGTACAACAATCATTTTAACAACGCATTACCTAGAAGAAGCAGAAACCCTTTGTAAAAATATCGCTATTATTGATAAGGGATATATTGTTGAAAACACAACGATGAAATCGTTATTAAAAAAATTACAAATTGAAACTTTTATTCTTTACTTAAAGACACCTATAACAGAGTTACCTTTTATCGAAGGTTACCCTATCACTATGCTGGATGAAACTACGTTAGAAATCAGTATTAATCAAAATCAAAATCTTAATTATTTATTTTCTAAATTAACAGAACAATCTATTATGATTACGAGTATGCGAAATAAATCCAATCGGTTAGAAGAACTTTTTTTACGCTTAGTTGGCCATGCGTATAATTAAATTTTATAACCGTATTTTTAACTTAGTAAAACTTACTATCGCACGTTTATTTAGCCTATTTCAGCCTTTTGTAAGTTTGTATTAACTATACACTTTATACCCTTCAATAGAGGTAAAATTATTTTATGGCAACCTATTCCAATTACATTGCCTTTAAAACTTTATTAAAAAAAGAAATTCTTCGTTTTTTAAAAATTTGGATACAAACGTTATTACCTCCCGCTATTACGATGTTATTGTATTTTGTTATTTTTGGAACTTTAGTGGGGAAGCAATTAGGTAAAATTCAAGGTTTTACTTACATGCAATATATAGCACCGGGTTTAATCATGATGGCCGTTGTCACGAATGCTTATGCCAATGTCGTCGGCTCTTTTTTTAGCGCACGATTTCAAAAAAACATTGAAGAAATGCTAATATCCCCTATGCCGAATTGGCTCATATTAACGGGTTTTATTTCGGGAGGGGTGATTCGTGGGTTAACCGTCGGTTTTATTGTCGCGATTATTTCTTTATTTTTTACAAAACTTACTGTCTACAGTTTTTTATTAACAATTATGATTATTTTTTTAACAGCTATTCTTTTATCACTTGCAGGCTTTTTAAATGGTTTGTATGCGAAAAAATTTGATGATATTTCAATTATTCCGACGTTTATTTTAACACCGCTGACTTATTTAGGCGGGATATTTTATTCAGTCAAGGATTTATCCCCATTTTGGCAACAAGTTTCTTTATTTAATCCAATTTTATATATGGTTAATGCATTTCGTTATGGAATTTTAGGTATTAGTGATATTCATTTAACTCTCGCTCTTATGGTTATAGTTTCAACTATTATTATTCTTTTTTATGTGAATTTGCATTTATTAAACAAAGGAACAGGTATCCGAACATGATAGGCGTATTACTTTTAAATTTAGGTACTCCAGATGCGCCAACAACAAAAGCAGTTAGAAAATACCTGCGTGAATTTTTATCAGATCCTCGCGTTATAAAAATTCCAAAACCTATATGGAATATTATTCTATATGGTTTTATTCTTCCTTTTCGCCCAAGCCGCTCAGCAAAACTGTACCAAAAAATTTGGCAAGAAGAAGGCTCAGCATTAAAAGTTCTTTCTCTGGCATTAACAGAGAAAATTCAAGATCTCTTAAATGAACAAGCACCTGAGCAATATCGCGTGAGCCTGGGTATGCGTTATGGCAATCCATCCATTGCCTCAGCATTAGAAAAATTAAATTTACCAGAAATTAAAAAATTAATTATTTTACCACTTTATCCTCAATTTTCTGCGACGACAACAGCCTCCGCTTTTGATGGCATTGCTCAGGAATTAAAAAAAAGTAATTGGCTACCTGAAATTCACTTTTATAACCAATATGTGGAACATGCTTCTTATATTAAAGCAATAGCGAATAGTATTTCTAATTATTGGGATAAAAATGGTCGTGGAGAAAAATTAGTTTTTTCTTTTCACGGTATCCCTAAACAATTTGTTAATGATGGCGATCCTTATCAATCTTACTGCCAAACCACAGCAAAACGCATAGCACAAGAATTGAATTTAACGTCTACTGATTGGTTAGCTGTTTTTCAATCTCGCTTTGGAAAAGCTGAATGGCTTACCCCTTATTGTGATAAAACATTAGAAGAATTAGGACAAAAAGGTTATAAAAATTTAGATATTATTTGTCCCGGTTTCGCTGTCGACTGTCTTGAAACCCTAGAAGAAATTTGCGTAGAAAATGAAGAATTATTTATAAAAGCAGGCGGAAAAAGTTTGAATTATATCCCTGCATTAAATGCATCACTTGAACATGCTCAATGCTTGGTGGAATTATTTATGAAAAAGTAATTAATTTGTTTTAGCATTATCAAGTTAGGCAGCACTAGAAAATTAAAGCAAATAAACTGGGCTAAAATAGCGACTTTATCGCAAAAAATAAATTACAAATTAAATATTAACTTCTTTTTTCTGATCGTCGGCTATTTTCTGTAGAAAAACCACCATTTCAGCTACATTATTTCTATTAAATAATTCATAGTGCTCGCCTGATAAGGGATATACTGAGATTTTTTTTAGATAATCCTCCCAACCTGAGAATTCTTGTCCCGTTGCAGAATACTCTTTAGTAGAAGCCTTTAAGAATATGGCTTCGCATGGAATAGGCATGGGTTTATAATGTAATAATAAATTACGGTTATTTATAATTTCTTGCCTTAATAAATGTTTGAATTCAAAATCCGTATGGAATTTTTGCAGGATTTTATTAACATCCTCTTCTATTTCACTTTTTTCAATTTGCTCTCGATGATAGCTATCTATAAGCAATAGTAAATTAATTGACTTACCTTGTTCAGTTAATTGTCGAGCAACTTCATACGCTATAACTCCACCAAATGACCAGCCAGCTAAATTATAGGATTCAACTTCCAGAGAGCTTATTATCTTTATATAGTCAGCCGCCATGGCCGCAAGTGAAGAATAGCTATTATTGTTATCTCCAAAATAGGGATTACTTATTGCGTAAATATCAAAATCCAAAGCATATTTGGCTAAAGTATGATAATCGCTGACTAAACCTGAAACAGGATGAAACATAAAAAGTTTTGGCTTATTTCCTATATCTGGAGTGAGATGCAATAAACTATCTTCCTTATACTTGGGATGCTTTTCTATACTCTGGCAGAATTTTTTAAGGACTGGGTTTTGAAACAAGGTTTGCACGGTAATGGGCAAATTTAAAAGCTTTCTTAGCCGAGTCAGGAATTGCATCGCTAATAATGAATTACCGCCTGCCATAAAAAAATTATCTTGGAGGGTTAAGTTAACTTCGGGTATTAATTCTTGGCAAAGTTTTAATATAGTCTCCTCCATTTCAGTCTTTGGCTCTGTCGATAACTCTCTAACAGGCTCTACACTGAGTTTATGCATTTTCAATTGATTCGTATCAATTTTACCGTTACGGGTTAAGGGAAAAGATGCTAATATAATTAAATGCTTAGGAAGCATAATAGCCGGCAACTTTTTCTGCAAATATTCATGGATGTTTTGGATAAAAGGCTCAGAATCCTTTGTCTTAGTGGCTGCATTTGGAATCAAATAGGCAACTAGAAATTTATTTGCCTCATCATCACCCTGACAAAGCACTTTTACTGCAGAGATAGAGGGTAGCGCTAATAAGCAAGCTTCTATTTCTCCTAGTTCAATTCTATGTCCCCGAATTTTGATTTGTTCGTCAATTCTTCCCAAAAATTCAATCGTACCATCAGGCAAATATCGACCTAAATCACCGGTACAATATAAATATTCCGTAGGTTTATAGGGATTTAAAATAAATTTTTTTACTGTTTCCTCTTCCTTATTAAGATAACCTTTAGCAATGCAGAGACTGCTAATATATATTTCGCCAGTAATACCGATTGGAGTAACTGATAATTCACTATCCAAAATATATAATTGGGTATTCCAAATAGGATAACCAATCGGTAAGCGATCGCTATAAGGCTTAGCATGCATATGCCAACAGCTAATACTAATCGCAGCTTCTGTAGGCCCATACAAATGATGCAAGGCAATTTGTCTGCGATTAAAGATTTTGTCTCTAAGTTTAACATTAACTTTTTCACCACCGCATTCAATCACTCTCAGCTTATCAGCGCTTAAAAAAGTGGGTTCCTCAAGCAAATCATTTAATATCGAAGGCAATAAATGGATTATGGTAATCCCTTGGCGTTGAATCGTTTGAGCAAGATTCAAACTATCTCTCTCTTGTTCTGGCCAAATAACCAGCGTTGCCCCCCCTAAAAGAGGTAAAAACATTTCACCAAAACTAATATCAAACCCTGGAGATGCATTACAGAGTAAGCGATCACCAGTAACCATTTGCATATTTGCAATCCCCCATAGAATACGATTACAAATTCCAATTTGCGTGTTTAACACACCTTTTGGCTGTCCGGTGGAACCAGAAGTATACATAATATAAGCAATATCCGATGGCTTGACATTGGCAGCAGGATTGGTGTCAGGGCGCAATTGAGCTTCTAAAAATAATGATTCATAGGTAAAAAGAGGAATATTAATATCAATAAATTTTGATTGATGTTTTGCTGATAATATCAAAAATTTAGGCGTCGTATCATTTAAAATATATGTTATACGTTCTTTAGGGTAGGCGCTATCCACAGGCACATATATAGCACCTAACTTCAATAAAGCTATAATGGTAATTGTAAGCTCAGCACTTCGTTCAATAGATACTGCAACGCGATCTTGTAACTTAAGCCCCTTGTAATCTTTTAATTCCCACGCTAATTGGTTGGCCTGTTTATTTAGCATGGCATAACTATAACTCGTTGAATCTTCTATTAAAGCAAGATTTTCTGCCGATAAGTTAACCTGCTCTTCAAAGCAAGTTTTTATGGTTTGCTGCTGGATATTAGGCATATGCGTAGCATTTGCCTTTAACCAAAAGGCTTGGTAAGTGGGCGTTTTCCATAAATCAATTGAATTTAACGTTGTACTTAACGTTAAATTTTTTAATACGCTTAGCAAACTCTCCGCCATTTGTTGGATGGCAATTTCAGGAAAATGAGCTGTATGATAAGCTAGCTTAAAATACAGTTCATTCTGCATGGACATCGTTACACTTAGGGCGAGGGGATATCCTGTCGCTTCCCTTTCAAACACGGGTTTTAATTGATAACTATTTTGAAGCCCCTCATTATTTAAAGCTATATTTTCAATGATTAAGACAGTATTGAACAATTGATGCTGATTGAGTAACCTTGCTTGTTTTTGAATATCGGTTAAAGACAAATATGAAAAATCTTGCAACTCAATAAAGTCTTGCTGTAATAGCAACAAATCAGCTAACTCATGAAAAGCCAAACAATTAATTCGCAAAGGTATAGTATTGATAAGTAAACCAAACATTTCATTAATTTCGGGTAGCTCTATATGCCGACCTGAACATACGATTCCCAAAACCACTTCCTTATGATCGGTATATTGGCTCAATACTTTCGCCCAAGCATATTGTAAAACTGTGCTTAAGGTTAATCCTTGCTTACTGAGTAACGCTAGAAGTAATTTTGTTTCAGTGGGATCCAGCGAAAAATAATGAGCAGATATATTGGATTTATTTTCCTCTCCAGCAAGATAATTTTGTACCGATTTCAAACTAATTAACGTAGGAGCTTCTAAATCTTTTAAATAATTTTTCCAAAATAAGCGTGCTTTCTCCATGTTTTGTTGCTGCAACCAATTGATATAAAAACGATAATTACTAGGTTCTATAGCGGGAATTTGTCGGTTTTTTAATACAAGATAAATTTCACTTAATTGGTTAAGCAACAAACCTGTAGTCCAACCATCAATAATTAAGTGATGGCAAGACCATACTAACCAATATTTCTCTGCAGCTAAATGAATACAATACACTCGCCATAACGGTGGTTTTTGTAAATTAAAAGGCTCATGAAAATCCGCTTGCAAAAGTTGTTCTAGCTGCACTTGCTGAGCTTGTTTATCTAAGCTGGACCAGTCAAAATTTTGCCAAGGGAGAATAAGGTCTTCCGCAATGGTTTGAGAGGGTTCAATGGAATTTTCCCAATTGAAACCTAAACGTAGTGCTGTATGTGAATTTAGCAGGATTTGCCATGCTTCTTTAAAAAGCACCAGCTTATCTAATTTTTCAATCTCATAAACAGATTGCGTATGATAAGCATTTAACTCAGGCTCCGTTAAACTATGATAAAGTAAACCTGCTTGGATAGGGGATAAACTAAACTCAAGCGTTGTAGGATCTGGTTTATCACTAGTCGGATTTCCGGGCACAAAGGCATGTAAGTTAGCTATAAATTTCTCTGCCAATTCTTTAATGTTATCAATGGAATAGCATTTTGTATTATAAGTCCAATCCGCCATTAATTGTTGCTGTTGCAAACCACAATTAATTTCAAGAGCCGATACTCCCTGTAAAGCATATAAATCTGGCAAAGGATATTGAGTTTGGGATAATTGCCAAGAATGCGCTGGCTCTGTATCCAGTAACTCTCCTAAATAATTAAAAAGAATTTCTGGCTCAGGCAATTGCTTTAATTGCTGTGCTTGCGGAAGCTCACATAAATATCTTAGCACGCCATAACTAACGCCATCCTCTGGTGTAAGCGCTAAGCTTTCTATTACTTGACTTAGTAATAGTAGGAGATTTTGATTGGGTTCAACCGTTAATAAAACAGGATAACGAGAAGTAAACCATCCTATACTGTCGCTAACATCAATTTGTTCAGCAACGCCATGACGGCCATAACCTTCTAACATAAGTGCTAAGCAGTTTTGATTATTACATTGATAAAATGCTAACGCTAACGCTGTTAATGCAATATCTTGTAATGAACAACGTTCACGTTGCGCTACCTTGATAAGCCCATTGGTTGTTAGAGTATCGATTTTAATTGAATAGTTTTCAATGGTAGCTGATAAAGGGTTAACGCTTATTCTTGCCTGTAGTTTGGCTTGATTTAATAGCATTTTCCAATACGGGAGTTGGGCTAACATAGCGGGAGTATTCGCTTGTTTAGATAATTCACTAACCCAGTCATAATAACTGACTCTTGCTCCAAGGCTACTTGAGTTAGTTAATTTAATTTGCTGATAAATTTCATTCAAATCCCTAAGCAAAATAGACCAAGACATCGTATCAATCAGTAAGTGATGCACCCCTATCCATAATTGAGTCTTATCTTCTTCGCACGTAATTGCCGCTATTAATGGACCTTTTGGTAAATTGAATTTATTTAATGTATTTTCAATGATGTCTTGGTATTGATTACAAGTGCTAACTTTCGCAAAACATACCCTATCATCGAGCTGAGTGTGTTCGCTAGCTAGCCAATTTCCATTTATTGACGTAAAAGTATATTTAAACACAGGATGAATTTTTACAAGATGATTCAAAGCCTTAATCAAAATCAATTCATCAATGGGTTCAAAATAATTATATAAATAGGCTTGGATAAATTGTGCCTTATAAGTCAATGGCTGACTAAAGAACCAGTGTTGAATAGGACTTAATACTATATGATTTAAATTCATTGCCAAAGATGGCTCTTTATCGACTATTGTTACCGCCCCTATTTGCATTGCTAACTCAGCAATGGTCGGATAACTAAAAATATCTTTTATTGTAAGCTTGATATTAAGTTTTCGGGCTTTTGCTACAATTTGAATACTTGAGATAGAATCGCCACCCAGGGTAAAGAAATTATCAAAAATACTTATTTGATCACGCTTTAAAACTATTTGCCAGAGTTCCAAAAGGATTTGTTCTGTATGATTCTGTGGCTTTTGTAATTCTTTTGCTTGAATCAGTACTGATGGCTTATTATTCTGTAAGGATCTATGATCAATTTTTCCATTACTCGTTAATGGGAACTCTGACACATGGATGAAACGCCCTGGGATCATATATTCAGGCAGAAAATTTTTAAGATAAAGTTTTATTTCTTCTTCTGTAGGAATAAATTCATTAGCCGTATAATAACAACGTAATTCAGAAAAATCCTTATCGTCTTGATCACTATATAAAAAAATACAAACTTGCTCAATGTCATCATGTGCTAGCAAAGTTTGCTCAATTTCGGTTAATTCAATGCGGTAACCATGCCATTTAATTTGATTATCAAATCTTCCCAAATAGTTTAAAAGCTCACTGTTAATAACATGTACTCTATCTCCGCTTTTATACCAACGTGTCGCTTCAATCGCTTCAAGTTTATGAGAAATAAAGTTTTCTTGAGTTAATGACTCTTGTCCCAAGTAACCTCGAGCCAAGGTTCCACCCCCAATATACAATTCTCCTATTTCACCTTGCTTAACAGGATTGCCCCTTTCATCTGCAACATAATAAACCATATTCTGGATAGGATAACCTATGGGAACGGGCCCCGTATGATTAAACTCTTCTGGTTTAATTTCATAACAGGTACAAGCTACTGTAGCTTCAGTCGGTCCATATTCATTATAATATTTGATACTAGGTTCTACCCTAGCCCATTTATTTAAATCTTCATAGTTTAAATTTTCCCCCCCTAAAATTAAGGCCTCGGTTTGATTTTGGATTAATTCTGCGGACAATAGTTTATTGTATGCTTTCAAATGGCTAGGCGTTAATTTAATAAAGCTTAACTGATTACTGCCTTGTTTAAAATAGTCAATTAAAGGCCAGGGATTAGCTTTTTCAGGCAAAATGGTTAAGGTTTTACCAGCTAACAGAGGCAGGTAAAGAGCCGTCACTGACATATCAAACGCCAGTGAAGTATGTAAAACTGTTCCTGTACCGGACTGGATAGGATAATGATGATAAGCCCATTGTAAATAATTTATTAGACTGCCATGCTCAATCATCACTCCTTTAGGTTTACCGGTAGAGCCTGAAGTATATAATACATAAGCTAAGTCATGGCTTTCAAGTGTTTGACTTATCACGGGCAAATCAACCGGTTGAGCTAAGCATTCGTCAACCAATAATAAATTAGAGACTTCTTCAGTAAAGTTTGCAAGGCAATCCTTAAGAGTAAGAATAGCTGCTGGCTTAACTTCGTTATAGATATTCATAACCCGCTGCAGTGGAAGACTAAAATCAAGAGGCAAATAAGCAGCTCCCGCTTTTAATACACCCCAAATAGCCGTTACTGCATAATAATTTCGTGGTAAATAGATAATGACTATCGATTCTTTACTAATCTGCTTACTTAGAAGCCAAGCAGCAATCAAGTTCGTCAACCTATTAAATTCCTTGTAACTAATGGAAAGTTCTTGTTGTTTAATTGCAATGGCCTGTGGTGTTGCAAGCAATTGATTCTCAAACCAAGCTATAATTGAATTAGCAGATTTCATCTTATACTCTTTCATCCTTAATATCTCTGGAAAAGCGGGTAAAGCAGATAACGGTTGTTCTGGACTGCTGATAATATACTCAAATAATTGGTTAAAATAATCTGCTAATAAATTGATTGATTGCGGCGTAAATAAATCCTCGGCATATTCAAATCCGCAGATTAAGCCACTTTGATTTTCAATTACCCAAAAATTTAAATCAAATTTCGTATAAGGACTGGTTCTACCTTGCGCTTCAACGTTCAAATCAGGCCACTCAATTGCAGTAGAATTACTCTGCTGTAACACAAGCCAAACCTGGAAAATAGGATGAAACTGTAGCTGTCTTCGCAGACCTAAAGTATCTATTATTTTTTCAAAAGGGAAATCCTGCTGTTCATAGGCTTCTAAGCAGGTCTTCTTAATTTCATTTAGCCAATCAATAAAACTCGTTTCTTCATTAATAAGATTGCGTAAAGGTAAGCTATTGATAAATAAACCCAGCATATTCTGTACAGAAGGATAATGTCGACCAGCACTGGGTGTACCAACTACCAAATCTTTACAACCGGTAGCACGATATAATAATAAATTATAAAGCGCGAGTAACCCCATGAATAAGGTACAGCTAGATTGATGTAAGATGATTTGTAGCTTGGCAAGCTTATCCATAGAAATATGCCAACTACAATGTTTGGCTTTAAAGCTTGGTTGCGCAGGCCGTGGTAAAGCAAATGGAAACACCAGCTGTTCTGGGATATGTGCAAGTTTTTGTTGCCAATATTTTTGAAAAGATTTCACTTTATCAGACGTCAGCCAATTAAGTTGCCATGCGGCAAAATCGACATATTGAGGATCGGTTTGTTTTTTTTCTAACGTTAATGTTAAATTATTTATCTTAGCGTGGTATTGCTGGGCCAAGTATTTTTCAATAAGCTGCAATGTCCATTCATCACTGATAAGGTGATGTAAAATGATCACTAACAAATGCTGTTGTTCACCACAATCAATTAATTCTGCTCGCCATAATAAATTGACATCTGTTAGCAGAGGTTCCTCGAGTAATTTTTCTAAATGTTCATCTAATTCATTTGCATTCGAACGACTAAAATCAATGCAAGGAATAATGTAAGATGGATTTTTTTCAATAATAATATAAGGTTCACCCTCTTCATTGATCATTCGACTACGGAATATTTCATGTTGAGCAATCAAATTGTTAAAACATTCGATTAAGCATTCCTTATTTAAAAAGCCTTGCATTTTTAAAATTAAAGGTACGTTATATAAAGCCTTTTCAGGATAAAGCTCACAGAAAAACCAAATGCGTAACTGGGCTAAGGATAAAGGCAATTTCTCGCTACGGTTAATTAAAGTAATATCAGAATATGGGTTATCCTTAAGCGTTAAGCCTTTCATATAATCATATAACTGAGTTACCGTTGGATTCATAAAAATCGCTTGTATAGGTAAATTTAAGTGATGCTGCTCATGTATTTTACCTAACAGTTCGATTACTAATAAGGAATGTCCCCCATTTAAAAAGTAATCATCGTCAAACTGTAACTCTGGTTTATTAAGTACTTCGCGCCATAATCCTAATAATTTTTCTTCTTGTTTGTCTCTTGCAGGACGGGCTACAGTCACTTCAAGCATATTTTTTAGCTGAGGCAAAGGTAATGCTTTACGATCAATTTTACCATTTGCATTTAAAGGCAAACGGTCTAAGCAAACAAAATCATTTGGTAACATGTAGGAAGGCAACGATTGTTTTAACCAAGCACGAAAATTCGTTAATTCTAGGGTTGAAGCTTTCGGGACACAATAAGCAATTAAATAATCCCCCCCAGAAATAGTTTTAACCGCGACAGCGACTTCTTTTATATCCTTGTGTTTTGCAAGAACAGCTTCTATTTCAGCAAGTTCTATCCGGTTGCCATTTATTTTTACTTGTGAATCACTACGTCCAATATAAATGATATTCCCATCAGCTGTATATTTAGCTAGATCACCGGTTTTATATAGCACAGGGTAAGCATCTTCTTTAAAAGGATTGCTTAAAAATTGCTGTGCGGTAAGCGCTTCTGCATTTACATAACCTGCACCTACACCGATTCCACTAATATAAATTTCGCCAATAACTCCGACAGGCACAGGTTGCAAAGCGTTATTCAATAAATACAGCTTAATATTACTAACTGGTTTGCCAATAGGGACATAACTTGAAAGCATATCAAAATTGGCTGAATGGATTTTGAACAAAGTAACATCATCTGCACATTCAGCAGGACCATAAGCATTGATCAGTCCAATCTCAGGAAAACGAGCAAACCATCTTTCGCAAAGGATAGGAGGCAGAGCTTCACCGGTCGGTAACACATAACGTAACTTTTCTAAGTTACATTGAGAAGACTGTTCTAATTCCGTTATTACCATTGAAAATAAGGAGGGTACAATTTCTAAAATTGAAATATTTGCTTTTTGCAATACGTGTAATAATTGTTTTGGCTGTTTGGCTTGATCGCCTTGCACAATATGTATTTCAGCTCCCACAAGTAAACCCGCAACCATTTGCCAAATAGAGATATCAAAGCATTGGGAAGCCGTTTGTGCAATACAATCTGCTTGTGTAATTAATAGTTCATCCAGCATTACGTAGATATGATTAAGCATACCATTATGCTGCACCATAGCGCCTTTAGGCTGCCCAGTTGAGCCCGAAGTAAAAATAATATAAGCCATATCTCTTGGCGTATAGCGATAAGCCACACTCTTAGCGCCTGCATGATCTTCTACTGAGAAAATCTTACTAAATGGATACATTTTTACAGATGTTTCAAATTTAGTCTGTGTGTAGTTATCACCTACCAATAATATACTTAAATCAGCTTGTTTCATTATTAATTGATTACGTTCTGCCGGGTGTTCAGGATCGAGAGGCACATAACAAGCACCCACTTGCCAAATGGCAAGGAGAGTGATAATAAAATTAAGATCTCGCTCGGCATATAAACCAATACGCATACCTGGCTGAATATTGAGCTGAGTTAAGCGGCATGCAACTTGGTTAACGTGAGATATTAATTCTTGATAAGTTATGCTTTCTTGTAAGCTTGAAAGTGCCGTTTTAGTTGGTGTTTTTGCCGCCTGATTGCTAATAAGTTGTAGTATTGAATCATTAAAATTATAGGCTACGTCCGTTGAATTCCATTTAAGAATTTGCAACCATTCTGCCCCTGTTAATAAATTAAATTCAGCTAATTTGCCGCTGGGTTTAGAGATTATAGCGTTAATTAAGGTTTCATAATGTTGGGCTATTCTATTAATCGTAGCCTGAATAAACAAACTGGTAGCATATTCAAAGCCTACAACAAACTTTTCACCTACTTTACGTATCGTTAAACTCAAATCAAATTTACTGGTATAAGTATTAATTGTAAGAAATTCAATATTTAAGTTCCCTTCTTGCAAATGTTGAGCAAGCTCTTCATAAGCAAACATGACTTGAAACACAGGATGATGATTGATATTTCTTGGAATTGCCAACGCTTCAACGACCCAATCAAAGGGTAGTTTTTCATGAGCAAAGGCTTGAATGGCTGTCTGTTTAATTTGATTCAATAATTCAATAAAGCTTAGTTCAGAATTACAATGAGCCCGTAAAGCAACGGTGTTAGAAAACAAGCCTAGCATAGAGGCTGTTTCAGTAAGTCCACGATTTGCGACGGGTGTGCCCACAATAATGTCTTCCATATTACTATAGCGGTACAACAATACATAAAATACCGTTAAAAAGAACATAAAAGGTGTAACTTGATACTGTTCAAGAAAAGCCTTAACTTCAGCCGCCTCAATATTAAGCCAATATTCTGCTAAATCACCTTTATCATCCATTTGAGCTGAACGACTAAAATCCATCGGTAACGCTAAACTATCGGGTAAGTCAGCTAATTGCTTAGTCCAATAAGCTTCTTCCTTAGAAAAAGCCGCGTTTTGTAACTGCTGTTGCTCCCATAAGGCATAATCAGCATATTGTCCCACGGTTTCATCTGGTACCGGTAATTGGGCGAGTAATTTAGAGTACGTTGACCAGAGTTCTGTTAAAAATAATTCCTGAGACCAACCATCTAAAATAAGATGATGAAAATTAATTAACACATAATATGCTTCATCTTTCTTGATAACCTCAATTCGCCATAAAGGTGCTTCATTAATATTAAAAGGTTTTAAAGCACTATATTGACAATAATCGAAGATATTTTCTTCGCATTCACTTAGCTGCCAGTTAAGCTGGCAAACAGGTAGAATTTTTTGTATAGGCATATTATTTTCTTGAGCTATAGCGGTTCGTAAAATTTCATGCCGCTCCAAAATTTTTTCTAAAGCTTGCTTTAAAATGTCCGTTAATAATTCACCTTTTATTTTTAAAAGCAGTGGAATATTGTAAGTAGGTCGATTACTAAACCATTGCTCAAAAAACCATAAGCGCTTCTGGGCAAAAGAAAGTGGAATTTGATTAGGACGGTTTGTCTGATTTGGTTTTTGCTCTAGGGAATTTAGTGGCATCTGCAAGGATGCTGTTGGCTGTAAAAAATCCGCCATTGCTTTAGGTGTGGGTTTAAGAAAAATATCTTGTATCCTGACTTGAGTATAGCCGGCTTGTTGCAAAAGTAACATGAGACGAGTAGCGGTTAAAGAATGCCCACCCAGACTAAATAAATTATCTTCTGGTGAAACATTGATTAAATTAAGCACTTTTGCCCATAAAGCGCATAAAATAATTTCAATGACCGATACTGAGTGACTTGTATCTTTTGGTGTTTCTTGATGCGTATTACTTAATGTTTTTAATGCCAGCCTATCAATTTTACCATTCATTGAAAGCGGTAACTGCGGTAACAATACAATAGGATTTGGTAACATATATTTCGGTAATTGACTCTCTAGCGCTTGATGAATGCTATTCTCTAAAGAAGTTTCATTTATAGCTTGGCTTGCAACCTTAGCTAAAGAAACATAAGCATACAACTTTTCATCTTGGTATATAACCGCTGCTTCCTTGATATAAGGAAGTGCAGTGAGATGAACTTCAATTTCACCTAATTCAACACGTTGGCCCCGTATTTTAACCTGCTGATCCCGCCGGCCAATATATTCAATATTCCCATCAGAATGAAGTCGGCAATAATCTCCCGTTCGATATAGCAATGCACCTGATTTAAATGGACATGGGACAAATCGTTCAAAGGTTAACGCTTCTTGGTGCCAATAGCCACGAGCTAATCCAATTCCACCAATATAAAGTTCCCCTGCAATGCCTTCTGGTAATAATTGCATGGAAGCATCTAATATATAAAGTTCCATATTGGCGATGGGTTTACCAATCATAACTTCTTGACCTTGCTTGCATTGCCAATAACTTACATCAATAGAAGCTTCGGTCGGACCATAGAGATTATACAACGCTGTATTCGATAAAAAATTAAAAAATTGCTCTTGTACAGGCGGGCTTAATGCTTCGCCGCTACAAATGACATATTTTAATGATGTAATTGCGTCTACATTGGGTACCGATAACATTAAATTAAGCATTGAAGGGACGAAATGGACTACCTGAATTTTTTCCTGATGTAGATAATTAGCCAACGCCAATGCATCAGCTTGAATACCAGGAGGTGCCATAACGACCACTCCACCTACCATTAAAGGCCAGAATAATTCCCAACCTGCCACATCAAAACTGACAGGCGTTTTTTGTAATACTTTTTCACCTGCTTGCAGCTGAAATATTTCTTGCATCCAATATAAGCGATTGACTAAGCCTCGATGTTCTAAGGCAACTCCCTTAGGTTGACCGGTTGAACCGGAAGTATATAAGAGTTGTATCAAATTTTGAGGTGTATTCATTAATGAAGGATTCGCTACTGGAAACGCTATAAGCTGATCCTCTATTGCATCTACATTAATGACTAAACCATCATAAATGTCTAACTGCTCTACTAAAGTTGTTTGAGTAATGACTATCTTGGTTTGACTATTTGTTAAAAGATACTGCAAACGCTGCTTTGGCAATTCTTCATTTAAAGGCAAATAAGCTCCTCCCGCCTTGATTACCGCGAGAATACTCACTAATAATTGGGTTGAACGAACAAGAAAGATTCCAACCACCGTTTCTGGTCCAACGCCCGCTTGTCTTAAATAATATGCAAACTGATTGACTCGTTTATTCAATGCTTCATAAGTATAATGCCTTGTAGCATCGTAAATTGCTAAGCTATGGGGTGAAACAAATACTTGTTTTTCAATACATTGCTGTAAGCAAAGATCAGGATAAACCCTCGCTGTATCATTAAATATTTCAAGTTGTTTCGTTTTACTTGCCCGCGAAACCTTTGGTAAATCTTGAATTAACTGTCCTGTGGAAGTCAATAATTCATTCAGCAGAAATTTATAATGTTCTATTATCTGCGCTATTTGTTCTTGATTAAAATAAGGGAGCTGATAATTAATTCGTAAAATTAATTTATCGCCTGGTACAATTGCCAAAGTTAAAGGATACTCAGTCGATTCTATGCCTTCAATAGCAGTAGTAGTAAGAAACTCATCCGGCGGATTACCCGACGTCATTAGAGGGTGATTTTCATACACATACAGAGTATCAAATAAAGCGTGGTTACTTAAAGGCGAGTAAGATTGTATCTCAGCAAGCGGCAATTGGCCATATAAATTAGCCTCTTGTACCCCTTGTTGAACTTCTCTCGCTAACGCTAGGGTAGTATGAGAGTGCGTTAAACTTAAAGATAAAGGGACTGTATTAATCAATGGACCGACTACCTCTTCCATTGACGCAGGTCCCTCAATTCTTCCTGCGACTATTAACCCTAAGCTTATCTGTGCTTGTTGTGTATAATGTTGTAATAAAATAACCCATGCCGTTAAACATAATGAATTAAGAGTAATACCCTGTTGTTTTGCACGGCTTTTTAAACTAGAAGTGAAAACTTCATCTAGCTTATCTAGAAATACGCTTTGTTCTATTACAGTAGAATTTAAATTGTGTGCATAGGCTTGGGTAAAATTTAGGTAACAAGGCTCTTTGACTAACTTCATTTTTTGTAGCCAATAAGACTTAGTTTCAGTCAACGTTTGTTGTTGATACCAATGTAAATAATTACTATACCCATCCCTTCTATTAAGCGATTTTTTCTTATAAAGAATATTTAAATCGTGCAAAATAACGGCAAGACTCCAACCGTCAAAGATAGCATGATGATGTGTTAATATTAATTTATATTCTTTTTCCGAGAATTGAATTAATTTAATCCGCCATAGGGGAGCAACAGCTAAATCAAAATCTTGAATCCTATCTTTATGTAATAAAAGATCCATCCTTTCATTTCGTTCTGCTTCTTCTAACGTTGACCAATCAAAAAATTCCCAATTTACTTGGATCTTAGGCTGAATAATTTGTACAGGTTCCGTTAATCCTTCCCAGCAAAATGAAATCCTTAATGCCGCATGATTATTCGCTATTTGTTGCCATGCATTATAATAGTTTTCTTTTATTAATGATCCTTGCAAAGTGATAAGCGTTTGTACCAAATATTGCTTAGCATTTCCTTGATAGAGGGAAGTAAATAAAAATCCTTGCTGTATTGGTAACAGAGGATATGCTTTATTCTCGGGTGGATTTTTATCAACTTCAGGTTTAGCAGTTAAAACAGTGTCATTTGTTTCTACCGGAGCAGATTGCCAACGAGCTAATGAATTTTGTAAACAGGTAATCGCTAATTCATTAAGCACTTCTTGCCAATATTGCGCCAGTATCTGTATCGTTTCTGGCTTATACTGCTCACGGCTATAGGCAAATTCATACTTTAATTTACCTTCGTGAATAAAACAATTTAAAGCTAAGACATGTGGACGCTGATTTTCAGGATGTGTATTTTGTCCGCGATAAAAATTTAAATCCTTGATTAACGTATTGCTGTTAATGTATTTATCCAAGTGACCTAAATAGTTAAAAACAATTTCAGGTAACGGCAAACTAGTAAATATTTTTTTAAGTTGTATATTATCCGTTAAATAACGAAATAAACCAAAGTTTAGGCAGTTTTTCATTAACCCTTGATACTGCTGCTTCACTTCTTTTAAACTTTCATAAAGCTTTTCGGGTTCTGAAAGTTCAAATTGAACTGGGCATAGGTTGCTAAACCATCCCACGACTTGTGTCAAATCACCCATTTCATTAATAGGTTCACGCCCATGGGTTTCAAGATACAAATAAATTTTCTTTTGACCTTTATCCCGATAGATAGCTAAAGTCCATGCCGCCAATAATAAATCGATTACACTAAAACTTTCTGGTCCTTGAGCCAGTTGCAATAAAGAATTTGTGATATTAATGGATAAAGCTCCAGTATAAAGTACTTCATCTTTAGAGAAGTTACAGCCTTCTGGATAATCTTTAGGATAATTTAACAAGGCATCCGCTCTTGCTTGCCAATATTCTAGCTCCTTGATGGGTATTTGAGTATTAGCATATTCTTTTAATGCTATTGCCCATTGAGCAAAATCTATTGCTAAATTTTTAGCGGATATAACGGGCTGTTGTCCAGATACTTGCTGATAGCATTGCGTCAAATCGGTTAAAATAACCTGCCATGAAATGGCATCGACTACTAAATGATGAGCGACTAAGAATAATTCCTGATGCTCGGGAAATTGACATAAAATCGCTTTGAATAACAATCCACTCGCTAGTGAGAAAGATTGCTGGATTGCCGTTAAGCAGTTTTGTAACTTCTTTTCAGCTTCATTCGCCGTAAATTCTTCCAGATTGAGAATTTCTAACAACGCGGTCTGTTCAGAAAATCCGTTTAACTTCCAAGTAAAGCTAGTGTTATCAAATTGAGCGTTTAATACGGGATGTTTTTCGATTATTAACGCTAAACTATTATGTAGATAATTAACATCCTCTGCTTTGTGTAACGTAACTTTAATAATCTGACTAAAGTGCTGAGCATGATTAAGGTTAAGATTAAAAAACCATTGCTGTATAGGTGTTAAGGGTAAATCTTCTGTAGGAGAAATTTTATCTGATTCAAATTTCTGGTTTTTTTTCGACGTTAAATCGACAGCTGTTTCTGCAAATTCTGCAATAATGGGTGTCGCAAATATATCTTTAATTGATAATTGCCATCCTGACTCATACGCTCTACTGATTAAACGAATACACAGGATAGAATCGCCCCCTCTCTTAAAAAAGTCGTCTTCCAAATAGATTTCTGGATTATTGAGTAAATCTCTACAAATAGTTAATAAGGTTTGTTGCTTAACGTTAGTAGGCTGCAAATTAGCTTTGATTACTTTTTCCTGATGCAAAGGATAATTTATTAATTTATTTTTATCATACTTACCATTAAATAAACGCGGCAATGCTTCAAGAGCAACGATGGTAGCTGGCAGCATATAAGCCGGTAAATCGTTTTTCAATTTAATTTGTAATGCTAATAACTCCTTGTCACTCATTGTGGTAAATGTACTGATAAAAGCCACTAATTGGTTATGTAAATGTAATACGACAGTGGCTTCTTTTATAGTAGGCTGCTGCAATAAATGATTTTCGATTTCGACTAAATCCACTCGAAAGCCACGGATTTTAACTTGATGATCAATGCGATTGAGATAAACAATCTCACCCTCTGAATTTAAGTAGACTAAATCCCCTGTTTTATAAGCCATCAAGCCCTGTTCTTCATAGGGTACAGGAATAAATGACTCCATTATTCCCTTCTGGTAATACGCTTTAATGACACTCTTTCCTGCTAAATAAAGCTCACCAGGCAAATTCATTGCTGTTAGTTGATAGTATGGATCGAGCACATAACCGCGCATTCCAATAATGGGTTTACCAAGCGTAATCTTAGTATTTACCTCAGCTGGCTTATGAATATATTTAAAATGACTCCAAACAGTTGCTTCAGTAGGGCCATACTCATTAATTAAATTTACCTGAGGCAATTTGTGTGTGTGTAAATTTAATAATTGCTCATGTGGCGGTTCACCTGCAACGAGTACTGAGTTTAAGTCTGGCAAATCGAGAAATTCTTTTTCTTGGAGTAAAGCCTGATAAAGAGATGGAATACAAAGGAAATGGCTTATCTTGCGAGTTTTAATAATTTGCAATAGTTTTTTGGATTCAAAAGTTTCTTCTTGCGATATGAGGGATAAGGTCCCGCCCCCCGTTAAAGTCCAAAATATACCTGCAACAGCACTATCAAAGGCTAATGAGGAAAGTAATAAAAAATGTTCAGGCGCGCTAGCATAGTGATAATGCCGAGCTTCCGTTGAATGAACAAGCTGCTTATGGGTAATAGGAACCGCCTTAGGTTTACCGGTACTACCAGAAGTAAAGATCACATATGCTAAAGAATCTGCCTGTATATTCTGTTGCGGCAAATTATTGGATTCTAATTTTAACTCTTCCGTTAAACACGCTAAACAATATTCAGCATCACATTTTTGACAATTTTTCGACTCTTTGTTGCAAGTGGTAATAACCGCTGCTACGTTTTGCAAAATGACTTTTTGCCTATTTAAATTCATATTATTATCAAGCGGTAAATAAGCACATCCTGCTTTTAAAATAGCGAGAATACTGGTGATAAAATCCGCAGAAGAGGTCAAATTGATAGCAATAAGGCTATTGGGTTTAAAATTAAATTTGACTAAATAATTTGCTATTTGATTACTTTTTTGCCACAACTCTAAATAAGTTAACTTGAGAGAGGCTGTTTGAATAGCGATATGCTCAGGATGGCAAAACGTTTTTATTTCTAATCGCTGTAATACGGTATCATCTAAATTTTTCTGCCAGGTAGGGCCTTTTACATAACGTAGAATTTGGTTAAATTCATCCGCAGTAAGCATACTAATATCGCCAACTTTTGCATTGGGATAAGCTAAAATATTTTGAATTATTTGTTTATAATGCGTTAAAAGTTTAACAATAACATCCCTTTTAAGAAGCGGTGATTGGTAAGTTATTTTAATAGCCAATTTATCTTCATTTTGTACAATAGCAGCCGTTAACGGATATTCCGTTCTTTCCAAACAAGCTATTTGAGCAACCTTACAATTATCGGGTAAGCTAGAACTTGGGCTTATTGGATAATTTTCCATGACAAATAAATTATCAAATAGCTTCTCACCGCGAGGCAAATTTAACCAACGACTGATTTCAATTAATCCTGCAAGAGCATTCGTTTGCAAGCGCATCATCTTCTCATGCTCGTGCTTTAAGAGAATTGAAATGGGTGTATCGGCAGAAAAATGTATATAATAGGGAACGGTGTTAATAAACATACCGACCATTGTTTCGATATGTTTAACTGGGATAGTTCGCCCAGATAGTGTTAATCCAAATATTACATCCTTAGAACCGGTATACTTACTCAGTAATAATCCCCAGGCTGTCTGTAATAAACTATTTAATGTCAAATGCTGTTGCTGAACAAATCCTTTTATATCCGTTGGTAGTTCAAGCATTTCCGCTTTAAAATCGGAGATTATGGCGTCTGATGGCTCTTGATCATTTTGTAACGCAAAGGATAGAGACACCGGAGACGTATAATTTACTAAAAAATCTTGCCAAAACGCTTGATATTGTTCTACCTCATTTTGTTGTAGCCAATGATAATAATTACTCAGCTTGCTCAAATCTTGCTTAGATACCGGTAAATTTTTTAATCTTTCCCCATAGGTAGATAAAACAGTATTCCAAATTAATGCGCCAGACCAACCATCCAGTATTAAATGATGCACAGACCAAATTAAGTAATATTCCTTTTCTTTCCAGCAAATTATATTCAGGCGATGCAAACCCGGCTCATCTAGCTCAAAAGTTTGTTGGCAATCTTCTGCAATTAATTGATTAAATAAACTATTTTTAGTTTCCTCTCCAACGCTTATCCAATCGTGATAACGCTGCTTCATTTCGCAAGATTCCACTACAAATTGCACGGGTTTATTTAAACCTAGGTATTTAAAACCGCTACGTAATGACTCATATTTATTAACGATTTCCTGCCATACTTCCATCAATAAGTGAATATCGAATGGCCCCTGTAGAGAGTATATATTTTGCAGCAAATACTCATTCTCTTGCGGTGCATGCAAGTAGCGATATAACAACCCTTGTTGCAAAGAAGTGGTTGGATAAAGCGCTTTAAGCTTAGGAATTTTACCAAAATAAGTATCGATAGCCTTTTGTTCCAAAGGAACCAAAGGAAAATCACTGGGGGTATAACCATAGAATGCTTTCTCAGAACAAGAAACTATGATTTGTTCCAAGATATTAATATAACGTTGGGCTAGCTTTTCAATAGTTTCTTCATTAAATTGAGCTTCGCTATATGCAAAAGTAATCAGTGTTTGCTCATTTAAGATGGAAACATTAATTTCTAAGGCATGATAGCGGAAATTATCAGGTGCAATCAGTTGCCCTGGCATTAAATCAATAATTTCATAAGTACTGTCTTTGCTCGTCTCCCATCGACCATAGTAATTAAAATTTATAGGAGATGAAATACTATTTGCAGTTAGTAGACCTTTGGCCATAAGGATACCGTAACCTACACCTAAATCTGGAATTTCACGCAGTTTTTCTTTGACTTGCTTAATAATAGAAGCATAATCAGTTAAATCAATTTTATTAAAAGCTATAGGATATAATGAAGTAAACCAGCCCAGGGTACGAGAAAGATTTATGGTAGGCTCTGGTATGTAACGCCCATAGCTTTCCAGATTTAACACAATACTATCGGTTTGCAGCCATTCTGCCAAAATAATAGTAAGCGCTGCTAATAATAAATCTTCAACATCCGTATTAAAGGCTTGGCGTGATTGCACTAAGAGCTTTTGAGTCAGTTCAGAATTTACACTGACCTCAAATCGCTTATAATGATTATAAGTATTTGCACCCTTGGGATTATCCATGACTCGAGTAAAATCCATTGCATACGCTAAGGTATCTTGCCAATGGTTTAATTGGTTCTGAAAATGTTGCAACTGGGCGATCGAATAAATCGATTGTACCCACCGGGCCCAAGAGCAAGTCTCAGGTGGCAGATAGAAGGGTTGTCCTGTTTTCAATTGCTTAGTCAGGACTTTTAAATCATCAAGTAAAATTCTCCAAGAAACACCGTCCGTAATTAAATGATGCATCGTAATGAATAGGAAAGGATAATTATCCGCTTTATGCTTGGCATAAACAATTTTAATAAGAGGTGCTTGATTTAAACTAAAACTCTTTTGAATATCATTAATTATCGTTTTAAAGTTTTCTAAACTCACCGTTGGTTCAACATTCGTTAAATCAAAATAAATAATATTATTATTGATTCGCTCAAGAATTATTTCCTTTTCCTCTATATAAGTCCTGGCTATAGATTTCTCTTGCAGAAAATAGCTGCGAAAAATTGAATAATGTTGAATTAAATAAGAAAATAATTGTTGCAACTCGGATAAGGTATATTCATATTTTAATTGTAATAAAATAGATTGATTCCAATGCTCAGAATGCAACAAAGATTGTCCAAACAACCACTGTTGAATAGGGCTTAACAGTATATCCTTAACTTCTTGTTCCTCAAAAACAATCGGCGTATCGATAAGCTCCGTTTGATTATTTTGCAAATGAATAGCGAGCTCCTGCACTGTAGGATAGTAATGAATATCCATTGCCGCAAGATTGAATCCAAACTCATGGGCTTTGGCAGCCAATTGTATACCTAAGATAGAATCTCCCCCTAAAGCAAAAAAGTTATCCTCTATACTAATTTCATTTAAGCCGAGTAATGTTGTAAAGAGTTTTACTAGAATAGCTTCAATTTCATTACGAGGGGCGATTGCCACTTTCGCCAAATCTATTTTTTGCTGAGGTTTAGGTAATGCTTGAAGATCAATTTTACCTTGAATAGTAAGAGGCATTGCTTCCACCGCTATAATTTGCTGAGGAAGCATATAAGCGGGTAAATACTGCCTTAAATATTGCTGCAATTTCACATAATAAGCTTGTTTATTAACAACTGATATGGGCTGATTTATGTATGCACTTAATGGTTCTACGACTATCGGCTCTGGAAATAAGTAATTTTCAGGCTTAAATGAGTCAGTTTGCGCAATAATTAGAATTTCATAATAAGCTTTATCTACTTGATTTAACCAATTTGTCCGCAATATCCTATTGTGGTTAAGAGTAATTTCCTGTAATGCCACCAGGGAGGGAGCCTTCTTTTTAACTTCAAAATTTTGTAATAGATTGGCAAGAGTTACCGTTTCAGCTGAATTTTGACGCATTGTTTCAAATTGGATAAAGCTTTCTAAACGTTCATTTGGTATTCTTTTTATCAAAAAAGTAGAAGCTAATTTCTTACTTATGAGTGCTTCAAAATGAGAAAGGCTGCCAATTTCTTCCCAATCCATGGAAAACTCAGGCTGAAAACAAGTCCCAGGTTCAGTAAATAAAGTTACATCATAACGGAATTGAGCTAATTCATTATCATAAGCTCCATACTTCATTTCAACGGCGATCGCAGTAATATTCTTTATCGAGTTACGCAGCGCTACAAAAAAACACGGATCGATCACTAATTCACGTTCATTCTTAATTCTTTTCTGCAACTGTTGATTGAAAGAAGCTAAATTGACACTTGCTGGTAATTTATTTTGCAAAATGGAACTATGTAATTCACTTAAACAATTTAAGTGCCTTACATCACCTAGAAAAATTTTTCCACCCGGTTTTAAAAGTAAAAGCAACTTTTCTATAACATCGACTAAATATTGATAATTTGGAAAATATTGAATGACTGAATTAAGGACTATGCAATCAAAATAGCCTCTTGGTAGATCAGTTATTTCCGTTGCCGCTTGCGAAGCTAATGTTACATGCTTTAAAGAGTCATCCTGCTTAATAATGTCATGCAAATACTCAATAGCACTGGCTGAAAAATCCGTCGCATAATAACTTTTAGTTGCCGGTGCTAATTTAAAAAGTATTAACCCCGTACCACATCCTATTTCTAATACATTCTCCGGTTGTAAACACTTAATCCGTTCAACAGTTTGATCACGCCAAATGCGCATTTCATCAGCTGAAAACGGTTCGCCTGTAATACTACTATTCCAACCCAAGGTATTAAAGTAAGGATCATGATATGCTGTGCGTTTATGCAAATCTTTATACAAAGCTTGCCAATTATCCGTATGTAACTGATCGGTTTCAGCTTGTTCATCTCCTGGAATAATATAGCTAATAAGCTGTGGTGGCTCATCCAGGGTAAACAATGTTACTGCTCCCGCCACCTCTCCACTCGCTAAAATAACATTATTAATATAATCTAATTCAATTCGCTGACCATTTAATTTAATTTGTCGATCTTTTCTTCCTAAAAACTCAATACTTCCATCCGGCAAGCATCGACCCAAATCACCTGTTCTATAAATTGAAATGGTTTTATCAAATAACGTAATTGTAAGGAATTTTTCCTCGCTAAGCTCCTTTTGATTAAGATAGCCTTTAGCCACCCCTACCCCTGCTAAACAAATCTCGCCAATAAGACCGACGGGAACTATTTTTAATTCATCATTCAGCAAATAAAGCTGTGTGTTAGCCATTGGCCATCCAATATTATTGGGTTGTACCGTTTCTGATAGGATGCGCAAACTCGCGCAAACAGTGGCTTCACTTGGGCCATAAGCATTAATCAAACATTTAACTTGACGCCAATTTTCTATAACAGAGCTCGCACATACTTCACCCGCAATAACCGCTACTTCTAAATCTCGAAAATCACTCGGTTGATATTTAGCAAGAATAGAAGGTGGTAAAGTAAAATGCGTAATACCATTTCTCTTACAAAAACGGGGTAGATCAGCTATTGCTTGGGTATCACAAATGCAAAGTTCTGCTCCATGAGAAAGGGTTACAGCCCATTCAGAAACAGAGGCATCAAAACTCACTGAGGCAAATTGTAATACTTTACTTGTAGCTGAAACTTTAAATGCTTTACCTTGCGCGATGGCAAGATTCTCTAATCCTTGATGATATAACTCAATCCCTTTTGGTTGGCCGGTAGTACCTGAAGTATAAATAATATAAGCTACATCCTCCGGCATAATTAAAACAGGGGGCATTGTGGTTGAAAAGGATTGACTATCATTTTTAAGCTCAGCTAAGACTAGGTTCAAAAATGAATAATTTAGGGCACTGTTTATTAATGTTTCTTGCGTGATAAGTAACTCAACCTCAGCATCTTTCAATATGCGCTCAACATAAGGAAATGGGTAATTATCATCAATACCAAGATAGGCGTAACCTGCTTTTAAAATAGATAAGATTAAAATAAAAGTCCATTCAGAGCGAGGAAGATATAAAGCTACCCGGCCCGTTTTTTTCCCCATTTTTGCTAGTAAATAATTGGCTATCTGATTACTTAATAATTCAAGAGTCTGATAAGTGATTAAATTGGCTTGATAATTAATGGCTACTGCGTCAGGATGTAAATGCGCTTGATCTTGAATGAGCTGTATTATATTTTTTTGCTGAAAAAAATTAGCATTCTGCTGTTTAGGGAAGCTAAAATATTGCTCTCTATAAACCCTACTAAAAAGGATTTCATTAGACAATAAACCTTCAGGCTGATTTATTATTTTTTCTAATACGGCTAAAACATAATGATTCAAATGATGATGCAAATAATCAATGAACTGGGGATCAGCATAAGAATTATTTAAATAAATCTCCCAGCTAGCTTCCTCGGTATTAATATAGATAGTCAATAATCCATTACACTGACTCTGAATAAGTTCTTTATGCTCAGTAAACATCCAAGTAAAAGTAAATTTTTTAGCGGATAATTCTGGATAACGTATCGCGATATCTTTACAAAAGTTCTTTTTATCTTTTACCCCTTCAATCTCTGCAACAAGATTATTGAGTACATCCGTAAAATTATTTTTATTATTCAAGCTTAATGTAATAGGCAGAACAGCTGAGAATAATTGATTAAGATTGTCGCTTGGATTTTCACCCATAGGTCTCATTAAACCCATTGTTAAATCAGACTGTAAACTAGTTAAGTACGAACTTATTAAAAATGCACTGATGACGCCTTGGGCAAAGGTATAATCTTTATACTTTTGTTGCCATTGATGAATAAATGATTTTCCAACCTCCATTCTTTTTATTAGCAGCGGTTGTTCATAATAACGGTTTACAGAGTAAGCTTTTTCAATAAATGGTAAAGACAAGGATTCTGCATTAGTCAGTTTCTTTACCCAAAATCTCTCATATTTAAATAGCTCTGTTGCTTTTTGGTTCACTAAAATTAACTGCTCTTCAGACAAGCAAGTCAGAAAACTTCCTATGGTTAAATGATAGGATTGAGTAAGGTTTTCAATAGAAAAGGCATTACCATATAAATCCGTTAATTCATTCAATTCTATACAGCCATCGCCCGTGTTAACAACAATTCCTTTAGCTGAAATCGCTATAATCTGACCTGGAAAAATACATTCATTTAGTGAAGTTTGTCTTATATAGCTTAAATATTTGACTACCCATACATCATGTCCAAGCATTACCTTTGGTGTAGCAAGTTGGTTGGGATAGTCACCAAAAATCAAGGCCCGCCAACCCCTGTATATTGCTAGTGCAGATTGCTGCCAATTAATGAAACCTAATCCTAAAGGCTTTTTACTTAATAGATTAAAGGTGCGCTGGCTTAAATCTTGGGGAAGAGGCTTAATTGTGCCTGTTTGTAATTTTATAATTAACTTTTCAAATAATTGAGTCGCAACTTCATAACATCGTAAATTTAAACCATGAGCTGTATCATCAACCAATAGTGGAATTTCTTCTTGTAATAAAATATCACCTGCATCGGCTTTTTCACTCATCAAATGCCAAGTTACCCCATGTTTCTTTTCGTCGTTTAAAATAGCCCATGAAGTCGCATGCATTCCTGCATAGCGAGGCAAATATGAATAATGATAGTTAATACAACCCCGCTTAGGCTGCTGTAATATTGCCTGCGGAAGCAACTGGCTATTCACAATACTAAATAAATAATCAAATTCCGTTGCGCATTCCCTTTGCCATTCTGGCAAAGAAGCAAAACAAGGGATTGCATGCTTTAAACACCATTGTTGTACAATAGGAGTTCCAGAAATTATCCCAAGCAACTCATTACCTTCCGCCAGAATTTGCTGAGCACAATGATTAAGCAGGTTTGTTTCGCCGATGATATAACAACTAAAACTCTTTTTATCCATTATAAAACCACCGACTTTTTTATAGCTTGTTCCAAAATACTTAATCCTTGTGAAAAAGCCTCTTGCTCAATAATCAAAGGTGGCAATAATTTTAGCACTTGACTGTCAACACCTACCGTTTCAACAATCAACCCTTTTCTAAAACAACATTCCGCAACTTTTGATGCAATTTCTTTATCTTTCCACTCCAACCCCCAAACAAAACCACGTCCTCGCATAGTTAAGAAAGGTGAATAAGTTATTGCAAGTTGTTTTAAGTAATCTTCAAGTTGTTTCGCTTGCTGTTTCAAATTATTCAAAAAGTTTTCATCAGACCAAAAATCTAATGCTTTAGCGGCCGTTACAAATGCTAAATTATTACCTCTGAATGTACCGGTATGTTCACCTGGCTCCCATACGTCAATCTCAGGCTTAATCAGTAGCATACTCATGGGTAAACCATAAGCACTTAAAGATTTTGAAAGACAAACGATATCAGGATTAATCTTAGCTGACTCGAAACTAAAAAATTGACCCGTACGACCACAACCGGCCTGAATATCATCTATTATAAAAATAATACCGAATTCTTTAGTTATTTCACGTAGGCCTGCAAGCCAAGAAGATGGGGCAACATTGATACCTCCTTCAATTTGGACTGTTTCCATAATGAGAGCGGCTGGCAATGTATTGTTTTTTAAATGAAATTCAAACTGGCTACGAATATGAGCTAAGTTGGCAGCTATAGATTCATCCGGTTTAAGGTAGGGAAGAAATATAACATCAAGAGTCGATAATCCAATGGCTTTCCATCGTGAGGGTGAATCTGTCACGGCTAAAGCCCCCATGCTCAACCCATGATAAGAATTATTAAAAGCAGCAAGATGGCTATGATTGGTAAATTTTTTTGCAAGCTTTAAGGCAGCTTCCACCGCATTTGCACCTGTAGGCCCACAAAATTGTAATTTATAATTTAGTTTTCTGGGGTCAAGAATTTGCTCCTTAAATTTTTTAATAAAGGCTGATTTTGCTGTGGTCGCCATATCGAGTGACTGTACAATACCATTCTTATTAATATAATTTAGTAGCGCTTGCTTTAATTCAAAATGGTTATGTCCATAATTTAAGCTACTGGCACCGCAAAAAAAATCAATATAAGTCCGACCTTCATTGTCGTACAAAAAGCTTTTCTCTGCTCTATCAAACATGACTGGGAATTGCCGCACATAATATCTTACTTGAGATTCTAACGCTTCAATAGTTTCCATTCTAATATCCATAATTGTCCGCACTGAGTTTTAAAAATAAAAAGCAAATCCCTAGAATATCAACCTTCATTTCTATTCTATTTATGGTTTTACAGCTAAGGGGTTTAAGGTGAACTTTGTAGGGGCATAACTTCATCCGTATGTTCTAAAACCTCCATTAAATTTTGCTTTTGTTCCAATTGGGTATTTTTATTACATCAACAGCTTTCGTAGGGCTTTTTACCAACTTTTGTTATAGCTTGCAATGCGAAACTATCGCTAAAAGAACCAACAGCAATAACTCCAACTAGTATATAAAGCAGAGCATGGCATAAATTTACACTATCTGTTAAAAAGCTTAAACCTTTTCTCTATCTCGCATCATCGTTAAACTCAATACACTAAATCTAACGAGTAACCGGTTACATTATTAGTTTTTATATTTTTTAATAAAATAGGATAATTCAGCAACGTAGAATATAATGACATGTCATTTTTAGCGTCTTGCTATGATAAATTGATAGTCGATTATGCACCCATCGCAACAACTATTTTCCGGTCGCCACTGTAAGCCGCTCGGCCATGGGCCATCCAGATATTATCTAAAATTAACAAGTCACCCCGTTGCCAATCAAATAGCAATTGATGTTGCGTATATACATTTCTTATACTATCCAACATTGCGAAATCTATTTCACTATCATCAGCAAAACATACGTTACGCGGTATCTTATTTATACTATAGGCTTGAATAATTTCATCCTGTATTTCTTTAGCTAGCGCAGAAATATGGAATAAATGAGCCTGATTAAACCAAACCCAGGCTTTTGTTCCAGGATGTTGAATAACTGCAGGTAAAATTTGCCAAGTATGTAGGTGTTCATTGTCAAGCCATTTGAAGTCGATATTTAAATTTTTACAAATAGCTTCAACTTTCAATTTGTCGTTAGTTTGAAAAGCTTCCTGCCAAGGAATATCTATTTCCTTATTAAAGTTTCTAATATATTTTAATTTTTTCTGAGTAAATAAATCTCTAATTTCAGCAGGAATTTTTGTGTAAATAAGATGACTATCTGTAAGAGGAGTTTGCCCTCCCACATTAGGTGGAATACTGCAAAAAAAGAAAATCCTATTCGGATATAAACTTGAATACGAATTTTCATTATGCAAAGGGATAATCTGGCTAGACGAATATTCTGTTGAGGTATATATCTTTCCGCCAATCATTTTTCTAGGAGTTGAACGATAAATATAATCAAGCAAAGTACGAGATAGCAATTCCGCGATTTTTTGAAATTCGCTCAGCGAATAAAGTGGAAACCCCCGCAGTAATACGGCGCCTTTTTCCTGAATTTGGTGATTTAATTGTGGCAAAAACTCCGTTATCCATTGAGTGGTTGAAAGGGGCGTTTGCGGATTCTGGATACAGGGGATAGAGAATTGTAGACATTGTGATTTTATGTGCGTAATATCAGGTAAATGCATAACTATCTCTTAAGGTTAATATTCTATTTATATGTTTAACAGCCTACTCAATCAATCCCATTTTATACGGGAAATATCTCTCTCAGATTTTAATCCTGACTTATTAAAAGCTAAAAAACCTTTTATTATCAAATCCTCTGAAAAACTGACAGAAGGACTAACTCCCCAAATTATTGCTAATATCTATGGGCAAAAAATTGTTCAAGTTGGAGTCTTCGATCAATCGGTAGATAAAAATTTTCCCACGGAACAGCTTCAAATGCATCTGTCAGAGGCGGTAGATATATTTATTGCCAACAGAAAAAACAGCTACAAATATTACCTGATGCAAGAAGAAATAGCTACTGAATTTCCTAAATTACTAAACTATATGGAACCCTATCAAGCGCTTGTCAGGCAGTTTGATCTCTTCTCTCACCTTTGGTTTGGAGAAGCAGGCACTCTCTCTCCACTGCATTTTGATGCCTTTAATAATTTATTTTACCAAGCCTATGGTAAAAAGCTTTTTATATTATTTCCACCATCTGACACACCTTTCCTTTATCCACAACAAAATTCCAAGCGTTTTAATTTTAGTAGCATAGATGATTTAGAAAAAGTGGATGTTGAACGCTTCCCACTTGCAGTTAACGCTAAGCCATATCAAGTGATTGTTGATACCCATGACATATTATATTTGCCTTCAGGCTGGTGGCATTATGTCTACTCCATGGATTTATCTATTTCAATCAGTGGATGGTGGAAACCTTCTATGCATGAAGTTGACTTATCTCAACTTTTTAGATTAAAAGCGTGGGAATGTTATGAAAATGATACTGTAAGTAAAATGTTAAATTTTGTGGATTTTGGTAAACCCAACAATATGCTAGAACTTGCGCAGCATTTAACCGCCTCTGGCAATTATTGGTTGGCTATTATTTTTGCTATACAACATTTAAAAAATGTAGGACAAGCGGTTAATCAACTTCCTAATCCTTGGCAAACCTTACTCAGCTTGGCTAAAAAAGAAGATAATACGCTCCTAATTAAGGAAGAGGTTATAGGACTTTTAAACTATATTGCTAAACATAGCGAATAAATCAACTATTCTTAAATCGTGTTTTTAACAGATAGAGTACTTTCTATATTTTGCGTGTCAGATATGAGATCTTTGATTACACCTAACCTTTCTGTTAATGAGTTTTCATGGGTTTTAATGATTTTTTTAGTTGAACGCCAAAAGGTAGGAGCGATAGAAATTTTTTGCTTATGATCAATACCTAAATTTTTCATAATTAGCTGCTTATATTGAACTGGATTTTCATAAGCCTTAGGAAGGTTATAAGGATATTCAGTTACTGCATCGTCAATAAGCTGGAGTAATTTTTTTTTCGCAACAAAATCTATACCCTGCTCCGCACAGGCATGATAAAGCTCGCTAAATTGTCTATATACAGTTAATGGTTGCCGCAACTCATCTAAAATATTCTCTTTTTCAGCTTTCTTATTACGATTATTAATATTAGTCATAAGCCGAGCTAAATCACAGTATATCCCAATAATAACTGGATTAAGTTCTTTCAACGCTTCATACTCACTATTACTTAACAACATATCTAAAATAACGACTTTATTGTAAAAAAGACTCATTTTCACTAATTCTTTAATTTTCAGGGAAATAGCATTAAGAATATAAAGATCATTTATAATAATGGTTTTTTTTAGTTCATCTAATTTTGTTATAATATCTAGCTTATTTTTATAACGCTTAGATTCTTTTTGCCAAAAAGGATCTTTTTCTTTATCACAAAATAAATAGTACATCAGATTATGTTTAAATATCCCCTCTAACTCCTTAAATAAAGATTCATTTTTTTTCAAAATATCAATTAAAATATTATTACTCACTACATCACATTCAATACAGGTAATGTCAGGCCATTGCTTCTTGATTTGACTTAAGAGTGTGGTTTTACCCGAACTACTAGTCCCCATTAAAATGAAGAATTTTTTTTCACATCCTGATTGCAATTTGTATAAAAAAAACTGATTTTTAAGCAACCACTGGAAAAGCTCTGCATATGTTTTTTTTAAAAGCGCCTTGATTAAGCTATCAGTTTCGGGTTCCAAAAATGGCAAAAGATAATCAGCCACTAACGTTGATATTTTTAAATTTGCCAAGATATTGCGTGAATAATCGGGATTCATACAGTTGACCTATTCATGTTAAAAACTAAAATTATAATGATATAGCACCACCCACTAACATATAGATTATTTTTTTAAGATATTTTCTATAACCTAAACTAGCGCTATTTTGATTTAACATCATTTTTCTAATTGCTGCATTTAAAGTCTATGAGTTAGTGGGCTATGCTATGTTAAGTAAAATAGGATACATTTTTAAGCTATATTTTTATAAAATGCTTGTTCAAATACGAAAGACATTAAGTGGTTTTGTTAACAATAGATTAACTTGCGTTACCCTCACTAACGATTTTATTCGCAATATACTTAAAAAATAGTTATCTCAATTAAACCTAAACAGCATTCTTGCTCATTTTGAAGCCGTTTTAAAGGTTGGCTGGGGGAGACATTCCATTAGTGCTATAAATGGGGGATACTTCATTTTCTGTAAGCTCCTCTATTTTAACCGTATTTTGTTCTTCTCTCTCTTGGCAACAATTGAAAATACTAAATTTCTTTAAATTAGATACAGATACTGAATTTTCTATAGGTTGTGTATCTTCGATTACCTCGATATCATAGGTAGGATTTTGTTCTTCTAATTCCTTTTGAGTTAATTTATTGAGTTTTTTATGCCATGCAATTGACATTAATAATGTTTTTATTAAGCTACCCGTTAAAAAACTTAGTGCTACTCCTAATAGATCTAAATCAGTTCCGAAATAAAGCCCTAAAGTCATGGGTAAAGTAATTAATAAGAAAGTTCCTGTTGATATTAGTGTTGTGATACTTGATTCTTGTGTTCCTAAAAAAGCACCTGTTAATATCTGACTTATAGAATCGAATATTGATTGTATTCCATTAAGATAAAATAAATTATTAATCAATTTTTCATCATGGTGAGCATTGCCTTTAAGGAAAATACTTGTTATGTGCTGTGGGATAGTAAAACAGGGGATTGAAAATGCGACAGAAGAACCAATAGCCAAAAATAACCCAATTTTGTCATAATGTTTTACTGCCTTATAATCTCTTTTTCCGATTGATTGGCCTATTAATGTACTAACAGCCTGTGAAATAGAATCATTAATATAAAGTGGAAGACCCGCATAAGCATTGACTATTTGCGAAGCAATAATAGATTGTTCGCCAAAATTTCCTATCAATGCTTGTTTGTATATTGCTGAAATAATTAACATGAAATTGTTCACAGTTATAAGTGAACCTAATTTTGCAAAACGTTTTGCTAATGATTTAAACTCATGAAATTTAAAGGTAAAAAAATTATATTTGTATCGTTTCCCATTAATTTTCAAATAAATAGCAAAAGCTATATTATTGAGCCAAGTTTGTGCTACCGTCGCTAAAGCATAACCTTTTATACCTAGCCTCGGCATACCAAAATTCCCTAAAACTAAGCCTGATGTGAGTATACCACCCACAATTAAATTAAAAGCATTAAGGGCAAATATTGGCAATTTTTTACCTCTGCCATAAGCATAACTTGTACTTACCCCTAGCAAACCTACTGCGGGTAAACTAGCTATTCTTATATAAAAATAAGAATCAGCAGCTTCAATTAAAAGTTTTGGTTGATTTAATAATTCTAAAAAAGGCTTAGATAAAGCCATCACTATAGCTTGAGGGATACATAACACAGGGACTAACATCCAACCCTGTTGTATTATGCTTGCTAGCGATTTTTTTTCCTTCTTACCATAAAGTTCACTTACAATACTCGGTAAAGCTAATAAGGGAGAATTACATATCAATATAAATGGACCTGTGATCGAAATTAAACCAGATGCCCCAAGCGTCATAGGACTATGTCTTGCTAAAATATAGGTATTGAGTTCTTCTGTAGCAGCAGTTAATAAAAATGCTCCCGTATAAGGAATACTTAATAACAAGAGTTTTTTTGTTTTGCTTAAAACTTCTTTATTCAAAAACATTTATTTATTCCTCAGTAAATTTTAAGTTTAAATGCTTTATTAACAACTTATCATTCATTCAGTGACCAATATAAAAATCCCACCACACCTATATTCAGAAACAATATTAAAATAAAAAATTAACTAACATAACTAACAAAAACCTTTCATCAAAAGGTTATTATTACTGTTACTATAAGGCGTGTTTCAACGCTTTTTTCAATATATAACTTTTGGTAAGTTTACAAACTTTATATTGAGCAATTTTAAAGATTAATTAAACTCAATTTATTAAAACAATTATTATAGGGTTAGGAATACTAATAAAAAATCTATTATATTGCTATATAAAGTGGTAATTAAAACGCATATAAGCGGCATGAAAAGAAAAAACATGAAAGTAAAAAATGGGTTAATAGACCTCTTGCATAACCAAATTTAAAGCTCAAAATTATAAATTCCAGCAATCAAATTAAATCTCAATCCAAATCGTTTTCTTCTGTTTCTATAACGATCAGCAATAATTTTAAATCGTTTCACCATGCCGATCACATTCTCATTCAACACACGCTCACTGGACAGTGTTCGATTGTTTTTTTTGTCTTCTTTAGTTAGGGGATTCTTTTTTGTTTTCTTTTTTGGCAGTGCTGAATTAAGGTGCAGCTTATGTATTCCTTAATAGCCCCGTATCGGTAAGGCTTTTAATCTGCGGATGAATATGAACACTGGATTCTTTAAATAACCTAAAGTCATGTCGCTTACCATTAGAGAAATGGGTACAAATTATTTCCTTTTTTTTTCTTGTCTACAATAATCTGCGTCTTTAGCCTATGTCGCTTCTTTTTCCCGGAATAAAAATATTTTTGTTTTTTTAGGTTGTTCAATGGGTGTTTCAGTTGCGTCAATTAATACAACTTCATATTCAACATCATATTCAACATCATTTTTAAGTAACGCTTTTCGCCCAGGTAATGAAAATTGACCCTCTTTAATCAGCGTGTTTTCAACCCAGCGTATATTACGATAACAAGCACTTTCATTATTCCATAACTACGTGAAATATGAAAGTAGGTTCTGTATTCGCGCAAGTTGTTAAATGAAGTGCAAAAATGCCCCCTTTTAGGGTGAAAATAAGGTTGAATATTGACCCCTCTCAAATAGAGTAAATAATCCCCTTTTTAAGATAATTTAAGAAAGAGGGAAAGAGAGGAAATGTTAATTATGGAAACCATAGCAAAAATATGAAGGCTGTATTATGGGGAATGGAAAAAAAATAAAAACGATAGCGAAAAATTTAAGGATTTCTAAAAATACGGTTAAAAAAGCTATCCGTAGTGAAAAGACGGTCTTTGAATATCATCGAAGCAGTATTCATTATCCTGTTTTAGGACCCTATATTAAGCAATTGACGTCGTGGTTAGAGGAAGATAAACATGAGCCAAAACGTCGACAGCGAACGGCAAAAAAGCTGTATAGGGAACAAAAGAATATTTCGTTACCCCAGGTATTTATTCCATTGACTTTCGAGGCGGGAGAATCATTTCAATTTGATTGGAGTGAAGAAGAAATTGCGTTAGATGGAACGCTAACGCGAATAAAAGTTGCCCATATTCGGTTATGTTATAGCCGTTATTTTTTGCTAATTGCTTATCCTAATGAGCAATTAGAAATGGTGCTTGATGCCCATGATAAGGCGTTTTCTTTTTTTGGTGGTATCTGTCGGCAAGGAATCTATGACAATATGAAAACGGCTGTTAAACAAATCTTGTTGGTAAACAACGAGAATTTAATCCCCGTTTTTTACAAATGGCAAGCCATCATTGCTTTGAACCCCTGCCTCTGGTTGGAAAAAAGGGCAAGTGGAAAACCAAGTTAACACTGTTAGAAAAAACTTTTTTACCCCCTTACTGAAAGTTAAAAATTTGGATGAACTTAATAAAAACTTAGAACACGCTTGTTATGAATGGGCAAAGCATAAAAAGCACCCTGAATGGAAAGATAAAACGGTAATGGAGGTATTCCAAATAGAACGTAATTCTCTCATCAATTATCGTAAATCATTTGATGCGTATAAAGTTTAATCAAGCGTGGTATCGCCTACAAGCTGTGTTATGATTGATACGAATCATTATAGCGTAGATTGTTATTATGTTGGGAAACCCATTGAAATACGGGTTTATGCCAAGAAAATTATAATAGAGTTCTTTCGAAACTCACAAATAGAGCTCAAAATTGTAGATGCTGGCAATCAAATTAAATCGTAGTCCAAACCG
>CBCSKA010000027.1:0-7020 GCA_965140885.1 Legionellaceae bacterium | reverse complement strand
CTTGTCGACAATTTTTGTCCCTTTTGGGGACTTGGATGTCCCAAAAGGGGTCTCAAAAATGGCGACACTATCGTTTTGCTTGTTCTTGAGTAGAATACATTAATGCACATGGCAAAATGTAAGTTGGCTCTTGATTAAAAGAACTTAATAAATTCGAAGCATGTGTTTCCCCAAATTTATTTTCAAGGAGATTTCTAATTTCTTGTTGATGTACAGAATTTGTGTCATTGTAATTATTCATTTTTTCAGATAAATTTTCTCCATCGAGCAATACGCCTCTTCTCACATCAAGCACGATTTTGCGATAGCAAATAAGCAGATAACGGCCTGAACACACTTGCCATCAACTCAACGAATCGATTATAGCTGACAAGATTCGCAAAATAAGGCTTCAAATGTGTTTCAATGCAATCACGATAATAATCTTTAAAGGTGCGATAGTGGCTAAGATGAAATAAAATCACAATGGTCATGATTTCACTTGCCGACATTCAACACAGCCGCTGTCGTTTTCGATTGGGATTTGGAAGCAAATAAGGTGAAATTTTATCGAACCATTGCTTGCAAAAATCATCCATATCACCGAATATTTCCACTACCGGTGCTAGCACGTTTGCCCCCATTCAAAATTCTTGGTCGGATTTTAAATAGTGCAAATGTACCTATCACCGGTTTAATTTTCAATTATTCAATACAATAACTGTCTGCTTATGTCGAGTTGAGGTTAATGTAATTAAAATAAACTAGCGCTTCCTTTTGACAAAAGCTTTGCCTTAAAAGTAATGTGGTAAAGTCTAACAAAAACGCGATAACTTGCTGCAACACAATAACTGTTTAATTCCCTGCCTCAGGTTATCGTCATTCAAAAAAAGAATTCATTAAAATCATGACAGTAAATCATTTTTAATTTCAAAATGTTTTTAATTAAAAACGCTATTTTAAAATAATTACTGGCATGATTTAAAATTTTCAGCTATGTTATTTTATTAATATTTCATTATTTAAACGAAAAAATTCATGTTTAGTGCACTATTGATCAATGATGTCCCGATAGAATGTATTAATCAAGCATCTATTGCTTATCATATTCCTGCGCATATACTCATTTCTGTATTAAAAGTAGAAGGGGGTAGAGTTGGTTTAGCTAAAAAAAATAGCAATGGAACTTATGATTATGGACCCATGCAAATAAATTCGATTTGGTTGCCTGTATTATCTATTCATGGGTATACCAAAGAAAAGTTATTATATGACCCTTGTGCAAATATGTGGGTAGGAACTTGGATTTTAAGTCAAAAAATGACAGAATCGACCAATTTATGGCGAGGCGTGGCTAATTACCATTCGCATACACAAGAAAAAAATGCCGCGTATCAATATAAAGTTTGGAATGTTTATCAATTGATTAATCAATATCTTAATTCCGAAAATAAACAATTACTCATGCCTACTGATAACAAAAGTGTAAAGAGAAAGTGATGCGAGTTTTAGGTATAGAAACATCTTGTGATGAAACGGGGATTGCTATTTATGATAGTGAAAAGGGATTGCTTGCGCATACCCTTTATAGTCAAATTGATTTGCATCAAGTCTATGGAGGCGTTGTTCCAGAATTAGCGTCTCGGGACCATATTCGTAAAATAATTCCCCTGGTCCAAGAAACATTGAATGAAGCTCAATTAGCTAAAAGTGATATTACGGGTATTGCTTATACGGCAGGTCCCGGTTTAGCAGGTGCGCTTTTAGTGGGGGCTATGTTTGCCCGAAGTTTAGCGTATGCATGGCAAATTCCTGCTATTGCTGTTCATCATATGGAAGGCCATTTACTTGCACCTTTATTAGAGAAAAATGCGCCCCAATTTCCTTTTTTAGCTTTATTAGTTTCTGGTGGGCATACTTTATTAGTTCATGTTCATGGTTTAGGCCATTATGAAATTTTAGGGCAAAGTATTGATGATGCCGTGGGAGAAGCTTTTGATAAAACAGCAAAATTATTAGGGCTGACTTATCCTGGTGGACCTATTTTAGCGAAATATGCTGAAAAGGGTATTTCTGGGCGCTTTCAATTTCCTCGACCTATGACAGATCGACCCGGTTTAGATTTTAGTTTTAGTGGTTTAAAAACAGCAGTATCAAATGCTTGGCGACAAACAAACCAAGATGAGCAAACCCGTGCAGATATTGCTTATGCGTTTCAAGAAGCGGTTATTGATACACTAACGATTAAATGCCAACGTGCTTTAACAAAAACAGGATTAAAGCGCTTAGTGATTGCTGGGGGCGTGGGTGCAAATCAAGCATTACGAGAACGATTAACCCATCTTGCTATGGATAATCAAGGTGAACTTTTTTATCCACGTACGGCTTTTTGTACTGATAATGGGGCTATGATTGCTTATGTGGGTTATCAGCGTTTATCATTAGGACAAAAAAGTGAAATGGATGTTACTATTAAAGCAAGATGGCCTATGGAAACATTAAATAATGTATTTCCCGCTTAGTATTTTCAAATGATTTTAGTTATTCTTTTTATTAATATTAACCCTTTATTGAGGAAGTCATGGTAAAAAAACCGGAAGAAATAGAAAAAATGCGTATTTCAGGGCAATTAACCGCAAAAGTGCTGGAAGCGTTAACTGATATTATTAAGCCCGGTATTACTACTGCCCAAATTGATGAATTTTGTGAGCATTATATTACGGATGTATTAAAAGCTATTCCAGGTAGTAAAGGGCAATATGGTTATCCTTTTACAGTCAATACATCCATTAATGAAGTTGTTTGTCATGGCATGCCTTCTCCTAACCAAATTTTAAAAAAGGGAGATATTGTTAATGTTGATGTGACTGTCATACAAGATGGGTACTATGGTGATAGTAGTAAAACATTTTGTATTGGTGATGTGGCAACACATGCACAACGTTTAGTTGATGTTACTCAGCAATGCCTTTATAAAGGCATTATTGCGGTTAAGCCTGATGCAACATTAGGTGATATTGGCTATGCTATACAAAGCCATGCTGAAAAAAATCATTATTCCGTCGTACGTGATTATTGTGGGCATGGGATTGGAAAAGAAATGCATCAAGACCCTCAAGTATTGCATTATGGACGTCCTAATTCCGGGCTTAAATTACAAGCTGGTATGACATTTACTATTGAACCTATGATTAATCAAGGGCAATGCCACACTAAATTATTAAAAGATGGTTGGACCGTCGTGACTAAAGATAGACGTTTATCTGCTCAATGGGAACATACTATTTTAGTCACTGAGACAGGGTTTGAAATATTAACCTTAAGAGAAGAAGAAAAAGAAACGTTGGAATTAATAAAAAATAATCAATATTTGATTTAAATGTATTTTGATCGTAGCGAATCGATAGCTTTATTTTGCTCACTTTCAGAAGATATATAATTAAATATTGAAGATAAAATTAATATCTCAATAGTAAAAATACTAATAAACTGACCATCCCTGAAATAAAACCTAAACTCAATAAAATAAAAGGATGTGAATTTTTATTGGGTTTAAGCGTGCCTTGTTCTTTTTTCAATAAAATTTGCTTGCGATGTTGGATAATTTCAAAAAAGGCATCGGGTAATTCAGGTAATTTTTCTGCCCAATAAGGGGCATAATTTTTTATTTTTCGTAACATTGCGCCAAAACCTATTTGTTTTCTCATCCAATGTTCTAATAAGGGTTTTGCTGTTTTCCATAAATCTAAATCGGGATATAACTGTCGGCCTAAGCCTTCAATATTTAATAAAGTTTTTTGTAATAAAATTAATTGAGGTTGAATTTCCATATTAAAACGGCTTGCAGTTTGAAAAAGCCGTAATAATAATTGTCCAAATGAAATTTCTTTTAAGGGTTTTTCAAATATGGGTTCACAAACTGTACGTATTGCAGCTTCAAATTGATCGATACGTGTATCAATAGGGATCCATCCTGAGGCAATATGTAATTCAGCAACACGTCGATAATCTCGTTTAAAAAAAGCAACTAAATTTTCTGCTAAATAGCGTTGGTCTTGAGGGCTTAGCGTTCCCATAATCCCAAAATCTACCGCAGCGTATTGAGGGTTTTCAGGATCAGAGGCATTAACAAAAATATTACCAGGGTGCATATCAGCATGAAAAAAACAATCACGAAAAACTTGCGTAAAAAATATTTCGACGCCTCGTTCAGCTAAGATTTTTAAATTAACGCCTTGTTTTTGGAGAGCGGCAATATTGCCAAGGGGGATCCCATTAATACGTTCCATCACAATAGCATTGTGATGAGCATAATCCCAATAAATTTTGGGAACATAAATTATGGGTGAATTTAAAAAATTACGGCGTAATTGAGAGGCATTTGCAGCTTCACGTAATAAATCTAATTCATCAATTAACGTTAATTCAAATTCCTTAACGATTTCAATGGGTTTTAATCGAAGGGATGCTTTCCAATAATAAGCCATGATTTTGGCAAGAAAATATAAAAGACTAATATCGCGATGAATTAATTTTTCAATACCAGGTCGTAATATTTTAACTACAACTTGTTCTCCTGTGATTAATTGAGCCGCGTGAACTTGTGCAATGGATGCGGATGCCAGTGGTATAATTTCAAAATGTATGAATAATTCAGATAAAGGTTTTTGATAATTTTTTTCAAGAATAGCTTGTGCTTTTATACCTGAAAAGCCAGGGACATTATCTTGTAATTTTGCTAATTCATCAGCGATATCTTCAGGTAATAAATCGCGCCGAGTGGATAACATTTGTCCAAATTTAATAAAAATGGGGCCTAGTTTTTCAAGCGCTAAACGAAGCTGTACACCTTGTGATTGTTTCTTATGATTAAACCAATACCAAGGATTGAAATAAGAAAAAAACCGTAGTGAAGTAAAAATGGGCAGTGAAAAAATTAATTGATCAATATTGTATCGAGCTAATACATAAAGAACATGAAATAATCGCAGGATTTGTTTAATTTTATTCACGGATTATTATCCTTTTTTATGTATAAATAATGATAACGCGCTTCAAGGCGATCAATATCTTCCCGTAAAGTATCAATATCCATTATAAAGTCATTAATTTCTTCTTTGCTTGGTAAGTATCGTAATTCTTCTTGAAGATATTCAATAAAGTTTTGTTGAAAACTTGATAAAGTCATTGTGATTGATTCGCGCGTTTTTCTAACTTTATTACCCAATAAATGGCTAGGAATATCGCCCATATAATGGCTAAAATATTCTTCCCAATCAATATCTAAACTTCGTATTATTTCTTGCACTTTTTGTAATAAATGTAAATCACCTTCGAGTGAAATAGCTTTTTGATATAATAATTTAGTCGTTTCATTCGTGAAAAGTAAGCGTAATAAGGCGAGGGGTGTTCCTTTAATGCAAGCATCGCTGCTAGTTTCATAAACTGGATTTAAATAGATTTGACCTTGACGGAAATGAATGGTGAAAGCAAGAAATAAACCCGTAATGCAAATACTTAACTTTTTATTATCAATTGTTTGTAATTTGCTTATTGTATCGGGATCTAACTTGATTAAATGATTAATCATTAGGGCTGTAGCGTTTAAAAAAGAGTTTATCAATATTTATATCCTCGATGTAAAGCCACAATCCCGCCGGATAAATTATGGTAATGAGAACCTTCTATTCCTGCTTTTTTCATCATATTAAGCAAGGTTTCTTGATTCGGATGTTTGCGTATGGATTCAACTAAGTATTGATAACTGGGTGCATCTTTAGCAATCCAATCACCTAACGTTGGTAAAATCTTAAAAGAATATTGATCATAAAACCATTGGAGTAAGGGTAAAATAGGTTGTGAAAATTCTAATATAAGTAATTTTCCACCCGGCTTTAAAATGCGATACATCGACTGCAAAGCGGCTTCTTTATCAGTCACATTTCGTAAACCAAAAGCGATCGTAATACAATCAAAATAATTATCAGGGAAAGGAAGGCATTCTGCATTTCCTTGAACAAAATGAACATTATTCCAAATACCTTGATTTAATAAGCGAGTTTTGCCACTTAATAGCATGGCATTATTGATATCCGTGAGCCAAACTTGACCTGTTGAACCTACTTTATGGGCTAATGCTGCGGTTAAATCTCCGGTTCCACCAGCCACATCTAACGCTTTTTGCCCTGGCCGCAATTGGCAAAGTTCTATCGTATATCGCTTCCATAAGCGATGTATACCCATAGACATTAAATCATTCATGACATCATATTTTTGGGCAACGCGATGAAAAACTTCAGCAACTTTATGTACTTTTTCTTCTGTAGGGATTTGTTGAAATCCAAAATCAACCGTATTGTTAGCCATTTTTAAAAACCTTATTCAGGGTAAAGAGGGGGTAATGACTTATTTTTATTTTTTTTATATTTTTTTTTATGATTTTTATGCCATTTTTTAAAAATAATCCAAAATGTTTTTCCATTCCAATGGGCTTTTTTTTCGCCATATAAAATGCGATCAAGTTCTTTTAATTGTTTATGGAAATTTTCGCATTGAATGACTGGAATAATATCAGATAACGTGTGAAATGAATATTCTGGCCAATTTTTTTGTGCCCATTTTAATAAAATAATTTTTGTTGCTTCTGGATTATTTTCTTCACAAGCCGCTTTAATTTGAGTTTGCCATTTTTTATTCGGATTAAAACAAAATTTAAAGGGTTTACGTTTTAAATACCATAAAAGCAAGGTTATTACCCAAGCCATACTCGTTAAGCCAGTAATTATCCAAGGCCATTTATAATTTTTATTCAGTGCATTAATAGTAAGTGTTGGTTTTTCACGAATGAAATCATTTGTTTTTTGAATAGTTTTATCTTGAGGTAATGGTAATACCTTGATTTTATGTTCAGGTAATTTTAACCATTGTATTTGTTGGGTTTTAATATTCCACCAGGGTATTTGTATTAATAGAGTTCTTTCGAAACTCACAAATAGAGCTCAAAATTGTAGATGCTGGCAATCAAATTAAATCGTAGTCCAA
>CBCSKA010000026.1:0-7275 GCA_965140885.1 Legionellaceae bacterium | reverse complement strand
ATTTCAAAATACTTCCTTACAAAAGTATCTTTTTACCCTCTTTTTTTCGTAATTGCTAGTTTCGAAAGAACTCTATTGTTTTCCTAACGTGATATAGGAAATCGAATCATGAACAGGTACGGTAGAAAATACGGGATAAGAAATAAAGAGATAAAATAAGACTATTATAAATTTGGCAAAAATTTTCATACTTTACCTCTATTCATTTTAAAAAGAGGGAGCCAAATTTCAGGTTTTTCACCATAGGCATTGATTAAATATTCAATATAATCATTATTTTTTTTATTTCCAGATAGTATCGATAATTCTTCTTCAAATTGACTTAAATCCAATTTTGCAACAATTGCATGTCGTCCTTGTTTTATCAAAAACATTTTAGAACCCAGGGGTATTTCTTCTTTAATTAATAAATATTCACGTTCTGATAAATTTAATCCCCCTTCGGTATATTCATTGAAATTAGCCTCTGGGTTAGGAAATAAAATTTTTGTCGGTGTTTGCTCTATTAAAGTTCTACTAATAGGATGATTAATGGCATCACTGGCAGATTGAGAATCTAAAACAACAAAACCATTATTTTTTCGAATAGTTTTTAATTGATTTTTTCCAAACTCAGCGAAATAAGGATCAGCAAGTGCTTTCCAAAATTCAGCAATAAATAATGCAAAACGTCGCCCATCAATTAACCGTTGAGTAATAAAAAATAACCACATATTTATAGGCGTACGTATCAGTGGTCTATCTAAAAATTCCGTTGTATCAAAACCAGTGGTAAGCACTTCGCCTAAAGAATTTAATAAGGTATCGATTTCATTATCAAATAACCATGCATAAATACCATCTTGTTCATCTTCATTACGGGCATAACACCATTGTTTCAATCGAGTATAAATACCCTCCGTTTTTGTAGGATCAAGATAATCTAAAACACGACCTAATCGCCTATCCTTTTTCTCAAAAGCCATTACCGCATAAATAGCTTTTGTTAAATCCGCTTCTTCACTCGCGGTTAATAGTGTGTTCTCTCTCGTTACTAATTTTCGAACAAAGTCATTTAAAAATTGAATATTATGAGGTGTTGCTTCAAGATAAAAAGGATTCCAACCTGTCGGCATTCCACTTTTAATCGTATAAAATTTTCCACCTAATGCCCTTATACAAATGGCGCTATCACAATCTTTAGTGAATAAAACAGAAGTCACACCCATTTTTTGCAACATACAAAGATGAAACGTAATAAAAACTGTTTTCCCCGATCCTGTCGGACCAATAATTAACGTATGCCCTACATCCTTTTTACCCGCTCCCACTTCATTAGTATCTCTTGCATGAAAGCTAAAATAATAAGGTGTTCCCGCTGCAGTCATTAATACAGTTAATGCTTCACCCCAGTGATTATCTTTTCTATGCCCCAAAGGGAAATTATGTAAAGAAGAAAAACCGGCTAAATTTCTACTACTAATAGGTGCTTTTCTAGGACGATACTTAAAATTAGCAGGCAATTGAGCCCAAAATGCAGCTTCCAATGCCAAATCTTCACGAGCAACTAAAATCCCATTATTATTCAAAATAGTACGAGCTAAAGAGAGATTGTCTAAAAGCGTATCAAGACTTTCTGATTGTAAAAATAAACTAAAATGATGTTCTCCCATGACAAAACGATTTGATTGCAAATCATCTAATGCATTATCAATTTCATTAATTTGTGAAAAAGATTCATCACCAATATTTTGCATTCGATTTCTATGACGCTTTAATGCATTTTTTGTCACTTCTTTGGGTAAAAAAATAAAAGATTGCGTTAAAATAAAACTAAATGGAGAAATTAATAATTCATTTAATAAACCAGGATGCGTTTCAGGTGGATATGCTTTAATTCCTAGCATAGCTCCATAATAATTTTTTGTGGATGTTCGTAATTCAATGGTTTCAATTCCGAAAAAAGGACGGCTGGTTATCATTGTTTTATTAAATGAATGTAGCGATAAAGGAATACGTTGCTTTTCACCATTAACTAAAAAGGCAAAAAATTCGATAGGTTCTGAAAAATAAATGCCTTGATGTTCATAAATACCCAAACGTATAGGCTCATAATGCATAAGACTAGATAATATTTCAGAGATAATTTTTTCCATTTTATCTAATGATGATTGTATTTCTTTATTTAATGAATCTTCATTTATTTTTAAAAGATTAAATAAAGGTATCTTTTTTTTGAACATAGTCGGTTTATAAACTATGGTTAAAAAAAGTTTATTAACCATAAATTTTTCATTCACTATTCTTTTTTTATATTTTTCATCCAATTGTTGCGAAAATACATTAGTAAAATTACCTTGCGGATAATTATTTTCTTTATAACGGATAAGATGTTGCCAAATCGCAATTTGGGGTGAAGCAATACTTTTTAATAAATTATTTAATCGATTATGAAAATTATTAATTTCTTCATCATCTATTGTTTCAAAATCTATTCCTTCCAATTTAATAACTTGAATATATTCTCTATCAAATGTTCTAAGTGTATATTTTGATAAATGTATATCATAAGGTATTTTCGAAAATGCCATTGTTTCATTTTTTAATTGTGAAATAAATTTTAGTGGAGGAAATAACATATAATCACCTTTTACAATGACTTTATTATTTTTAAATACTTAAATGGCTATAACTATTTGCTTGCCAAAATTGACGATTACCCCATACATGTAAGCCTTTAAAATTTGCACCCTTTGTCTTCAGCCATAATCCAAATAAATCAAAAGTTAAAGGCTCACTAGCACAAATAAGATAAAATAAGCCATGAATAGGAAAAAATAATCCCAACCATAATAAATTTCTTGTGATCACAAAAAATTCCATGACGAGTAACATATTTAACATAAAAGCTAAAAAGGTAACGCCTCCTATCATCGATGGACGAGTAGGACCAACAAATAAAATATCAATGATAATTCCATTATTTCTATGCATATCAATCTCTTAAAAATTAAATAAACTTCTTAACCAATCCAATACTTGTTGATGTCCAAAAACTAAAATTAATCCAAATATAAAACTAATACACCATGCCCAACTAATTTTTCCCATCCAAGCTCCAACACCTAGCGCAATAATTACAATGCCAGCTAATGGAGAAAGAAAATTCATAATATCGTCACCAAGTTGTTTAGTACCTGAAGAAAAAGATAAATTCGCTAATGCGGAATTATTAATGAATATAAAAAATAACAAATTTAAAAATAAATTATTTAAAAAAGATTTAATTAAAGAGAGTATAAGCATAGGTGAAATAGTTTTCATAATGAAAGCCTCACTGTATACTACATTAAATATAGTATTATTTATTTTTAAAACTTCCATAACTTTCCAAAAAATTATTACTGGAATCACTGGAATCAGAAAAATAATTAATTTCTTGTTGTAAATCTAAATTTTCATTATTAAGATCATTACATTTATATTGTAACTTTTTATTTTCAGTTTTAAAAAAATTCAATTCCAGCATTAATTTTTCATTATTAGCTCTTTCATTAGATAAAACAAATCCTGATTTATATTTTTCTAACTCTTCCATCAATCTTTTATTTTCTGCCAATAATTCTCTATTTTCACTTTTTAAAAAATCAATTTCCTTTTGATAAAAAAATTCATTTTTATATTTTTCATCATTTAATATTTTTCGAATATAATTTTTTAATTTACTTCTACCCCAAAACCCTGTTTTAAGTTTTATAAGTATATTTTCTATATTTAATTTTATTTCTTTCCAATTAGTATTAATCTCTAATGAATTTAATATTTCTTCACAAGGTATTTTCCTATTTATTGGTAAATTAGAAATTTCCCCTGCTCTTTCAACAATATATTTTTCTATTGCCATTTTTATATCTAATTTAAATTGTTCTAATAATTCAAACATGTCTTCACCCTTATAAAAATTAAGAAACAAAAGGAGAGTTTTTTAAAAAAGTAACTTTTTCTTCTTCTGTTATAAAAGGATTAACTAATTGACTGATATGGTTTTTAATTTCTAAAAAAATAAATTCCATATCCAAATTGCTAGATAATTCATCCTGTTTTTTTAATTTAAAAAGAAGTGTTTTTATTTTTTTATCAAATAGAAATGGAAAGTTTTGTGACAAAGAAAATATTAAAGCCAAATGATCATTAAAAGCATCTTTAGATAGTGTATGAGTTAATAAGTTATCAATATAACTATGCGTATAATTAAATATACTTTTTACTATCCTATTAATATCGTCTTTTTTACCAAATTGATTAATAAAACGAATACATCGATAAATCTTTTTTGCTGTCTCTAACGCATCATCTGTTCCTGATTCTCTTTGATGCTGAAATAATAATGTATTAAATACTTTTTCTATTTTAATTATGGCTTTATCCATATTTTTATCATACCAAAAGGGTTTTTCTTGAAAAAAATTCATTACATAATGGTGATATCGAAGTAATATTTTAAGTTCCGTTTTTGTTGGAGCATTTCCTTTTTGTATATTATTGATATAGGATTGACAGGTTTCAACTATTGGATGGGCATGATTGATTTTGTCAAATATTTTTAAATATCTATTTTTTAATACTTCATCTTTTATACTTTCTAATTCAATTTTTATTTTTTCTAATTCCTTCATTAACAGATTTTTAATATCAGGAGTAAATCTAATTTGTTCTATGGTATGTTTTTCATCATTAATCAGAATTACTTTATCTAAAAATTTTTCCATTACATTAATTTTATTTTCAATAAGAGTATTTTTCTTTTTATGAAAATACATTTGCCAATTACCCATATAATCATTATTTCTTTTAACAATGTTATTGCATCATTTATTAAGTTATCTTGAATATTTATTTCTGAAAAATAGTTAACTGTATTTTTGCTATTGATGATTTCTGGAATTTCAATTTCGTTTAAATGCTTTATGACTATTTGAAAATGAATCGCTAACTTATAACGCATATTTTTTAGAAATTGAAAGGGATATCCCATTCTTAAAGGAATATAGTCGATAAGTGAGTAAGGAATAATTAAAAAATTAGCATTTCTAATAATATAAACCATATCTTCTTTAGGCAATTTCCAACTTAAATTTGACAATCTTATTTTTTGTTCATTACTTCCATTTTCTTTTATAAAAGAATAAAATTTGTTAATTAATTTTATATTTAACCCTTGTCGTCTTTTTTCTGACAATTCTAACTTTAAATTTTCTTTTTTATTTATTTTTTCAGTGATGCTATATAAAATATCATCTTGTTTTAAATTTTTTGAATATGAAGAAAAAATTAAACGTTGAAAAACGGCCTCTGATAATCGCTTCTTTTCTTCTTTTATTTCATTTAAATAATTTTCAAAATAATTAATATACTTTTTATAAATAGTCATAAATTCTGTATTTTTTTTAAGAATTTTTGAATTTCTATTAAATTCTTGATTCGCAAGCTTAATTAAATTTTTTATTTGTTTTTCTATATTAGGTAAATAATTAAATATCATTTTATTCAAAGCATCACTCGAAAATGAAGTATAGGGGCAAATTAAGTGCTTTAACTCATGTAAATATGGTGATTTAATTTTCGACCAAAAACTGGGCTTTAAAAATAATAATAATTGCTTATTTTGCCAATTTTGAATACGTATAAAGATTTGATCTTTCTTGAAATTTTCCAGGGTTTCTTTCGCTAATCCAGAAAAAGAATGTAAAGAAATGGCTCGTAAATTTTTTATAGTAATTTCTTTACTCATATTACTAATTCCACTATAAGTGGATTCTGCATAACGATATTGATTAACCAATGCACTTATTTCATTCAATTTTTCTTCTGCAATATAATGAATTCCGGCAAGTGGTTTTTTTACTTGAAATTCTTTTAACATGAAAATCTCCTTAGTAAACTTTAAAGAAAAAAATTTTCATAATCGTGAAATAAATTATTTTTATAATGAAATGTTAAATTAAAAATTACTTAACTTTTTATTTAAAAAATAAATTAGAAAGCATTTAAATTAATTTTATTTAATTTAAATTTAACCTGATCAAAAAAGGGAGTAAATAGTAGATGAGAGAATTTGAATAATATACTTTATTGTTTTGTAAGCAACTTTAGTTTTTATGAAAATACAGGAAAACTTTTTTAACTAAAAAATCAATCTCTTGTAAAAAATACAAAACGCAATTAATAAAATTTGATAGATTATTATATTTAATTAAATATTTTTACGCAGTTTTCTTGTCAAAATTGTGTCACTTATAAAAATAAATGTAGGATATAAACTTCCGTCAAATATAAATAAATTATCTATAAAATTAAGTTGCTTGACAATTCATTTCAGTAATCAACACAATTCGCAAGCCAAATTGTTTTCTGCTGTTTTTATAATGGTCAGAATAATGTTCAATCGTTTCACCCTACTGATCACAATTTAATGAAAATTTATTCGTACGATTAATCACTAATATTCTTAACTCTCAAAAAAAAATTATTTTATTTATCTACATGTTAAATAGTTAGAATTTTTAATTAATGATGATTTCGCTTAAAAGAAATTTCAAGCACTACTTGATTTTAAGCTATAATACAACTAGTGTTAATATCAGATAAGACAGAAATATTATCGTCTACTATTAAAGCAAGTATGGAATGTATAAGCTTTTATTGTATGGCAAAGGGTATTGAGCTAAAAACCTAAGAAAAAGGTTAATGATATTTTACCATTAATCTTTTCATTAAAAGCCAGTATTGCTAAACCCATTTGATAATAAAGATTTCCCTAATCTATTAAATCTAAGAAAAAAACAAGGTTGAGTAAATATGAAAACATTAAATGACGCTATTAATTATTATAACGCTGACAAATATTCTGAAGCACTTGATGTTTTAAATGAATGCATTAATTCTCGTAACGCAAAACCCACCGCGAGTGATTATCGTTGGCGCGGCAAAACTCATTACCAATTAAATCATTATCAAGAAGCCTTGGTGGATTTAAACCACTGTATTCAATTACGCAACGACAAGCCTGACGCGAATGATTATTATTTGCGCGGCTTAACTCATTACAAATTAAGTCATTATCAAGAAGCCTTGGTGGATTTAAACCACTGTATTCAATTACGCAACGACAAGCCTGAGGCCAAGGATTATCATTGGCGCGGCAAAACTCATTTCCAGTTATAGCAATTTGCAATAAGTCGCTAACAGTAATAGACTATAGTTATTTGAACAACTAGCAGGGAAGTTATGTCAGCA
>CBCSKA010000025.1:0-7368 GCA_965140885.1 Legionellaceae bacterium | reverse complement strand
AAGTTTGCACTTCTATCAAAACCGGAAACTCTCACTTTTTCAAGTGCTTGTGTCAGATTAGGTCTAAACTAATTCAAATAATAATACTGAAGCGTTCTTATTGCTTAAAAATTGATTAATTCGTTCTTCAATCTGTTCTGGGTTAGTCTTGTGAGCAATATCGCCTGTACTTAATAAGGCAATATAATAGTTATCCATGGATTTTTTTAATGAAGCCATTTGAGCTTCTTTAAGTTGCTCTATCCAATTATGTGTGTTTTCACTTGGGTTTGACAAATGATTACTTAGCATCACTTTTCCTTTTATTAAATATGTTTAACTATTTTACCTTTGCTCAATTTTGGCTTTTGATAACTTTGTCATAACTAGCTACAGTGAATTTTTTGCTCCTTTAGCAAATATATTCCTACTCGCGATGCATTCGTATAGCCCTCGCTAGTCTATTGGCATTAGCAATATATTTACTATTTTTACTCAAAAGTAGCGGGAATTACCTAACCCTTATTTTCCTTTCTTCACTGTCCGCTTTATTTTAAATAAAGCGAAGTTCATTTCGTAAGTGGTTTCTGTTCCTGTCACTTCTAACTCATCATTAGGAATAATTAAATCTGCAATTAAATCACCCGTATGTTCCATTAAAGAACGTTGCTTAGGTGAATTTTCTGGTAACGTTTGAATTTGATGAATGACATGCCCTAATTCTTTGACCTTAGCGAAAGTATCAATAATGGCTATTGTGGTCTCTACTGCCTTGGGGCTTTTTAAAATGGTTGCTAGCATATAAAGGCCTCTCTCTGAAAATCCCTTTATTGTTGCAGTGGAGTGCTTGAGTTTTTTGAACCGATCAAAATTTTTGATCAGTTCCTTTTTTTCGTTAACATCCAACTCAAGCAGATAGCCTTCCGGAAATTTTTCTGGATTATTTTTTACTGCTTGATTGACTTCTCTAGTATCAAGCCCATATAAATCAGCGACATCAGCATCAATCAGTATTTTTTGGTTACGGATTTCAACTATTCTTGCTTGGACATCATCTTGCTGCGCAATTTGCATTTTTATCTCCTTATAAAGATGATTTATAGTAGCAAAACACATTTAAGTTTCCAAACAAGAATTTTTGTTTTAGCTAATATGAGCTTTACTGTGCGATCTTAAAAAATAACATAAGACATAAAGCTATCTGAGATGAATAATTGTCACGTTAAATCTTTTATTTTTCGAACAGGAGTACTTCTTAATTCTCTTAACTGTTTTAATTGTCCTAAAATCTGTGATTTTTCCTGTGCTAAAATCCATTTATCATGGGATAACAGCTTATTTTGTTCTGTTAACTCATGAGTAGTTGACGTTAACATTTCCACTTTTTCCAATAATCCCGCGTGTTTTAACTTTACATCAAGGGTTTCTTGTTGGTTTTTTTCTAATTGCGTTTCTAACTTTTTGTAAGCTTTATCTTGTTGTTCTTGAGCAATAGTGGCTTCTAGTAAGGCTTTGTTTGTTTTTTCAAACTGATTTTCAAGGATAGCATACTGGTTTGTTACTTCTTCTATCTGTGTTTTTAAGGTGCTATTTTCCGTATTTAGTCTTTCACTATAACGTAGACTTTCTTTATTTTCGTTTTGCACATGGGTAATAGATCCATTTAATTTCGCAATGGTATGTTCTAATTGATGCGTTTGTTCGCTAAAACGGGCTTGGTCTGCCAACCGTTGTTCATGCGCGGATTGCCGATAATGCTCTAAATTGTCCTGAATGTGTTTGGCTTGGTCACGAAATTCTTGTATTCTTATTTCTTTTTCGTGCAATTGCGGCTCAAATCCCTTTTCTCTTTCGCGACAAGTGGCTAATTCAAGAGTAGCGGTTTGATGTAAAGATTCCAAGGTTTCTTTTTCGCTCAATAGCCGCTGATTTTCTTCGTTTAAGGTTTGATACGCTTGTGCTTTTTGAGCATATTCTTGCTGCAACTTTTCAAACTCGGCGTTAACTTCCGTAATTGCAAGCGCACTTTCTTCTTGTATCGTATTTATTTTTATTTCCGCTTTATCTATCACTTGTTGCCAAATCCCTTTTAATGCAGCCACTAATTCCAGGGGTAATTGTTCTTTTTGTGCTAAAAGGGATATGCCGTCTTGTTGTCCTTTCCACCGTTTAAAATGAGTCATAATGGTGCTATTACTCCCCGTTTTTAACTCGTGTCTTATACCTTCAATCGTCGGTGTTTTGCCCGAGGCGACAATTGTTTCGATAGCTTCTGCCACTTGATGATAAGTAATTCCTGAACGCGCCATAAATGAACCACCTTATTATTTAATAATAAATTACGTATAATGTAATATTACATAATATTGAGTTAAAAATAAATAATATTCTATACTATTTTTACTTCCGATAAGACTTATTATCGAAATTAAATAAAAGACAAGAAAAAATTTATGGTGTAATATTCGCTAAAATACCCCATGTGTCGTGAATTTTTAACACTGAGCGAAAGTAGAAAATGATGAATAAAACCCTTGTCGAACATCCCCATTTACCCAATGCTCTATCACTAACTCGACACTATCAACAAGCTGCAACGAGCGATAATACACGGCGGGCTTACCAAGCAGATATTCGCCACTTTGAAAAGTGGGGAGGCAAATTACCGGCTACCACCGAAATGGTATTACGGTATTTACAGACCTTTGCGCCCGAGTTAAATCCACGTACCCTCTCCCGCCGTTTGGTCGCCATCAAACAATGGCATATTTACCAGCAATTCCCCGATCCCACAGCAACCCCAGAAGTTTCCAAAACGTTAACGGGCATAACCCGTCTTCATGGAAAACCGGCCAAAAAAGCCAAACCGTTATTACCCGAACACTTGATTAAAATCGTTGATTATTTAACCAAACAATCCACTCTTAAAGCCCGACGAGATAATGCATTATTACAAATGGGATTTTTAGGCGCGTTTCGTCGCAGTGAATTAGTGGCGATAACGGTCGAAGATATTACCTGGCATCAAGAAGGCATTGAAATTTTAATTCCCCAATCAAAAACCGACGCAGCTCGAGTCGGTCAATATTGTGTCATTCCCTATGGTAATAACCAGCTTTGTGCGATTTCTGCGCTTAAAGTCTGGCTGGAAAAAGCCAATATTACGCAAGGCGCTATTTTTCGGCGGATTTATCGTAATGAAGCAATTAGCCATACGGCCATTTCAGATAATGTTGTTAACCACCTTATTCGTGAATATGGCAACATTGTGGGAATTGAAAATTTTGAAGCCTTAAGTAGCCATAGTTTACGCCGTGGTTTAGCAACGAGCGCAAGTCGTGATGGCGTGTCTATCGCCGCGATTATGCGCCAAGGTCGCTGGAAAGAAGTCAGCACTATTATGGAATATATTGAAGCCGCACAACGCTTTGATGAAAATGCGGCGGGGCTTGTTTTGAAAAAAATAAATTCTATAGAATAATAATTCTAAGAATTTTTTCAATGAATTGTCCAATTCTTTTATTTTTCACATTGGTGTTTTCCATGACTACTATACAAAAGAAGCTTTGCTACAAAAATGAATCCATCATTATTTTAAATAATCGAAAGCTTAGCATTTTGTATTTTATTGAATATATGCTTATTTCATTTTATTTAACGTCATAGTGTTACCGGTTTCGTTTTGTTGCTTTAAATCATCGTAGCTAAGCCCATACCATTCCTGTAAATTATCTCGAATAGCTTGTTTAAGGTTACCATCTCTTTTATTTAAGCTAAACCAAAGATAGATAAGGTTTTCTTCTTTAGAAATTAAAGAATTTTTATTAGCACCTTTTAGGGTTCCAAAATATTGATAAGAAAAAGGCATAAATTCATTAAAAAGATCATGCAATTCTCTCGTGCTTGGTGCCGCACCGTCCATTGACATGGGACAACGAGCTGGAAATTTCTGAGTTGGATCCTTTGGATAGAACCATGTACAAAACATCTCAACCCAAGTTTTTCCATTTTTAATGATAAGATCTAACATCATTTGATGGATAATTAAGGAAGCCGGATTACGTACAACCTCTGTACCAAATAATAGATAAGTAAGATTCGTAATCAACTTATTGAGTTTTTTTCTATGTCCCAATTCAATTTGATAGGCTTTAAATTCAGATCGTATATCTTGACCTAGTAACGTCTTACGAATCCATTCTGCAATTTTAGCATCTGTTATTGAATATTGAGTTGCTCTAGTTTGTTGATTAAAATTAGTTTGATTAATATGGGTTTTAATATTTTCAATTTCTTTATATATTTCAGAATATTTTTCAAGATTAACAACTAAATCACTCCGGCTATTGGTTTTATCTTCCTGATTTGCAGTAATTTCTTGTCGTTCAGCAGCACCTTCTCCAGTATTAAATTGCCAAGACCGTAAAAAAACTTCGCTACTTAATGGTTCATTGGAAACTACAACATCTTCTTTAAATTGCTTAGCTTGTCTTGTTTATGATCGGTTATTAATTCGTAAATTAGAAAAAAAACTAACCGGATTTTGGCTAGTAAAACCGTGCATATTTGGAAGTATCTTTCGCTCAATTCTAGCTATGTTTCTATTATTATTTAAATATTTTTGGAAATCAAAGTAAAAATCACGTTCCGATTGTTCCTGTTTAGTTTGATTTTGTGATCCTATCACTAAGAGATCTTTAATATAAGCTAAACAGAGTTGTTTTGCGTGATAGGGATTTAAGAAAAAAGTTTGAATTAGCATACTAGCATTAAGCTTATCATCATAATACCATCTTTTAGCCATTTCTCCTAAATATTTATATTTAGCAAAATCCACTTTAATAGTTTTTTTACCACCATTTTTTTTGGTAGGGACGCGATATTTACCATTTGTTATTTCAAGTGCATTCTGTTCATTTAAGTAACTAATGGCTAACTCAATCGCAGTTTTCTCCAATTCAAAACGTAACTTCATTGGAATGCGTGTATACTGAGCAGGTTCCGTAAAAGAAAATACCGTATCAAAATTATCTAATGTTAAATCAGTAAAAGTAGTCCTAATAGTTGCTAAAGTTTCACGCACATTTAAAGCAACATTTGCAACGGATAGCATTTTATTTTTATCTAAATACTCAAAAATATGAGCATGAAGTTTATTTATTATACTTTCTATTTGTTTATTAGATTGTTGGTTTAAAAATAATTGCCTTTTATTTTCCTTTAACTCATGTAGGATTTGATTCAAAAAATCAATGTTTTTTTGTCCATATACTATAAAAAAATTGTCAATCTCAGTCTTATTTGCTCTAATTTCGCGCAAGAACATATCATATAAGGTATAACTAATAGTTATTTCCATTAACCAGCGGTCTAAATTATCTACTTCATTTCCAGCCAGTAATTCTTTTTTCTTCTGATAATATTGCTTGTTAACCGGCTTACTATATAACAAACGTAATCCGTAAGCATGGCTTAGAAAAGGTAGTTCATAGTCATTATGATCTTGATTTTTATCAATAAATCTTTTTAATTCTTCATCTGTATCATAACCATCTAATTTGACATCAACTGACTCTTCATCGGATGAATCATCGCCATGTATATCAAAATCATCTTCAAGCGCAACTTTATTATGTAATTCAATCGCTTTTTCTGACAGTGTTAAACCTTTATGATTAGATATATCCTCTTTATTTTTAGAAAGCTGCTCTATACTTTCCTCACAAACAATGGGATCTCTGGAGTGACAAACATCAAATCGCTCTAAACGGTCAAAATGATTACCATTAATGAAAAGCAAATCAATTCGATTATTTGCCTTATCTGAGGAATAATGAGGATAGTAGGTGTGGGGAATGAGTTTTTTATTACCGCTAGGTTGCCAAATGTATAACTCAATTTTTTGAATATGGGCTAGTGCTTGTAAAATGGCAGGATGTGACCAACCTGCATCTATTTTTTTATCATGAACATCGTAATTAATATAGGCTTTCGCTACCGTCAATTCAGTCGAAAAGTTTTTAATTAATTCATTATCATTAGCTTCAAGCTGCTCTCGAGTTAATGTATTAGAAATAACTGCATTTTCTTTTAAATAAGCAAAAAAGGTATCAAACAATAATGCTTCACAAATAGCATGTTTAATGAGATCTGAAATTAAACAAATATTGTTTTCATCTTTAAGAGTAAGATATGCGTTTTCTCTGGTAATTCCAAACGCGGTATAACCACAATCACCATCACTCACTACAGGATATTGTATAAAATCGGAATCTGTTGTTTGCCATACATTTATTTGAGAGTTTACAAAATCCTTTTGGCCTAACATAATACATCTCCATAACTAATAAAATTAATTGCAACTTTGTTTTTTATAGAAAAAACATACAAATGTTAATGTAAGCTTACAGTGCTTGTAAAGAACAACACGACTAAAAACGATAAAATTACTTAATCCTCAAACAAAAATATAAATTTGGCAAAACTAATACCGTATAAACGATACTATCCCATAATTTCATTTAAAATATATGCTTATTTCTATTTATTCCCATTGTCAGAAATAAAATAAAAAAAATAGTAATTCTAAATAAAGAAAAATAATTCAAAGCTTCATGAAATGAAAATATGAGATAAAAGAAGGATATATAGCTAATTCCTTGTGAATCACTACCGCCTCAAGGCGGTAGCTTCGTTAACGCTTGCAAAGCAGATCGAAGCTTTTAAAAGCTATCAGTGCTCAGAGATTGAGAAATTATCTTGCTTATGATGTACCTCTTGATTCTCAATGTACTCCTGTACTTGTTGCTCAGTTAAATTACCTACTGTCACAACAAAATAACCTCTTGCCCAAATATGCTGCCCCCAATAACGTTTACGTAAGTGCTCGAATTCCATCATCACTTTTCGGCTGCTTTTTCCTTTAACATACTGCATCAGCTTTGATAGCGACAAATTTGGCGGAACTGATACCAGTATGTGTACATAGTCAGGACTCATACTACCTGAAACAATTTCTACATAGTTTGCCGCACAGATTTCCCTTATCAGCTCCCTTACTCTATTCGCAACTTCTCCTATTAGCACTCTATACCGATATTTCGTACACCATATCAGATGGTATTTTAAATCATAGGTTGTATGTGACGATTTTTTATACATCCTCTTTTACCCTAGTAGTTACTCATAGCTACTAGCTTACTGAAGTATTCGCCTAAAGGCGAGGGTGTTTTCCTATCCCATAAAAGTGACATAAATTGGTTACGTGCAATGGTATTTAAATAGATCATAAATAGAACAGTGTTGTTGTTTTCGAATTGCTTTAGCTTGTGCCCATTTATGTTCAATAGGATTAAGATCAGGGGAATAAGGAGGCAAAAACATTAAGAT
>CBCSKA010000024.1:6400-7456 GCA_965140885.1 Legionellaceae bacterium | reverse complement strand
CAAAATACTTCCTTACAAAAGTATCTTTTTACCCTCTTTTTTTCGTAATTGCTAGTTTCGAAAGAACTCTAATGAAAGCTATTAAGCTATTTTTATAGAAAAATGTTACTATTTTGTCAGAAAATTTTACTTATTAATTTTTAGTAATCTATAGATATAAACCGATACTGAGTAATGAACCCTTTATTTGAAATTTATTGAATGAGTTTGTGATGCCAATTCAAGATATAGCCCGTTTTACACAAAAAGACGTTATTATTAAAGAAGTAAAAACACTTTATAAAGGATTTCTTCAATTAGAAAAAATCACATTACAATATCAATGTTTTGCAGGACATCTGAGTCCTGAATTTGAGCGAGAATTATTGAGACGTAGTGATGCAGCAGCAGCTATACTTTACGATCCTCATTTACATAAAATAGTACTTATTGAACAATTTCGAATGGGTGCTATGCTAAATTCACAAGAAAGTCCTTGGTTATTTGAAATTATTGCAGGATTAATAAGCCATAATGAAACACCCGAAGCAGTGATTAAACGTGAAGCATTTGAAGAAGCAGGGGCAACCATTGAAAAATTAATTCCCATCAGTACTTATTGGACCAGTCCTGGCGCTTCGAATGAACGCGTTTACCTTTTTTGCGGCAAAATAGATGCTAGCAATATTGGAGGTATTCATGGTCTTAAGGATGAAAATGAAGATATACGAGTACATCTTGTTGAGCCTAAAGAAGCTTATGACGCTATTGCCTCCGGTTTAATTTGTAATAGTTCATCCATTATTGCTATACAATGGTTACAAATATATGAAACTCAGGTACGCCAACAGTGGTTAGAAGGTAATTAATTTATGACAAAATATACCGCAGAATCAATTGAAGTTTTAAGTGGTTTAGATCCTGTGAGAAAAAGACCTGGGATGTATACGGATACTAGCCGTCCTAATCATTTAGCGCAAGAAGTTATTGATAATAGTGTTGATGAAGCCCTGGCAGGCTACGCTAATCGGATTAGTGTCATTTTGCATAAAGATAATTCGTTAGAAATCCAAGATA
>CBCSKA010000024.1:393-6390 GCA_965140885.1 Legionellaceae bacterium | reverse complement strand
TAATGGTCGTGGCATGCCTGTTGATATACATCCTGAAGAAAAAATTTCGGGTGTAGAATTAATACTTACACGCTTACATGCTGGCGGTAAATTTTCGAATAAAAATTATCAATATTCCGGCGGGTTACATGGTGTAGGTGTTTCTGTCGTTAATGCTTTATCACAAAAATTAATTGTAACTGTTAAACGACATGGTAGTATTTATGAAATGTCTTTTAGCCAAGGAGACAAAATATCTGAATTAAGAAAAATTGGAAATACACAAAAAAAAGATACCGGTACCATTATTCATTTTTGGCCTGAAGGAACTTATTTTGATACACCAAAGTTTTCTATTTCTCGGTTAATCCATATTTTGCGTGCTAAAGCAGTATTATGCTCTGGATTACATATTAGTTTTAAAGATTTAAATACGGATGATTTTTTTGAATGGCATTACGAAGATGGCTTAAAAGCGTACTTACAAGATGCTTTAACAAATAAAGAATTTATACCAGAAGACGCTTTTATTGGTAGTTTTACCGGAAATACGGAAGCGGCAGATTGGGCGCTTTTATGGCTACCTGAAGGGGGTGAGTTAATCACTGAAAGTTATGTTAATTTAATTCCTACAGCCCAAGGTGGTACACATGTTAATGGTTTACGTACAGGTTTACTTGAAGCGATGCGTGAATTTTGTGAAATTCGTAATTTATTACCCCGAGGCGTTAAACTAGCGCCTGAAGATACTTGGGCACAATGTGCTTATGTCCTTTCTGTCAAAATACAAAACCCTCAATTTTCAGGTCAAACAAAAGAACGTTTATCATCGCGGGAAAGTGCCACTTTTGTCGGTGGGACAGTTAAAGATGCTTTTAGCTTATGGCTAAATGAACATGTTACTGAAGCTAATACATTAGCGCAATTATTTATCACTAATGCCCAACAACGAATGCGTATCGCTAAAAAAGTTGAGCGAAAAAAAATAACCAGTGGGCCTGCTTTACCAGGTAAATTAGCGGATTGTTCTTCGCAAGATAATAAACGAACGGAATTATTTTTAGTGGAAGGAGATTCTGCAGGAGGTTCAGCAAAACAAGCACGTGATCGAGAATTTCAAGCCGTAATGCCTTTGCGAGGAAAAATACTGAATACCTGGGAAATTTCTAGCGAAGAAGTTTTAAAATCACAAGAAGTCCATGATATTGCGGTAGCCATCGGAGTAGACCCTGGCAATACTGATTTAAGTGGCTTACGTTATGGTAAGATTTGTATTTTAGCCGATGCTGATTCAGATGGTTTACATATTGCGACCTTACTTTGCGCTCTTTTCTTGCGTCATTTTTCTTCTTTAGTTATAGCTGGCCATATTTTTGTCGCAATGCCACCTTTATATCGCATTGATTTAGGCAAAGAAGTTTACTATGCCTTAGATGAAGCAGAAAAACAGGGAATCTTAGATCGCATTGCTTCTGAAAATAAAAAAGGAAAAATTTCCATACAACGCTTTAAAGGGTTAGGTGAAATGAATCCCTTACAATTACGTGAAACCACTGTGGCTCCCGATACCCGTCGCCTTATACAATTAACCATTGATCAAGAAGATGAAACGTTGCAAATTATGGATATGTTATTAGCTAAAAAACGGGCAGCAGATAGAAAAAGCTGGTTAGAACAAAAAGGAAATTTGTCGGAAATTAGCCAAATACTGTAATATTAGGCATTTCATTAATGACACTAACCATATTGAATGTGTATTCAAACAATAATGAAGTATTTATTCATAAAAAGAGGCTGTATGTCACAAAACTATCTTTTTACTTCTGAATCAGTATCAGAAGGCCATCCCGACAAAATCGCTGATCAAATTTCGGATGCGATTGTCGATGCAATTTTAACACAAGATCCTATTGCTAGAGTGGCATGTGAAGTTTTAGTCAAAACAGGAATGGTTTTAATTGCAGGTGAAATTACAACCCACGCTTGGGTAGATGTCGAGCAAATTGCGCGTGATGTCATTAAAAATATTGGTTATAACAGTTCAGAGATGGGATTTGATTGGGAATCTTGTGCTGTTTTAACTGCCATAGGAAAGCAATCCACTGATATTGCACAAGGCGTTAATGAATATGAAAATCATGAGCAAGGGGCTGGTGATCAAGGCTTAATGTTTGGCTATGCCACTAATGAAACACATGTCTTAATGCCTGCCCCCATAACCTATGCGCATGAATTAGTTAAACGGCAAGCCGAAGTGCGAAAATCAGGCATGTTACCTTGGTTACGTCCCGATGCTAAAAGTCAAATTACACTTGAATATCAAGATGGAAAACCTTATCGTGCACAAGCCATTGTTTTATCTACCCAACATCATCCAGATATTAAACAAGCTGATTTAATTGAAGCCGTTATGGAAACGATTATTAAACCTATTATTCCTTCTCAATGGATTGATGATAAAACGCAATTTTTTATTAATCCAACAGGTCGATTTGTTATTGGGGGACCCTTAGGTGATTGTGGTTTAACAGGACGCAAAATTATTGTTGATACTTATGGTGGAATGGCACGACATGGGGGAGGATGTTTTTCAGGCAAAGATCCCAGCAAAGTCGATCGTTCTGCTGCTTATGCAGGTCGTTATGTGGCAAAAAATATTGTAGCTGCTGGATTAGCTGACCGATGTGAAATACAAATTTCTTATGCGATTGGCGTTGCAAAACCGACGTCTATCACTATTAATACTTTTGGTACTAATAAAATTCCTGAAGAACACATTATTTCACTGATTGAAAACCATTTTGATTTGCGCCCACAAGCCATTATTAATATGCTTAATTTATTACAACCCATTTATTTACCCACAGCTACTTATGGTCATTTTGGAAGAGAAGAATCCAGCTTTACTTGGGAAAAAATCGATAAAGCTGACTTATTACGTAGTGATGCAGGTTTATAGGAGAAAATATGTTAAAAGTAAAATCCTTAGATAAAATAAACGTAGATTATAAAGTTGCTGATATTCAATTAGCCGATTGGGGACGTAAAGAAATTGCCATTGCTGAAACAGAAATGCCTGGTTTAATGGCTTTACGAAAAGAATATCAACAGAAAAAACCGTTAGCAGGTGCCCGTATCGCCGGTTGTTTACACATGACGATACAAACAGCGGTTTTAATTGAAACATTACTCATTTTAGGTGCAGAAGTTCGTTGGTCTTCTTGTAATATTTTTTCAACGCAAGATCATGCAGCAGCGGCTATCGCTGCAGCTAATATCCCTGTTTTCGCGTGGAAAGGTGAAACAGAAGAAGAATATGAATGGTGTATTGAGCAAACGATTTTTGGACCCCAGGGTTGGCGCCCCAATTTGATTTTAGATGATGGAGGTGATTTAACTGTTTTACTTCATCAAAAATATCCTGATTTATTGAAAGATATTAAAGGTATTTCAGAAGAAACCACGACAGGTGTCCATCGTTTATATGAAATGTATCAACAAGGGAATCTTCTCGTTCCTGCAATTAATGTAAATGATTCTGTGACTAAATCCAAATTTGATAATTTATATGGTTGTCGTGAATCATTAATGGATGGAATTAAACGTGCGACAGATGTCATGATTGCGGGAAAAATTGCCATTGTATTAGGTTATGGTGATGTGGGTAAAGGATGTGCTCAAGCATTTAAAGGTTTAGGTGCTACTGTCTGGGTGACAGAAATCGATCCCATTTGTGCATTACAAGCCGCTATGGAAGGATATCGTGTGGTTACGATGGAAACGGCTGCACCTCTTGCTGACATTTTTGTTACAGCGACAGGTAATATTAATGTGATTCGGCATGAACATTTACAACAAATGAAACATCAAGCCATAGTTTGTAATATTGGGCACTTTGATTCAGAAATTGATGTGACTTCTTTACGGCAATATCCTTGGGAAAATATTAAACCTCAAGTCGATCATGTTATATTCCCTGATGGGAAAAGGCTTATTCTATTAGCCGAAGGCCGTTTAGTTAATCTTGGATGCGCAACAGGCCATTCAAGTTTTGTTATGTCAACTTCGTTTACCAATCAAATTCTTGCTCAAATTGAATTATGGCAAAATACCGTTAAATACCCAATCGGAGTTCATGTTTTACCTCGTGTATTAGATGAAAAAGTAGCGGCTTTACATTTAGAAAAGTTAGGCGTTCATTTAACTTATTTAACACAGGAACAAGAAAATTACTTAGGAATTAAAGCTAAAGGGCCCTACAAGCCAGAACATTATCGATATTAGAATTTGTGAAAATAAAGGGGAATAATCTAATTCCCCTTTATTCTGAGTTAAAAATCAATTTTTGATTAAATTTATGCTTTTTCTTTTAATGCTTTTTCTAAGGTTGCCATATCTAAGGCTTGCGCTTGCTTAATTAAATCTCGAATAGCTTCCGCAGGTAAAACCCCTGATTCAGAAAAAACAGCAATTCCCTTACGAAAAATAAGTAATGCAGGAATAGAGCGGATTTGAAAATCAGCGGCTAATTCTGTTTCTTCATCAACATTGACTTTACCAAATACTAGTGTTGGATATTCTTTCGCCATATCTTTATAAACTTTACCAAAAGATTGGCAAGGACTACACCAAGCTGCCCAAAAATCAATTAAAACTAAATCATTATTTTGAATAGTGGCATCAAAATTATTGCTCGTTATATTCACAATATTGTTTTCTGGACTGGATTTATCTAATACATTAAAGATTTGAGCGCGGACATTATCAACCGATTGACTTCCATCAATACGCGTAAAAATAGGGGCTTGTGCATTATGTGTATCCATTAATTTAAGATAATATTCAATTAATGGTTTTGTTTGTTCCTGATAGACTTGTAAACGGTTACGTACCGTTATTTCACTATCATCATCTCGTTGTATTAATGCTTCTCCTGTGACATCATCCTTCCCAGCTATTTTAGGAGGATTAAAGCTTTCATGGTAAATTCTTCCTGAGCCTGGATGTATTCGTCGTCCGGTTAAACGTTTAATAATTTGTTCATCATCCACATGTATTTCAATAACATGGTCTAAAATAATTCCTTCCTTACGTATAGCTTCTGCTTGGGGAATTGTTCTTGGAAAACCATCAAATAAAAATCCATTTGCACAATCAGGTTGTGCAATTCTTTCTTTCACAAGATTAATCATAATTTCATCGGGAACTAAACCACCCGCATCCATAATAGCTTTAGCAGCTAACCCAATTTCTGCGCCTGAACGAATGGCTGAGCGTAACATATCACCCGTTGAAATTTGAGGAATACCAAAATGCTTGGTAATATATTCCGCCTGGGTTCCTTTACCTGCTCCAGGGCTACCCAATAAAATTAAACGCATTAAATAACTCCTTATACAAATTCTTTCACAAAATTGATTGACAATTAAATTGTCAATTACTATACATGGACACTATCCTAATAGCTAGCGAGTGAAATGTCACCATTTAGGTCTTACTATGAATATTTTTGTTTTTGATATAGAAACAATTCCCGATGTTGAAAATGGAAAAAGGTTATATAATCTTTCTCAACTTTCTGATAGCGAAACAGCCCAGGCTATGTATGCACTGCGGCGTCAAGAAACAGGTGGACGTGATTTTTTACGGTTACATTTACATAAGATAGTCGCCATTTCGGTTGTTTTACGCTCACATCATGCACTAAAAGTATGGTCATTAGGTGATCCTCTGGCTACAGAAGCTGAACTTATCCGTCGTTTTTTTGATGGTATCGATCGTTATAAACCAACAATTGTATCTTGGAATGGTTCGGGATTTGATTTACCCGTAATCCATTATCGTGCACTTTATCATGGGATTAGTGCACCCTGTTATTGGGATATGGGTGAAGAAGATCCCTCATTTAAATGGAATAATTACTTAAACCGTTATCATTATCGCCATATGGATTTAATGCGTTTAATTTTATTGGGTAGCCCTGGAGCAGGTAAAGGAACCCAGGCGGAATATATTACC
>CBCSKA010000024.1:0-383 GCA_965140885.1 Legionellaceae bacterium | reverse complement strand
ATGAGTGGTAATAAAGTATGGGAATATTTTCAAGAAGGAAAAATAATAGATATACGAAATTATTGTGAAACGGATGTATTAAACACTTATTTAGTTTATTTGCGTTGTGAATTAATGCGCGGCAAACTTTCCATGGAACAATATACACATGAATGTAATTTATTAAAACAATTACTCGAGCAAGATAATAAACCTCACTTTACTGAATTTTTAGCGCACTGGAATAATGCATAATAAAAAGCTTATTTTTATTTCTTTACTTTTAAAATGAAACAGTTATAATTCATGATCAATTTAAAGATATTATTACTGAAAATCGTATGTATGTTGATATTGAAAAAATAGCAACGGGCGAACATTGGTTAGCACGAAAAGCATTAGCT
>CBCSKA010000023.1:0-39481 GCA_965140885.1 Legionellaceae bacterium | reverse complement strand
TATGTTTATATGTTTTTTGTATGTTTATCAGCGATCACTTAACCTTATAGGTTCCGATCACTTAATTTTTTAAAAAAACTACTTATCCACAGTTTTTGTGGATAACCACGTGAGTGCTTTGTGAAGTTAATTGAAAAAAGAGGTTTTTTCTAAGACGAATACCAATTGCAAGTACTTTGCTTATATTTTAAGCAAAAAAAGATAAAAAAAATCCACACCGAATGGCGTAAGAATTAAAAATGATGGTGTTGTTAAGCCTACAAAACCCTACTTACGTAAGTGTTTTTGCATCTTAGCAATAATTTGGAGTGGCGAGAGTTTGTTTTCTTCAATGTCACGCTTGGCTTCCGAGGCTTTATCTTGCATGAGATGATATACATCGTTTTGTGTGAACTCGTGCATTAAGGGTTTAGGGGCATTAAAGGGTTTCTTTCTTGAAATTAAATTCACCGTTTTACCCACAATGGCTTTATTTTTAGCGGCAAGCATTTTATCCAGTTGTTTTCGTTTCCATTCCCGTAGTTGATAAATTTTATGCGCATCAATCCCTAAATCTTTAAAAAACCGATAGGTTAATTCACGGGTACTGGCAAGTCCTTTATAGGTTCCCTCTTCTGTTATTTTGCTGTGGCGTTTAACGATAAGATAGCCTGCATCCATTAAATCAGTAATTGCCCGTCTTGCACGATTAACCGCGGCTTCTAATAATTTATCATCAATTCGGTTTTGTAACTCTTCGGTTTGGAGAGTGGGTTCTTTTGCGATGATTTTTTGTGCAAGGAGATGGCGTTTTTGTGGACATTTATTAATGAGGTTTGCTTCTCTTGCGATAAAGGTTAAGGTGTAATTAGTAAAGTTACCCTCTTTATCAAAATATCCTGTTCGTAATGTCCAGGCTTCTAAATAATGTACGAGGGTTTGACTAACCGCAACAATCGCTTCCTTACGCTCAGAGCGTTTATTACGAAACGTATTTAAGGCATTTAATGCACTTATAAATTGACTTTCGCTCTTATGATAAGCATCGCCCAACGCTTTAATCAGTTTATTGAAAATATAAAGAATGGTCGTTTCTTTTTTAGGCGTATAAAATCGAGGGGCTGCTTTTTGGTGGCCGCAACGATTACCCGTCAAAAGGGTATTGGCGAATTCGCTCACCGTTGATAGTTTACCTATGGAAGTCATAAAAACCCCATAGAAAAACATCACTTTTTAGGTGTGATTTCATTGATATGTTCGAGAAAAATTGGTATAATTTTCCCATAAAGTTTTTGTAGTAACCGCAGTACCTTGTGCCCCTTTTGCTAATAACCGATCCTGGCAGATAGATTTCATAGCATTGGGGCATGATTTCCTTGATCTTCATGCCTGTATAAATTCCTATTTAAGTATTTCTAAATAATACCCTAATTTAGTTATTTTATAACTAATATTCACATATTAGTCTCGATTTGTGTTTTTTCAATAGCCTATTCTGCCATATATTAATTCTTTTGATCAACAGTTAATTCAAAAAAATAATATTTTATTTTTTTTTTAAAAATATCTTATATTTCAATAACTTATTTGTTTTTTTGTGGTATCATACCTTGTTTTCTTTATGGTATCATACCGTTTATATTTTTGGTATCATACCGAATTTATTTTTTGTATAATATCTTTCTGTGGTATGATACCATTGTTGATGCTAAATTATACTTTAATAAGGATACATATGATCATTTTGATTGGCGGACAAAAAGGCGGAACTGGGAAAACAACATTATCAACAAATATGTCTATTTTAAGAGCAAGTCTAGGCAAAGATGTTTTGTTAACTGAAACTGATAATCAAGGTTCCGCTATTTATTGGTACGGAACTAGAGAAGAAAGTAATCTGCCTATAAAAATTTCGTTTACACAAATCTTTGGAAAAGGATTTACATCCCAAATCAAAGATTTTTCGAGAAGATTTGATGATTTAATTATTGATGCGGCAGGAAGAGACAGTTTTGAGTTAAGGGAAGCTTTAACGTTGGCTGATATATTTATTATACCAGTTACACCTTCACAATATGATATTTGGACCCTAGGATTAATGGATAATTTGGTGGATAAAGCGTTAACTTATAATCCAAAGTTAAAAGCGTATGTTGTTCTTAATAGGGTGCCTACGAACCCTAATATGAAAGAAGAAGACGATTCAAGAAATGCTGTTTTAGGTCTTGAAAATATAAAGCTAGCTAATAACATAATAAGAGATAGAGTTATTTTTAGAAAAGTAGTTCCATTAGGCAAGGGTATAATGGAGTTAAATCCTTTTGATAATAAAGCTATACAGGAACTAAAAGATTTACATAACGAAATTATAGGGGTTAATTAATATGGGAAAAATAAGTCTTAAACCGCCTGCCAGTATCCCAAATAATCATAAAAATAAGAATGATAATATAGACAAAAAAACATTTATCAGTGAATCAGATAAAAAAAAGCCTGTTGATTTTATTCTTTCAGATAAAGAAAAAGATAAAGATAAAGATTATCCTTGGTTAAAAGAATATGTAAGAGAAGATATAAAAAAATTATTTAACATAAGAATGTCTGAACCAGATTGGTTAAAATTAAAATATATTTCAGATAAAACAGGCGAGAGTATGCAAGAAATTATAATGGATTGTCTTATACCAATCATGAATAAAAAGCTTAAAAAAATTGCCGAAGAAGAAAGCGATTTTTAGTAAAGTTTCGCTATTACTTTAATAAGCTCATTTGGCATAATACCAAATGAATTTATTGGTATCATACCTATGTATTTTTTTGGTATGATACCATCATAAAAAGTAATGTTGAATTTTCTTTAACAAAATTTTCATTAAGAATACATAGTTTATGGTTAGTATCCATTTAACCAAACGGTAGTAATTCTATTTTTATTTTCATCTTCCGTGATGAATCCTACCGATAAGGTAAGTATGATACATTTGGCATAATACCAAATGAATTTATTGGTATCATACCCATGTATTTTTTTGGTATGATACCATCATAAAAAGTAATGTTGAATTTTCTTTAACAAAATTTTCATTAAGAATACATAGTTTATGGTTAATATCCATTTAACCAAACGGTAGTAATTCTATTAATTCTATTTTTATTTTCATCATCCGTGATGAAGGCTACCGATAAGGTAAGTATGATACAGTAGGGAAAAACCGCTAGGTTAAATCACAGATTAGATTTGTAGGATCATGACTATGATAATTAAGGTTTTGTAAATGAGCCAAATTGTTTCCGCACACGACCGCTTTTTCAAACAAGCGATGTCAAATATGAATGTGGCTAAAGAATTCTTAGAATTTCATTTACCGCCAGATATTAAAAAAGAAGCGGATTTAACGAATCTTCTTTTACAAAATGAAAGTTTTATCGATAGCGAATTAAAGTTATCGATGTCAGATGTGCTTTATGCTACAAAGTTTCAGGGGAAACCAGGCTATATCTATTTATTGGTGGAAGCGCAAAGTACGCCTAGCGAACTTATGCCCTTTAGGATATTAAAGTATACCTTATCTATCATAGACAGGCATTTGAAACAATTTAATACAAAAGAGTTACCGTTAGTCTATCCTATGGTGTTTTTTAATGGTGATAAACCCTATGCTTATTCTACTGATATTAAGGATTTAATTCAGGCCCCTCGCGAATTAATTGATAAGTATTGGCTTAAGCCCTTTCAGTTAATCGATTTAAATCTTATGACTGATGAAGAAATCAAGCAGCATTATTGGCGCGGCATTATGGAATTTAGTTTAAAAAACGCAAGAGCCAGAGATATACTAAACTTAATTTCAGAATTAGAAGATTTTCTTAAATTTATTGATAATCAGGGAGGCTCTGATTTTATTGTTTCGTTTTTTACGTATCTAGTTAACGTAGGTGAAACAAAAGAACAGGAAAAAGTGATTACAGCTATTGCAAAGGCATTGACCAAAGAAACAGGAGAAAAAATCATGACATTGGCTGAACAATTAATTCAAAAAGGCAAATACGAAGGTATTTCTCAAGGTAGAATAGAGGGATTATTAGAAGGTAGACAAGAAGGCAGACAAGAAGGCAGACAAGAGGGTATCGCGGAAGGAGAGCTTAATATGCTTATTTGCATGTTAGAAGCCAAATTTCACATGATACCTCAAGAATACCTAAATCTTATTCATGATGCAGATGCGGATACTTTGCTTCTATGGGGCAGAAAAGCAGTTTCTGCAAAAACCATGAAAGATATATTCAAATAAGAGATAAGTAGAAAATTATTATCATTCTATTTAGTTTTTACAATTTCTTGTAGTATTGTGTTTATCTTTTCTGCAAGTATTTGAACATGAGGCTCGTAAAACATACTTTCATGATTACCAGGTACAATCTGTAAATCAATTAAATTTTTATTAATATAATTGTCCCAATAATTAAGGGAGGTATCGATATCTATGTATTCTGGCAATAATTCACTGGCCTTAAACAATGTAATTTTTTGGTGTATTCGCGAAGGAGTATAATTCCACAATGAAAGTAATCTATATTGTTGTAATGTAAATAAATATTCTGTGTTTTTAATTCCTTTTTCCATGAAATCTTTTTCAAGTGCTTTCCTTTGGCGATTCATGATATTTTTAAAATAATCTTCATTTTTTAATTTTTCTGGGTAATATGCCCAACCATCAAATATAGGTAAGAAGTCAACTTTTTCGTTCTTTTTTTCTAGCAAAGCCGCTATTTCTATCGCAATATTAGAACCAAAAGAAGCTCCTCCTATAAAATAGGGGCCTTTTTTTTGTATTGCTTCAATATGCATTAGATAAAATTTAGCAAGCTCAGGAATAGTTTTGTATAAATGATCTTTTATATCTAACGCGGAGTCTTGTATTCCATAAATCGTAAATTCATTATCTAAATATCTTGATAGTGTTTTAAACCAAAAAACAGTGCCGCCAACAGGGTGAATAAAAAAAATAGCTGTTTTGTTATTTTTATCGTTGAGCTTAATTATTGGTGAATATTCATTGAATTCTTCTTTCGTTTTATGAAGCAGATTGTCAATAACCATTCCTAACTCAGAAGGAGTAGGGTGTTCAAATATGTGTTTAACTGTTAAATTTATATCTAACAATTCGTTGATATCGCATAAAAACTGTATGGCCATTAATGAATAGCCTCCGATGTGGAAAAAATTATCCGATTTCCCAATTTTTTTTACTTTTAATAATTTTTTCCAAATTTTTCCAATTAATTTTTCTGTATCAGTTTCTAACGGGTAATATTCTTGACCTGTAGGAAGACGATATAAAAAAGGATCTGGAAGAGATAGTTTATCTAATTTACCACTGGGTGTTAAAGGGAAGTGATCTACTTTAACAAAAAGATTTGGTATCATGAAATCAGGTAATAAATCACTCAAATATATTTTTAAGTCTTTTGCAAAAATTTTTTTCTTGCGCTGTAATGAAAAATAAGCAACTAATATTTGAGAGCCCGATTCATCATTCGTTGTTGTGACAACACATTTTTTTATGTATTGGTGTTTAACTAAACAAGACTCAATATAGTGGATATCAATTCTTTTCCCTCTGATTTTTACTTCTGTATTTAGCCTACCAATATATTCCAATTTTCCATCTGTAGACCATCTTGCCAAGTCTCCAGTTTTATATATTTTCTCACAAAAATCTGGGCTAATAGAATTTTTTATAAAACGCTCGTTTGTTAATAAAGGTTGATTCAAATAACCTTCAGCCAAACCTACACCAGCAACATATAATTCGCCTATACATCCAGCAGGAAGTAGTTGTTGCTGTTTGTCTAAGATATATAAACGCATGTTAGAAATTGGTTTTCCAATAATATCTTTAGTTAATTCTTCTTTTTTATTTTCACAGATATGAAAACTTGTTTCGATAGTTGTTTCAGTTGGGCCATAAAGATTAGTTAAGGTAACATTTGGATAAATTTTAAAATACTTTTCTCTTATTTCAGTTGTTAGAGATTCACCGCCTACAAAAAATTTTTTTATTGTTCTCAGGAAATATTTTTCAGAATTTATTAATAATTCATTTAATAAAGTAGGAACGAGCTGTAATATAGTTGCTTTATATTTATTTACATCTTTATATAGGACCATAGGATCCATATGAGCATCTTGTTGGCTTAATGCCATTTCTGCCCCTATTATCAAAGGCATGAATATTTCCCATATAGAGGCATCAAATGATAAAGGTGTTTTTTGTAGAAAAACGTCTTTTTCAGAAAAATTAAATTGATTTTTCATCCACATCATATGATTATTTAATGCCCGATGGCTAACAGCAACTCCTTTTGGTTTTCCTGTTGAGCCAGAAGTGTAAAGTACGTAGACTAAATTATTTACAGTTGTAGATTTTTTATGACTAATTTTACTAGATGAATCTAAATTTAATTTGTCTAATAAAATTATTTCACCTTCGAAATTTGTAAAATTATCTTTTAAATTAGAAGAAGTTATTAAATATTTTGATTTTGAATTTTCTAGCATGTATTGTAGATGTGTATAAGGATAGCTTGTATCTAAAGGAAGATAAGCGCCCCCTGCTTTTAAAATACCAAGAATACTAACAATCATCTCGCAGTTTTTGTCAACATAAAGACCAACAACATCATTTGGTCTTATATTTAATACTTGTAAAGTATAAGCTAAGGTATTTGCTTTTTTATTTAATTCTTCATATGTATAAGCAGTATCATTAAATCTTATAGCAATATTATCAGGCGTTTTAATTACTTGTTCTTCAAAAAGGATATCAATAGTTTTTTCACTATCGCCATATGTCAAAGTTGTATTGTTAAACCTCTTTGTTAATGAATTATATTCATTATCAGAGAGTATATTTAATAAACCTATTTGTTTTTCTGGTTCTTTCAAGATGCTGTTTATTAGAGATTCTAAGTGTGTTTTTATATTTTTATAACAGTAGTTATTATTTTCAATATCGAAATATTTTACCTTTATTTCCAAATCATCTTTTTGAAGAATCGCATCAATTCTAAAATATTTTTCTTCTATATAAATACAATTCGTTGAATGATCTATCAAAAAAAAATAATCAACATCTTCCGTAGTATCTGTATTATTAGTAGGAATGCAATTTTGTTTATTATTGAAAATAGAGTCTAAGAAAAATAAAAATTCTTGAAATGTTTGCAATGGGTTTATAGCAATATTTTTTGATATAATTAAATTATTGTTTTTTGAACTGGCTTGATTACTTAAATTAATTTTGCAATTTTGTGTATTTTTAATTTTTGTAATATAAATTGAAAATATAGCATATAAAATAATATCACTTTCAATAGTGATACCTTCTTTTATCTTCTTTAAAAAATTTTGCATAATGATTTTATTATTTTTATCAAAATTGTTGTTTGAAAGTTTATTATCTAAATAGACAGTATTAGTAATCTCTTTGTGAAAAGTAGTTGGCTCAATATACACTAGATCGCGCATTTCAATTTTTCCAAATAATATAATTTAATTTTCCATTTATCTAATCGAGCATTAACATAATTCAAGTGAAGAAACAGCGTATACATTATTGTTATTAATCTCAGGTATTATGCCTTTATACATTGCAATTGTGTCATTGTTATCAATATGTTTTAAACCTAAATTTGATGCTATTTTTTTTGTAAATTCGTTTGATTCGGGACTATCCATAAAAATCGTTTGATTAGTTCCAATTTTATTGATGGCTTCATTTACTAATTTTTGTGCTATTTCGTTGCTATTTGCGTAAAGTGGGCCTATTCGGTAACTTTTATTAACACAGGGTCTAATGATTATAAAACCATTAATTTCTTTTTCTTCACTATTATTATTTAATGATAAAATAGCATGTGTTCCAGGGAGCTTTATAAGATTATTAAGATAATTTTTACGGTTAACTTTAAATATTGAATTTTCATATGCGGCTATTTTTTCAATATAATCTTTCGTATTATCTGTTATTAGATTAGCACTAGTGATAATTTTTTCGTGTGTTTTTTTTTCAGATTTTATGAATCCAGACCATCGAAGGTTTTTAAATGAGACATTAAACCCAGATAATTTATATCTAGGTACCATTTCAGATACTGCATATAAACCTATGCTTTTGCAGTTTTTGAGATAATTTGTGGCATGTTCCCATAGCATCTTACCATAGCCTTGATTTCTAAAGTCAGGATCAATAATAAATAAACCGATAAAAGAAAATTCAGATGAGTAATTGATTGCGGTTATAGATCCTATCGCAAGTTTATCCTTTTTAAGGATAAAACAACCCTTTGGATCTGCTGATAAATAGGCATCAGAATCATATTTTCCTGGATTCCATCCTTCCTCTTTTGCCCAAGATAAAGCCTTTATCATATCTTCATTTGTCATATGATTTATATTAATCACCGAGTTTCCTCACATTGTTTCATAGATAAACATAAAAATTTATACTATATTATAAATTTGTTATTTTGAAGTCTATTTCATCATATTACATTTTCTAAGGATAAAAAAATGTCTAATATTCATGACATTATAAAATATATAAATGGTATTTATCTGTATCTAACTCCCGATTTGATTATAAAAGACATAAGTAAACCATTAAAAGATTTATACCGACAAAAAATCGATTTTTTAAATAAAAATTACATAGAGATATGTGATGAATATGGATTTCAAAATTTCCTTCCTGAAGTTGAAGATATTTATTCTATAGAAAATGAGTATAAGTATCAGAAAAAAATAAAAAAAATATATGATTTTGTAGAGTTTGATTGCTCTTTGTTAAAAGTAACGGATGAAGGTAAATTTTCTGGTTTTCTGATTGTTGCAAAACAAATTAATCATGATGATGAAGTTAATGAAATAAAAAATTATTATGAAAATTTGATATCGCATATGCCAGGAAATGTCTACTGGCTAGATAGGAATTTTATTACGTTGGGTTGTAATAATAATGTATTAGATTTAGTTGGTTTAGATAGAAAAGAAGATTTTATTGGTATTACTTACGAAGAAATGGGAAAATTAGCTGGTTGGGAAGAAGGGCAAGCAGAATCATTTAAAAAAGATGATATGAAAGTTATGTCTTCTGGTCAATCAATTTACAATGTTGAAGAGCCTCCTTTATATGATAATAATGGAAATCCTATTTATTATTTATCAAGTAGGGTCCCTTTAAAAAATAAAAATGATGAAATCATAGGTGTTGTTGGAATATCAGTTAATGTGACTGATTATAAAAATTTACTAAGAAAGCTAGAAGATGAAAAAAATAAGACAGAAAAAGCCTATGCTTCTATGCTTAGTTTACTATCCGACGCAATGCATCGTTTAAAAACCCCATTTAATGAAATCAAATTGCTAAAAGAAGTAATTGAAAGTAATAAAATTATTTTGGATGATAAGCTATTAGATTATTTTTATGGGCTTACAGAAGATGCTCAGCGATGTAATGAATATCTTGATAAAGCAAGAGAGTTGGTATTGCTACAATTACATCCATTTGTTAATGAACCAAAACCTTTTGATTTTAAATATTTTTCGAAAACTTTTTTTTCTATCCTTACCTCGAAGGTAGGTGTAAATTTAAAATACAATATTTCAAATAATGTTCCTTCCTGTATAAGTTTAGATAAAAAACAGTTGACGAAAATATTATCAATTTTTGTAAAAAATGCGATTCGATTTACCAACGAAGGTGTTATCGAAGTTAAGTTTGATGCTCAAAAAAAAGATAACAATCTCTTTCTAGAGATAACCGTATCTGATACTGGGTTAGGTATATCAGAAAGCCAACAAAAAAATAGTCTTTTCGAGTATGCCTTTTATGAAATAAAGGATAATCATAATATTGAATATAAGCTTGGAAATTCTAATATTGGTTTGGCTTTAGCAAAGTTAATTATCACTAATTTAAATGGCTCTATTAAATTAGTCAGTGAAATGAACATAGGTACAAGAATTACCTTCTCTATCCCATATACAATACCATCAAAACCTACTTACTATGTTAATTATATGACAGAAGAAGGCTTAGATGGTCATTTACAAAAGGAATTGCCTAAAAACCTAAGAATTTTATTGGTGGAAGATGAACAAAATAACCGAAATATGAGTCGGGCCTTAATCGAAAAATTTAATTATACGGTTTTAACAGCAAAATCAGGAGAAGAGGCTGTTAAAATGGCTTTGATACATCAGTTTGATGTAATATTCATGGATATTACAATGCCAGGGATCACTGGGGTTGAAGCAGCTCGCCAAATAATAGATAAATTAGGTCCTGAAGTACGTATTGTTGCATTAAGTACACACGCAGGCCAAGAAAATAATGATGAATATTTTTTTGAAAATGGAATGATGTTATCAATCGAAAAACCACTAACATTTGATACTTTAAAATCATTTTTCTTGAGTCTGTAGCGGGCTCACTAAATTATTACTTTTAAAAAAGCTATTTTCGCCAAAATCTAATTATTGGGGCAAATCGGTTAATTTTAACTGCTTTTAACTCGAAAGGGCTTTTTTCATTTTCTATAAAAGTTGTAAATGCTAAATCAAAAGAATCTGGGTGTTGTTTCGAGCTAATTACATTTCTAGCTTCAAATTTATTATAGATGTCAATAATACACAATTCTTCCTTTTCAAGTTTATGAGAAGGTATCCATATTCCCCCAACATAATCTCCCTCTTTTAAAAAAGGTAGCAGTGCATCGCTCTCAATTTCAATTACAACACTTTCTGGGTGGGTTAAAAACAATTTAATTTCTTTTTCTTTTATACTATTTTGCTTATCAGAATTTATATTAATGCCTTGTAATAATGAAGGTTGTTCACCTTCTCCTGTTATAATCCATTCGGGTGTGCAAATAATGCCTTTTAATTTTAGCCCTTCCGTAATTTTCACCGCAGCTTTATACGTAAGTTTAAATCTACCAGCTCCCTTTTCATAATAGCTTAAAGCTACACGGCTAATTTGAGCTAGTTTTGCTAATTCTTGTTGCTCGATATTAGCAAGTTTTCGTATAAATTTTATTCGATTCCCTATTTCGATGAAATTATCTAAATGCACGATGTAAGACATAATGTTCTCAGCAAGAAAAATATTTTACACATTATGTTGACATGGTGATTACATTTGCTATATTGTAATTATATGTAAACATAATGTTTTCATGAATAAGCAAATTTTGAAAAAGTTTGTTTATTGCTAATAAAAGTTTAACACATTAAATGCAAATACAAATACAAAGTTTTTTATAGGTTATAAAAAACAAAAAAATCACCAAAAAGGGAAATTAATATGTCAAAAAAAAGTTTAAAGGCTTTAGTAGTGGAAGATAGCTTTATTAATCAAGACGTTGCTCGAATTTTTCTTAAAGATTTGGATTATGAAGTAGTAATTGCGAAAACCGGAAAAGAAGCCATTGAAGTATTCGATGGAAGTTATGATTTTGTCTTAATGGATGTTGGTCTTCCTGATATTGATGGGACAGAAGTTGTTAGATTGATTCGCGAAAAAGAAATAGCAATGAACACTCGAGCAATTATTATTGGGGAAACAGCTAGTGGGGAAAGTTATAGAGCTGCTTGTATTAATTCTGGTATGGATGATTTTTTAGTGAAACCTATTTTATTTGAAACATTAAAAAATAAATTAAATAAATATGAAAAATTAATTAAGAAAAACACTAAAGAAAACAAGTATTAATAATAAAAAATTTCACAATATTGAAAAGGACTAAAACCATGAAAACACTACAACACAAAACAACAGAAAACATAATTAAACTTAATTTAGTAACGGAATATGCCATGGAAAATAAACGTCCTAAAATTTTAGTTGTTGAAGATGAGCCCTTAAACCAAAAAATTGCGCGTATCAATCTAGAAACGATGGGATATGAAGTAGTGATAGCTAATGATGGATTTGAAGCGCTTAAAAAGTTTGATTCGAGCTATGACTTTATCTTAATGGATATAGGGTTACCTGAAATGGATGGAATGGAAGTAACCCGCCGTATTCGTGAAATAGAGCTATCGTTAAATTCCCACGTCATCATCATTGCTGCCACGGCTTTTGGAAATAGCTATAAAACACCCTGCCTTGAAGCTGGAATGGATGACTTTTTAACCAAGCCATTATTTGAAGAAGAGTTAGAAGCCGTTCTTAAAAAATACCGATAATTATATAAAAGAAGAAGGAATCCTTACCATGAATAAAAAAACAGAACACTATTTAAACTACTTACAAAAAGCACAAACGTATTTTGGTAAACAGGATTATAAAAACAGTTTAATGGCTTTACTAAAAGCAGAGGGCTATAAAAAACCAGGATATCATGAAGATTTAGATGCGATTTCAGATGATTTAATGGATATTTTGATTAGGAAATTACGTACTACTAACGAAATTGTTATGCACTAAGTGTTGTCAGTTGCATGGGGTTTTCTGAGAAAGAATAAGGATATTCATCATGAACACAAACGAGCGATACAGTAGGCACCTTGAAAAAGCCAAAGCTTATTTAAACAATCAACATTATTATAAGCGCAGTTTATTAGTGTTACTTAAAAAGACAACAAAAAAAGCAGGTTAAAAAAAAGGATAAAAACATGTTAACGAATAACTACCTAAAAACAAAAGCCAAAAATGAACGTTTATTAGCCTGTGTTGAATCGTTTAACCTGATTTCAAAGCCGGTATTAGCGAAGATTAAAGGGGATTATGCTTATGCTAACAAAGCGTTTATGGCCTATGACGATATTTTAGTGTTAGCCGAAAATAAGTTAAGGGATGATTTAATCAATGCGGTAGGGGAGAGTCTAAAACCCTTACATTTACTTAAACGTTTACAACACAAAGTAGCATTACACCTACTTTTAGTCAAATCCGCTTAACTTAAAGGAAAAAACAATGCTAACAAAAACAATGAATGCACAAATGAATAATTTAACCCAATTCGTGGCTAACAAAATACCGGTATCTATTTATCTTGTCACGGGGATTCGATTACGTGGGGTGCTTATTGATTTTGATGATGAAACCTTATGTTTGTTCAATAAAAAACCTTTGCTGATTTATAAACATGCGGTATCAACGGTTATCGAAGATTGAGTCATAGGAGCGAAAGATGATGTAAAACAAGAAGAGAAAAAGAAAAAACTCTCGTAAGCGGTAACTTACGAGAGCCAAAAGAAAAACTTTTAATCAGAGGTACCCGCCTAAGAGCAACTCTTAACTGTATTGTACGTTAGGAAAATGGCGTTGTCACCTCTAAAAAATGAGGAAACTTATGCGTTACGTAAAACCTTTTCGTATTACAGAGCCTTTTTCTGGTTTAAAGAGCTTATCAAAAGAGCGCCTTGAGGCCATTCATTCCCTGTTTGATGATTGCCAACATGCGGCGAATATTTACAACAACAGTCAGCATATCAACCGAGATGAGCTAATAAATGGGCTTAAAAAAGCGGATACAGCGGAAGACTACCAAAAAATTCGTGCCAACATTCAACGATTACCTGAAGACAATAAAGCCAATTTTGTTCAGCGTTGGCAAAATAGCTATCTCGATAAATTATGGCCATACCATGAAGTAAGTCAAATTTGGAATACGGACTATATTAAAAATGCCATTGGGCAAAAGAGAGCTTGGATTGATATTTATAGTGCCCATACGTCAAAAGCGTTATACCAGTTAATTACCTATCATTTGCCAGAATTAGAAAATACCTTACATAAAGTATTAGCAGATATCGATATTGAATTAAGACAAAACAGCTTACTTTTAGAACACAAAAAAACAGCAAAAACAATTAAAGCCTACCAAAAAGAAATACGCGCTTACCTTGCTGAGATTCAAAAAGAAAAAAAAGCAATTGCATCTTCACTTTTGCATCGATTGCAGTTTTCTTCTACCCAGGATAATGAATTTTGTGATGATATTTTATTGGGGGTAACAAAAGCCATTTTACACGAAGATAAAAAACACAAAGGCACCCTTTGGCACACGTTTGAATTACCGAAGTATCAGGGAGAATTACAAGAACGAAAAGGGTTAAAAGCGCATTATGCCAAAGCCTTTATCGAATACATTGAACAACATGGCTCACCTAAGAAGAAAAAAGTCTTATCTTCTTTAAGCTGGAGTCCTGTTAAACAATCATTAAGTCAACATAACGAACCCTTAGTCTCACTTTATCGACACCATACCCGTCTTTTAGTGCCTCATTCTTTAGTCAATGCCATCCCCCGTAAAACCCCGTTTTTTAAGGGGGCCAGAATGCGGTTAAATCTTGCGTTAGATTGTCACGTTGCCTTAGAAACATTATCAACGCCCCTTAACATTGAAATAAAAGATAGCCAAACCGTTAAAAAATCCTTAGAGGCATTTGATTTACGGTTTTCGCTCATTAATCAAAAAAAGATAGCCTTATCCCAACATAAAAAAACAGGGTTTTGGGGAAGATGGCGTTATCAAAAAACCAATGCCTTTATTCAGCATTTTGAGGGGTATTTTAAGGTAGAAGAAAAGGCGTTAATTGAGCATCAATTAGCGGAATTAGAAATCTTAGGCGACTCACTTAAGAATCTTGAAATTACGTTATCACCTGAGACACAAAGTTTACTGACAAGTGCGTTACGTCGCATTGAATCATATGCAAACAGTCAAAAAGGGATTGATACCGCTCTTTTCCTTCGTTATCAAAATATAGACGTTATTATCAATGAAAAATGTGCGGTATTACGTCAAAGCCTTGCGATACTGGATAACATTATCAATGGTGAAAAAGTCAGTAAGGACGAATGGAAAGCGTTTCGTTGTTTTCATAAAACAACGTCGCTGTATGAACTGCCAGAGCACTATACGGCACGATTACACCAAGTGTTTGACGTAACCAAAAACCGTATAAAAGAACTTTTTACCACCCATCGTTTGTACGGAAATAGCAAAAGAGAAGATGGCTTATTAACCTCCAAAGCGTTAATTCGGGATATGTTAGCGTTAAAGCGTTTTGATAGAGAAGAAGACAAAATCTTTATTACCGATGCGTTTAGCGCCTATCTAGAAAGTTATCTTTTAGACGTTGCTAATCCTAGCAAAGCCACACGCTTAACTGACCATGAAAAACTCATTTTAAGTTTAACCAAAGAAGGGCGTTTTTTAGCGGATGAAACGGTTAATACCGCTGTCAAATACCTAAGTGAGCAGCGACAAGAAGGTGCCTCTTGTGAAAGGTTACAGACAATCGCAGGCCAAATAAGCAACTACCTAAAAACCGGCCGTGAGATTGATTTGGAAGAAGTCCAAGCGATTGAAAATACGGATGTCTCACAAAGCCCCATCAGTAAACGCCAAGCCTTATCAAATGTCGATGAAATTGAGCCACAAACATTAGTGTTTTAATAATAAGAGGTTACTTATGAATAATAATACCGATAAATTAAACAGTCGTTCACCTTTTTTTACTCCAGCCATTTCATTGGTTGAACAATTAACGCGTAATATGAAAGAAGCGCTTAAAAGAGCCATTCATGCGTATGCAGACAATAAAGCCGGTGGTATTGATAAACTAGCGCCGCACCGAAAAACCCCTTGCGAGACGATGCTTCGTTATTTAGACGATACCAAGGATAACCATAAAGCGATTAAGCGTCGGATTAAAAAAGAAGTGCGCGGCTTAAAAAAAGGCTGGTTTGGTCGAAGTGATTTACGAGACCGTTTATTGCCGGTGATTTCACAACAAGGCTACAAAATTAAGGTTATTTTAGGCAATGGTGCCCCAAATGAAAAAACCTTAAAAAAACAGCACCTGTATTTTTATGTGGACCATGGTGATATTTCGTATATTGCAAAAAACAGTAAAGGAAAAGTCACACAAAAAGCCCTTACCGTGGAAGATATCTTAAAAAGTGATAGTGCATTAAAGGAAGATGATGCGTATCGAATCTATCATCACATTAAAGATAATATCTTGGCTGAAAATGCCTTAACAGCGAAAGCCACCAGACAGTTAAAACGTTTAGCGGAAAAAGAGCAATTTTACGATTTTAGTGATACGCAATTTTACCAAGCAACGATTCAAGACAAAGACACCGAAAACGCCTTATTACGTAAAGAAATTCTGGATTTGAAGAACGCACTTTCACAACACGAAACGGGTGAAAATCTTTTAGAAGCCAATGCCCGTAATATTATGTTGAATGAAGAGTTGAGTGATTTACAAAGCCAACATTCAAGTTTGCACGAGGAAAACGAATCCCTGAAGCAAAAAAATATTCGCTTACAAAAAGCCTTATTTGATAATGCCAATACGGACAGTGAAGATAGTGATGATTACCAAAGTACCTACGATTCGTTCAACAGTGAAAGTACGTTTTCCAATACGCCTCAAAAATCTCACTCCTTTAAAGAACCTTCTGTTCTTAAAAAAGGAATATTAGCTGGCGTTAGAACAGGGCGTACCTCCTTAGATAATGACGCCTTATCGTCTTCTAGCGAACCCAAAGAGCGCTTTTTAGCCTCAAAACGTCATACGTTACGTTCTAGCTTATCGTATTCCAGCAACACCTTAGAGCCCAATCGATTTAGCCTTTTTAATCGACAATCAACCACCAGTTTATCGATTAACGGGGATGAGGATTACAGCTTTCGTGATGCGGAGATGGGCACTTTCACTGAAATAAGTGAAACCAGTCAAGCGGATGAGGTTATTCCGAAACGAAATACCGCTTTTTTAAAATCTAAAAAATAAACAACCCATTACCTTTTAAAAAGGAAAAACCATGAAAAAACATATACGTCATTTTATTCATCGAATCATCACAAGTAGCGCGTTATTGCTTTTAGCAACCAGGGCTTTTGCCAATCCTGATACGCCGATAAACAACTCATTACTTAATGTTATCAGCGATTTCTTATCAAGTGGGGTGATGATAAGTGTGGCCACTTTTGTTTTCATGGCAACAGGACTTTTAGCGATATTTAATAAAATTGAATGGAAAATGTTTTTAAAGGTGATGATAGGCAGTTTCATTTTCTTTTTATCACCTTCAATAGTGAGTTGCATAGCATTTATTTTTAGATAAACGCGTTTTAAAAGAATCTTATTTTAGGAGAGAAAAATGAAATTTACTTTGTTACCAAAAAAAGAAATGTGTCGCAAAAACGATAAAAAAGCCTCTACATTAAATGCTTACCAAAAATTTAAATACCGTTCGTATGCGTTAGTGGGTGGTTTGCTTTGTGCGCCTATGGCAAGAGCCGATAGCGATATGGTGAATACCATTATTCGTAATATTTCGCAGTGGTTATCGGGCTCTTTGGCCGTATCCGTTGGGATATTAGTAATTGCGTATTCCGGTTATGAAATGACCAAAGGCCGATTAGAAAAAGATGCTTTCATTTATCGTATGGCAGGGATTGGGATGGTCATTGGCTCGGGTTATTTTGGTAATAAATTTTTTGGGGGGTAATCGATGATGCAAACCTCAAAGCCGCGGTATTACCCTTTATTTGTTGGGCTTACCAGAACCCCTATGTTAATGGGGGTCACCCAACTGTATTTTGTTTATAACTTGGGGGGATGTGCCATTCTTTTATTAGCATTATTAAATGCGCTTTCGCCTGGCATTTTGTTTGGCGGCGTTATTTCATTATTTTTAGGTTTACACGTGGTGGGTTTAATTGGGTGTAGCCGCGATCCGAGGTTCTTTGAAATTCTCTTAGGTAAATTTGAATTATCGTGCCCGAATAATCGTTATTGGGGGTGTAATAGTTATGCACCTCATTAATAAATTGAAGAAAAAATGGTCATCGTCACCTAAACCAAAATCGTTAGTCACGATGGATAATGAAATCGGGATGTCGCGCCATATACCGATAACACATTTGGTGAGTCCTTCTGTCTTTATGACCAAAAATAACGAGCTAGGTGCGGTTATTAATGTCAGCGGTAATTCTTTTATGGTCAAAGATAATAGTGAGTTGGCAAGGCTTCAAGCTAATCTGGCTTTTTTTATCAAAGGATTACATGAGAATTACGGTATTTATGTTACTACGCATCGCTATTTAAAACCAACGCGGTTAAAAGGTAATACGAAAGAGGGTTTTTCCCATGATTTTTATGAGGCGTATCATCAAAAATTTGAACATGCTACGTTATATGTGACTGATTTATACGTCACGTTACTGTTACGTTGTCCCCAAAAAGAGGGTAAAAAAAGAACGCTCAATGAACGAATCAAAAGTTTAGCGTATACTGCCTCAAAAACCGCTTTTTCAGAAAGGCTAAATAAACAGCTTAGCGAATTTACGGCGATGCTACAGCAGTTAATGACGACACTTTCCGGGTATACGCCGCGTCTTTTAGGTGAAGAAAAAGACGTTCAAGAAAAGGCATACCCTGAATTATTAAGCTTTTTTTCATTATTGATTAATGGTGAAAAAAGGGATTTTTCGTATCCTTGGCAATCTATTGCTAAAACGCTCCCGTTTAAACGCTTATTCTTTAATCATGACACGTTACATTTTCAAGGAAATACCCAAAAAGAAGATGTATTTGGTGCGATGTTATCAATACGGGATTATTGCAGTGAAACGTATCCGGGGAAATTAGATGAACTTTTAAAAGTGCCTTGTTCCTTTATTGCGACGCATAGTTTTTTGGGTATTTCTAAAAATGCGTCTTTACAGCTGATTAAAGAACAACAAAATCGATTTACCTCGACCGAAGATGCGGCGTTTTCGCAAATTGATGAATTATCTTCTGCCTCTGATGATGTGGCGAGCGATAAAATCAGTTTAGGATATCACCATAATACGGTATTGATTTTATCAAAGACGCTTTCTGCGTTAAGTGAAAATGTCAGCCGAATTAGCGACATTTATGCGCAAGAAAAAATGGTGGCGGTACGCGAAACCATTAATTTACAAAATGCGTTTTTTGCGCAAATTCCGGGTAATGCGCGTTTTATTCGTCGTGCATCCCTTATTTCAAATCATAACGTGACGTGTTTTGCGCCCTTACATAATTATTACACGGGTTACTATAACAAAAATCATTTAGGCAGTGCTTTATTACTGGCTGAAACCCCGAGTAAAACCCCTTTTTACTTTAATTTACATGAAAAATCCTCCGGGAATAAAAATGATTTATCCAAGGGGCATACGCTCTTAATTGGGCCTTCTAATGCCGGTAAAACGGTTATCATGACAACGATTGATGCCATGATGCAAAAATATCGCATTCGCTCTTTTTTATTTGATAGAGACAATGGCATGGAAATCTATGTCAACGCCATGAAAGGGCGGTATTACCGTTTAACGCCTGATGAGCCAACGGGGTTTAATCCTTGCCAATTACCGGATACGGGTAAAAATAGAGCGTTTTTAACACAACTGATTGAATTGTTATGTACCGATCTAACGCCGTTAACCGCAGAGGATAGACATCAAATTTCGGATGTCGTGAACCGTAATTATAGCCTTCCGTTTGAAAAACGTAATTTAAGCACGATATCTTATTTTTTTAGCGTCGATTTTAAGGGTTTAAGTGCCTTATCACGTTGGTTATCTATCCCTGATTATGCTGGTCGTGTGGGGGAATTTGCCTGGATATTTGATAATCCAAGTGACACGTTTACGGTGGATACTCACGATACATTTGGTTTTGATATGACGTACTTATTAAGCAGTAAATCTGAAAGTCGCGATCAATTATTACCAGTCATGCATTATCTTTTTCATCGGATTGAAGGATCGCTAGAAAAAAATCGATTAACGGGGGTGTATTTAGATGAAGGTTGGCAAACGTTAGCGCACCCTTATTTTATTGAAAAGATTGCAACGTATTTAGCGACATGGCGTAAATCCAATGCGTTTTTATTTTTTGCAACGCAATTACCGGAAACGATTGCAACCTCACCCTTAGCCCCTGCGTTTATGAGTAATACGGCAACCAAGCTTTATTTGGCGAATCCTGAAGCCTCAGAAAAAACCTATCGGGATGATTTAAAGTTAACGCTTCGTGAATTTGAAATCATTCGTTCGCTATCACCTGATAAACGTTATTTTTTAATTAAGCAATCCCATGAAGCCGCAGTAGTACGTTTACCATTGTACGGATTAGAAAAATATATACGGGTGTTATCTGGGACATTAGATACGGTTGATATCTGTCGCCGTCTTATTCAAGAGGTAGGTAATACCCCTGAAAAATGGTTACCGCTCTTTTATCAGGAGATCGGCGTATGAGAGGTTTTCGTATAGCAGTGATATCTGGCTTACTGTTTTTTTCAACGCCGGTTTTTGCCTTTGATGTTGATGTTTCCGGGATCATTAATTTTTTAGCCAAAATATACGGATTTCAAACGGGAGAAGAATTACCCCGTTTAGATGATATTAAAAATAACACCTTACATACGGTGAATGAGTTAAAAGATGTTAATAAAAATCTAACCGGTTTAACGCACTATGAAACGTTATTAAATGATATTAAAAAACGCCAATGGTCAGCGGATAAATGGACAGATGCCTTAAGTAGTATGGGAAATGCTGATTTTAAAGACGCCCAAAAACGTTATGAGCAACTATATCCTATTCACGATCCCAATCGAAAAGACAGTCAATTGAATAATGCTTATTACGAGCAATCCAGCAAAGTGACAAGAACCGCCTTGGCGGCATCTGAATATAGTTATAACACCATTAATGAACACATCGATACTGTTAATCAATTATTAAAAAAGCTCACTGAAACACAAACGCAAAAACAAGTAGCAGATTTAAATGTGCGTTTATTGGCTGAAGTCAGTTTCATTCAGCTTGAAATGCTAAAGCAGCAAAACATTCAAACCCAATTAATAGCAACCCAAAGTCAGCGGGAAGTCAATGGTTTAAGCGATAGTAAACGTTTTAACCAATGGAACCCCAAATAAGAGGAGAAACATCATGCGATATATTTTACTTTTTTTGTTGAGCGCTTTTTTACTTGGCTGCGCAACAGAGTCAACGCTAAAGGCGCCCTGTAATGCTAAAGGCACAAATTGCGGTACTAAAATCAAAATTAATCAATGGCTAAATGAAGGAAATCGATTATGAAAAAGCAATTAATATTCAGTTTATGTTTGTTAGCGTTAGTTGGTTGCCAAAAAGAAAATCCCTTAACGAAGGTAACGCCAGATACATTAGCAAAAGCCATCAATCAATTTGATGAACACGAAATGGGCAATGGCGCTATTCAATGTGCTGAGGCATTTGCCAAAAAAATAAAAACCAATCCTTTTCAAGAAAGTGTTTGTGAAGACTATGCCAACGCGCTTCAAAAAGGATTAAGTAAGCATCCTGTCTTTGCAAAGGCAACGGTAGACAATGTCAAAGACAGTGCCACATGGCAACATTATTTAGTCTCAACGTTAGCCAAAAAATCAAGGGGTATGTCATGGATGGAATGATACTAAATGCCTTAACCTTGGTTGATAGTGTTTGCAAAGACTTTGTTTTTCGCGGATATGAGGCGATTGTGCATACGTATACGTCGGCTATTTTAGGATTAGCGACGTTAACCTTAGCGGTTTTTGGGTATATGTCTTCTTTAGGATATATCAAAACACCCATACCCGAATTAATCACTCGGTCAATGAAAGTCGGTTTTATTTTATCCTTTGCGTTAATCAATCAGTATTTTGCCAATTATATTTATAACTTAGTAACCATTGCGCCTAATGAAATGGCAGGCACGCTGATACATGCTATCCCAAATGCCAATATAGGTGATGTGCATACTGCAGGAGAAGCGCTACAAAAAGCGTTTTATGAAACTATACGTCTTGGTAATGCGGTCGCTGAAGAAGGTTCCTTTCATAATATGAGTCCATTTTTATGGGGTTGGTTTATTAAGCTAATTGGTATTTTTTTAGCGGTTGTTGCGCTATTAGAACTTATTGTTGCTAAATTTGGGCTAGCGATTTTACTTGCCTTAACACCCCTTGCCTTAGCGATGTTATTTTTTGAATCGACGAAAAGTGCTTTATTTGATGGGTGGTTACGTCATGTAATTGGCTTTGCGTTAACCCCCTTATTTGTTCTTTGTACGATAGCCCTTATTTTGCTGATGATGAGTCAATCGCTTGTTGATATGACTCATGCGGTGGATGCTGATCGCCTCGAGCTTAAAAGTTTTATGCCCTACATACTTTACGGCATGATAGGTATTGGGATGTTATATCGGGCTTCAGCGTTAGCATCGACTATTGCGGGCAGTATCAGTGTCAGCCTTTCTCATCATCCACACAATGCCACTAAAAAAGGATTCGCTATGGCAGGAAAAAGCGTTAAAGCGGGTGCTAAATGGGCCTTTAATCGTCAGGGGAACGCTTCAACAAAGAGCGAATCAAGTTTGGGTGGCGCAATAAGTAAAAATGCATTCTCTGCAACAAATGAAACAAACCGTGCGGAACGCCATTTAGCTGATTAAAAAAAATAGGAATTTTTATGTTAGAAAAAGAAAATTATTTTGAAGAAGGCAATAGTTGGTTTTATGAACAATTTGAATCCGAAAAAGCAAAAGTGAAACGATTATTGATAGCCCTTGGATTTGTTAGCGTATTTGCTTTATTAGCCTTAGTTGCGGATATCCTGTTACTGCCTTTAAAAACCTGGGTTCCTATGATTGTCCATACGAATGCCGTAACAGGCGAGGCGTGGGTTCAGCGCCCAAGCGAAAAAGCGTATGTGCCAGAAACAGAAGCACAAGTCCAATCTGACTTAGTGCGTTATGTAACACAACGTGAATCGTATATGTCAGCGGATTTAAATCAGCGGTACAAAACCGTTTTATTGCTAAGTCACCCTTTGGTTGCTAAGCAATATTCCGATGAACAAGCCAATAGTAATAAAAGCGCCCCTGTAAATGTCTTAGGTAAAGAAGGGATACGTACAATTTCTATTGAAGATATCGTCTTTTTAGATAAAGCGGGAGTCGATGAAGTAAGGCACTTTAACACGCCTTCTCACAATCTTGCCAAAGTTGATTTTGTGGTGACAACCGAAGATGAACAGCATCAAATCAGTAAAGCTTATTGGGTAGCAACCATGAGTTGGCAATATAAAGGCGAGCCAACTAACAAGGAAGCGGCTTGGGATAATTGGAATGGCTTTCAAGTGACGAGTTACCGCGCCGATTTGCGCAATATTTCAACCAAAAAAACACCTTAAAAAAAGAGGAATTTTCCATGTTAAAAAGAACTATTTTCATGATAAAGGCAAGTCTCATTGCCGCAAGCCTTCTGTCAACGGGCGTTTTGGCAGCGCAAACACCCCGTGGGTTAGCTACGGATGCCAGAATTAAAGTCATCAACTTTGATGCGAATAATATTGTGTCATTACACGGCAGTCACCTTATTGCAACGGCGGTAACATTAAGTAAACAAGAGCAGATTTTAAGTATTGATACGGGGGATAAGTTAGCGTGGGATATTCATGTCAATAAACAAATCCCGTATCGATTTACGCTTAAGCCGCTTTTGCCAACATCGGTTACGAACTTAACGGTCACCACCACAAAAAGAACCTATTTATTTCAATTAATAGCTTCACCCAATGACAGTTTGTCAAATGCCACTTACGCGGTTAATTTTACCTATCCTGAAGAGCAAAAACCGGCACTTAATAACTCCCAAACGGATTTTGCGGGGATTTTTTCAGGGGATGCAAAAAATGTCTCATCACTTAATTTAAATTACAGTTTTGTAGGTTCACGTTTTATCGCACCCATTCAAGCGGGTGATAACGGGACATTTACGGTATTTGTTTTTTCCAAAAATCACCCTATCCCTGCCATTTTTGGGGTTGATAATAACGGCAATGAATCGTTGCTCAATTACCATACCCAAGGCGATAAAGTCTTTATTCAAGGAATACGTCATCAATATACGTTACGTAATGGTGATGATGTAACGACCGTTTATAACGATAACATGAAGGTGTAACCATGCAAGACAATCAAAACGAAAAAATAACGGAAAACAAGGCAACACCCTTAGCCAAAAAGAGTAAAAAACAAGAAAATGCGTTTTTAGTCTTAATGGGATTAGGCGGGATTTTAATTCTTTTTTTTATGCTGAGGGGTTGTGTTTCACAGGATAACGTAGACAAAAAAATGCAGGAAGAAACAGCAACCATGGTATCGGCAAATCCGCCACCATCCATTGCAACGGTATCTAAAAATGAAGCCGTACCGCTTCAAGAAAGCCAATCGCTCATGGTCAATGAAATGCATAATCGGATAACGCAAGAACAAGAAGAAGCGCAAAAATTAGCCCAAATGCGCCAATTAGCGACATCGCAAGCCTATTCAGTAGATAGCGATGCAGTGTCTTCTAAAAACCAAAATAACGGTGTGTTAGGCAGTGCTGATTCCAATGCCGCCTTTATGAACCAATTAGCAACTCAAAAAACACCCGTAGAACAAGCAACAAAAATGCTTCACCCCAGTACCACGTTAGCGCAAGGGGGAATTATTTTAGCGACCCTTGAAACCCGTATTTCATCGGATTTGCCCGGGATGGTTCGCGCTATTACTTCCGATGATATGTACTCGGAAGATGGCAGTCAAATTTTAGTGCCTCGCGGTTCTCGTTTGATTGGGCAATATACGAATACGGTATCTCAAGGTCAGCAGCGGGTGTTTGTGGTATGGCAACGGTTGATAAGGCCCGATCACATTGATATTCAACTCAATTCGCCAGGTAGCGATCCGTTAGGTGGCGCAGGCTTTGTCGCTGATACTATCGACCATCATTTTATGGCGCAATTTGGGATGGCCGCCTTATTAAGTGTGATTGGTGCAGGTACGGCTAATGCCGGCGTTAATACGCACGATCAATTTAATTCAGCGGCAGCCTACAAAGAAGCATTGGCAACGAGCTTTAATAATACCGCTAAAAAAACACTGGATAACCAAGGCGTGATACCGCCTACGTTAACGATTCATCAAGGCAGTAAAATTTCAGTATTCATTGCACGGGATTTGGATTTTTACGGTGAATTACCAGGTGCCAGCGAATGACAATTGAAACCGCGGCGCTTAATGAGTATTTAAAACCGTTAAGGGTGTTATTAGACGATAACACCCTCAATGAAATCATTATTAATGAACCTAGCGTCGTTTGGATAGAGCGCGAAGGGCGTTTTGACTCCATTCAAATGGACGCTTTAAATGAACGCCATTTGATGGGACTTGCCAATTTATTGGCGCGTTTTTCTCATCAGCGATTAAGTGAGAAAGAACCTTTGTTATCAGGTGTTTTACCCAGTGGGCATCGTGTTCAACTTGTTTTACCGCCGGCAACAGAAAAAGGCCGCATAGTCATTTGTATTCGAAAACAAACGATAAAAGCAACCACTCTTAAGGATTACGCCGATAGAGGCGCTTTTTTAAGGACGAAACCGTGTTATTTGCCGCAAAAAAATCCACTGTCCTTAGCGCCGGATACTGAAGAGGAAAGGGCATTACAAGCGGCTTTTAGTAAAGGTGATTTTTTAGCGTTTTTAACGCAGGCCATCTTGATGAAAAAAACTATCGGCACATCTGGGGCAACCAGTACCGGGAAAACGACTTTTTTAAACGCTTGCCTTCAAAAAGTGCCGTTAAATGAACATATTGTAACCTTAGAGGATGTGTCGGAATTGATGCCAACACAGCCCTTACATACGCCACTTTTTACCTCAAAAGGCGGGCAAAGTAGTGCTAATATTTCCATGCAAGATTTAGTACAAGCCTCTTTACGATTACGTCCTGACAGAATCATTATGGGGGAAATTCGAGGGGCTGAAGCTATTGATTTTATGAATGCCGCTGCAACGGGGCATGATGGAAGTCTTTTTAGCGTACACGCAGGCACAATCCCGCAAGCTTTCATGCGCTTAGTGCACATGGTGAAATTAACCGGAACCAATTTGTCCCGCGAGGATATATTGAATGATTTATTAATGACGGTTGATATTGTGGTGCAATTAAAACGGCGCTGGGATGGGGAAAAACTCATTCGTGAGATTAGCGATATTTATTATGTTCATGCCAAAACTTAAAAAAAGAGAAAAAAATGAAACTATTCTTATGTGAAAAACCAAGTCAAGCCCGGGATATTGCAAATGTTTTAGGCAACACAAAAAAGAGCGAGCATTATTTAACGGGAAACGATTTTATTGTCACGTGGTGCTACGGACATTTATTGGAAATGAAATCTCCCGAGGATTATAACGCCCTTTATAAGCGTTGGTCATTGGATACCTTACCCATCATTCCTGAAAAATGGGCAATGCTTCCCGTTGAAAAAACCAAGAAACAATTTCAGGCAATTAAAACCCTATTAAAAACGACAGAGCATGTGGTGATTGCAACCGACGCCGATAGAGAAGGCGAGCTCATTGCCCGTGAATTATTAACCTATTGTGGTTATCGTGGCACCATAGAGCGCTTATGGTTATCGGCACTTGATGAAAAAAGTATTCAAAAAGCCTTAAATGCCATTATGCCCGGCGATAAAACCGAAGCATTATATGCCGCAGGATTAGGACGACAACGCGCGGATTGGTTAATGGGCATGAATTTAACCCGTGCTGCTACTTGTAGCTTTGGGAGCTTTGGTCAAAAACCGTTATCCGTCGGCAGAGTGCAAACGCCCACCTTACGTTTAATCGTTGATAGAGACAGAAAAATAGAAGATTTTAAGGCAATTGATTATTTTGTATTGTTAGCCGAATTTAATACAGCAAAAAATGAACGGTTTTGGGCTAAATGGGAATGCCCTAAAAATGAACTTAATGAAGAAGGATATTGTGTTAATAAAGCCATTGTTGAGAGCTTTTTTGACAAAATAGCCGGTAAACCTGCCACAGTGATTGAATTTAGCGATAAACCTGCCCAAAAAGCGCCGCCATTATGTTTTTCGTTATCCGCATTACAAAAACAAGCCTCAGCGTCTTTTGGTTTTTCAGCGAAAAAAACCTTAGATATTGCCCAATCTCTTTATGAAACCCATAAAGCCATTACTTACCCTAGAACCGATTGCGGGTATTTGCCCGTAAGCCAACAAAGTGATGTGAGCAATATTTTATCGATGCTTTCGACTTTGCATAAGGATTATAAAGAGATTGTCTCCCTTTGCGACAGCCAATCTCGTTCCCCTGTTTGGAATGACAGTAAAGTCACGGCGCACCATGGGATTATTCCAACGCATAATCCCAATGTTTCTATTGATAAAATGTCTTCCGATCAAAAAGCGGTTTATGATTTGATTGTGCGTTTTTATCTGGCGCAATTTTTAGGGAATTATCACTATCAATCACGTCAAGTTACTGTGGATTGTTGCGGCGAGCGTTTTATGGCGAAAAGCCATACGCCCGTCAATCTCGGCTGGAAAAAAGCCATTAAGCAAAAAGCAGAGGAAGAAGAAAAAGAAGAGAGTGACGATAATATTGGTTTTTTACCGTCGCTTTCTATTAAGGAATCACTTACTGAAATCAACCATCGTATTGAGGCTAAAAAAACAAAGCCGCCATCGTATTTTACGGAAGGAACCTTAATCGATGCCATGAAAAATATCGGAAAATGGGTAACCGATCCGGTGTTAAAAAAAGTACTCAAAGAAACGGCGGGTATTGGTACAGAAGCGACGCGTGCTTCCATGATTGAGCTTCTTATTAACCGCGAATACGTGTATCGACAAGGGAAACAACTTCGCTCATCCGAAAAAGGTCGACATTTAATTGATGTACTCCCTTTTGCAGTAAAAGAGCCTGCGCTCACCGCCCGTTGGGAACAGGCATTAGATGATGTTTCGCAAGGGAGCTTGCCCTTATCACAATTTTTAGAAACCCAAGAAGTTCATTTACGTGAAGTATTAACGATACTTCAAAAAAGCCCTAAACAACCAATGACAACAGCCTCTATTCCTATAGAAAGCTCTCCCTCATGTCCTTTATGTCAACAAGCGATGAAAAAAAGAAACGGAAAAAAAGGGGATTTTTGGGGGTGTGGTCAATTTCCAACGTGCAAAGGGACTCTTTCGCTGGAAGAAAAAGCCCCAAAAAAGACATCTAAAAAAAACACAAATACGTCAAAAACACTGGCTTGCCCTAATTGTACGACAGGTTATCTTGTGAAACGAAAAGGCCCAACAGGAGAATTTTGGGGATGCAGTACTTTTCCTCGGTGTCGCGCCATTTTTAAGGATAAAAAAAGTGAGCCTAATTTAAAAAAAACCATGAGCGTACGCTATGGTAACTAATACGTTAAATAAAAATAGACAAAGTAACGCTGATTTGGTTGATGATACGCATCCTATGGTTACTTTTACACTGTGGGATAAAGTCTGGCTCTTTTTTTATCAGCCTTTTTATAAAAAATTGGCCATGTCTTTTTTACTTGTTTTTTTGATCGCTCTTTATGGCGTAAGCTATTTTTATGTTTACCGTACTATCGCTAATGTCCCTGAAATAACACCTTTTATTTTTTTTAAACAAACAGTGGAGCTCTTTTTTGCTGGCAAATTACCCGCATTATTAAGTCTGAGTATAGTGTTACCGGTTCTAATTTTTGGGTCGATTTTGTTATTTTATTATATGGGCGGTTTTCGCTGGTTGATTGCCGGCTTTTTTGCCTTGATGGGTTTTTGGGTATGGAGTTTTTTAAGCGATACCTTGCTGTTGAGTTTAGCAAAGCACGATTTTTTAATGGGTGAGAGCCTTGATTATGTACGACGCTGGTTTTTTTATTATCACGACACTGCTGCAAAAAAAGCACTAGAAGAAAGTGGTGTGTTAAGTGCACTCATTCTAGTGATTTTGGCGGTTATTTGGAAACGCCAAGCTATTCCAAATATTTATGGAAAAGCAAAGTTTGGGACCCATTGGGATTTATTTAAAAATAAATTATTTTCAAAAGAAGGGATTTTTTTAGCCTATGCATTTGGGAAAGCCATTTGCCAACGAGGTTATGAACACGTCATTTTATTTGCACCCACAGGACAAGGAAAAACCAGTAATTTTGCGATGACGAATCTCTTGCGTTGGAAGGATTCGTGTATTGTGACAGATACCAAGCTAACCTTGTTTCAATTAACGTCAGGATATCGTACAAGCTTAGGGCAAACGTGCTACCTTTTTTGTCCTGCCGATAAAGAAGGCAAAACGCATCGATATAACCCCTTAGATTTTGTTTCTCGCGATCCGAAAAGACGGGTTGATGAAATACAAGTTATTGCGCATATTTTAATACCTGACATACCAGGAAAAGATGATATTTGGACAGTCCAACCCCGTCAACTTTTTATTGCTTTAGTGCTGTATGTGATGGATACCGAAGAATTGCCCTGTTCCATTGGCCAAGTCGTTAAATTAGTCAAACAAACGGAAAATTTTGCAGATTGGTTGAAACAATTATTAGCGTCACGTCCTGATTTAGACTCTGTGGCCCGCGATAACTTTAATATATTTATCAATGCAGCTGATGAAACGCGCTCCAGTATTTTAAGTTCTTTTGATACGTATTTTGAAGTGTTTAGTAGTCCTATGGTGTTAGCGGCAACTTCACACAGCGATTTTGATATTCGTGAGCTTCGGCGAAAAAAAATGACCATTTATGTGGGCTGTAATGATAATGATTTAGCGAGACTTGCGCCTCTTATTTCGATATTCTTTCAGCAAGTCATCAGTCTTTTAACAGAAAAAGTCCCCGATGAAAACGAACCTTACGGACTTTTAATGTTATTGGATGAATTTGCGTCCCTACGACGAATGGATTCATTACAAAGCGTTATTTCACGATTACGAGAATACCGAATACGTATGGCAATTATTGTCCAAGAATTAAGTCAGTTAGTGCATAAATACGGTAGAGAAGGCGCTAAAATGTTTATTAATTCGAAGGTGCGTATTGCGTATACCCAAAATGATGAAGATACCGCAAATTATTTATCGTCGCAGTTAGGCAGTAAAACTTGTCGTATCCAAAATAGAAGCCGTCAACATAATGCCCGTGTATTTAGCTCAAGCTCTGGATCAGAATCTGAGCAACTCATTAAACGCGACTTAATGCTACCCCAAGAAATACGTCAATTACCCAAAGACAAAGCCCTTATTTTAATTGAAGGTGAAAATCCGATTTATGCGGATAAAATACCCTGGTATAAAAATTTAGCATTAAAGTCGAAAATAATGAGACCTATTGAGATCCCTTCTATTTTATCCTTGCTAAATAATATGGATTTACTTATTAAAAAAGTCAGTTTTTACGTTGCAGAAGAAGACTATCCTGATGAAGAAATGGCTTATGAAACAAATTCTGAAGATGAAAGTGTTGATACTCAAGAAGAAACTGCTGATTTAGATAAAGACGATAAAACTATAAATAAAGAAGATGAAAAGCTAACTAAGCAAGATAAAAAAATAAAAAGTGTATTTTAGTTGAAAAATAAAGTTTATATGTTTTGCTAAAATTCAAAAAAAACATAAAAAATACTATTTTTTTAGTACTTAGGCATACAAATAGCATGTTCACGGAATTAGGTATATTTAAATAGAAAATAATCATGAAATTTATACTAGAATTAAAATAGTACATTTTCTAGTTTAATAAGGAGAATAATAATGTTACCTAATACTGAAACTTTCAATATGAGCTCAGGCATTGATGAAAAAGAAACTAATTCGATAAAGAAAAATACATTATTAATTAAAGAATTTTCAGAAGAAGAGGTTAAAAAAGCTTTTTCATATCTTTCAAAAAACGATAATGAAGCCGGTAATATTGGCATAGTAAAAACAGGAACTACTATAAAATGTAAAGATTACAAAACATTTTATGAGAAATTTTTCGGGGAATTTACATATGTACAAGGAAAAGAAGAGAAATGTCCTTATGCCATAAAAACACGCTCAAATTTAAATAAAAAGCCTACTAGTAAGGGATGGAAATTACACATATCTATTGATGACACTAAAGATGATGGTAATTTAGAAAAAGGCTGGGACATTGTCATGGATAATATAATAAAGCATCAAGTTTATTGGTTGAAAATAGTAAGAAATGAACATAGAAAAACTATGGCAAAAAATGAAGACTATCATGGAAAAACAGTAACTATTTATTCTTTCAAAGAAAATAGACCAACACAAAAATGGGAAGAATTTATAACAGATGTTACAAATGATTTTATTAGAAATAAAATCAATCCTGGGCCAGTGAGTATCAAAGACACAGAAATCAATGGAAGTAATTATTTTAGCTATAGAAATGATGGTGTAATGGATGAAGAAACGAACCCAAATATTTTTTCATCAATTAAAATTGCTATCCCAAAACAACCGAAAAGAGTAGTATATAAAAATGAAGAATTAACGGTTCAAACAACTAATAACCAACTTTCAGAAGAAAATACTTCAAGTTCATGTAGTCCTTGTAAAAAACAATAGATAGATGGAGAACATTATGATTTTCGAAGAATTAAACAAAAGACCCACCGAAGATGGTAAATCATACACTTCTTACCCAGTAACATGTATTGAAATGACAGAAGATAAATCAGAAATTACTGTTAAATTTGATAAAGATAGCTTTCTATTTTTTCAAGATAGGTTACCAAGCTTAGTAGAAGCTGCTGCTCTAGAAGAAGAAACAAAAATTAATTTCAATTACGAAATAGGCAAGGAAAATAAAATCAAATTCAATGGTGATATTAAAGAAGCATTAGATTACTTATTTGAACATCAATGCTTGAGTAAAAAAACATATATTAATATTAATAATCATTTATCTTTTTCGAATCAATATAATAAGCTTGAAGAATTAATGCAAAACATGATTTCATTACTAAATGAACTACCTGAAGATAAAAAGAATCAGAGCATAAGAAGATTACAAGACAAATTAGATGACTTACAAAAAATAGATAAAACTATTTATTCTCATTAAGTTAAAACCAATCGCTATTTCTCAGACATTTTTATTTCAGACAAAATTTCTTAAGAGAAATAGCGATTCTGAAAAAATAAAAAAAGGGTCTGTCCCAGGGACTTCTTACTTTCCTACAAAGAACCCCTTTTAGGAGGCTGGGTAATTAGGATAGCTAGATCTTTCTGACTATTCTACTCCCATTATTTGTTCTCTATTAACTTTGCTTTGCGTTTAGCTTCCCGTTCATTGAGTACTGATTCGGCATGTTTTGCCTCTTTTTCAGTAACCGTGCCTGAAGAATTACCTTCTAAATCGACACGAGGGATGCCTACTTTTATAGAAGAGATATAGGCATACCCGGTCGCATACATTTTGATGGCTTTGCTTAATAAGTATCGCGATACCGTAGGGTAATGTTCCAAACAATAGGCTAAAACATCTTCATGAATGCCCACTTTAAGCGGTTTCTTTCCTTCCCCTTTAATAAAACACTTTGGAAAAATGGTTTTCAACCAATCCATAATTTCAACTTCTGGTGGGGTAGGTCTTTGGGGTTTATCGTTTGTCATTAAATTTCCTAATCATCAACGAAATCATCAATAGTAGCTTATTTTTTATGAATATTAAATAAATTGAAATTATCAGAATTTGATATTAAATCGCTTTAAGCAGAGGCGGGCGAAAAATGTAAACCATTTTTTTGAGAAATTAAGATATAAAATCTCAGTCAAGTTAAGTTAATATTTCACCACGGTTCAGTAGCTATACCGAGGTTTGAGGCTGACCCTCATGTTAAATCATTTTTTTCTCTAGTGCATTATTAATGTAACGTTGTTCCACTGTGAACCAGATAGGGTGTTAATCCGTTTAGGCTTTGGTGTGGTCTTTTGTAATTGTAAAAGTTGAAATAGTCACGTAAAGATTCCCGTATGGCCGGGATTGATGTCCATTCATATAAATAAACACATTCATATTTTACCGAACGCCACAAACGCTCAACAAAAACATTATCAACCCAGCGTCCCTTTCCATCCATACTAATTTGGATTTGATGTGCTTTTAGCACATTAATAAACCCTTGACTAGTGAACTGGGAACCTTGATCCGTGTTAAATATCTCGCAATGCGTGCAAGCTAAAACACGTTCCAGTGTTTCTATACAAAAATCAGCTTCTAAGTTAATACTAAGCTGCCAATCTAAAACAAAACGACTGTACCAGTCAATAATAGCAACCAAGTAAACAAATCCTTTTTGCATACGGATATAGGTAATATCTGTGCTAAAAACCTGGCAAGGGCGAACAATATTAACGTCTCGTAGCAGGTAGGGGTATACTTTATGTGTTGGATGAGGCTTGCTAGTATGAGGTCCTGGCGCAGATGCCTGTAAACCCAATTTTTCATAGGCCCAGCGTGTTTGATGACGTTGACAGGGATAATGATGGGTTGCAATATAATCGCTCATTTGCCGCGTGCCCATAAAAGGATATTGCGTGTATATTTCATCCACGAGCCGTAATAAACCAAGCTGTTCCTCACTTAACGTTTTGTTCCGTGGTTTGTAGTAAATAACCGAACGATTAAGTTCCAATAGTTCAGCCTGTTGTCTTACCGATAAAATAGGGTGCTCAGACTCAATCCATTGAAGGCGCTCATCCATGGAACACCTCAGACTTTTTTTTTAAAAAATCATTCTCAACTTTAAGCCGACCAATTTGCTCGTAAAGTTCCGAAAACTCATGACAGATAGCGATTTGTTCTTGCTTGCTTTTATCACTAAAAGCCTCTGGTAAATACGCTAAAAGCTGCTTTTTCCAGGCATTAATTTGTGTCGCATGAACGCCATATTTAGATGAAATCTGTGCAAGCGTCAGCTCTCCCTTTATTGCCTCCAAGGCAATTTTAGCTTTCTCAGCAGGGGTGTATTTTTTGCGTTGTTCGTTCATCTCGTCTCCAGTTAGCATGACGAGAATTATATCTTGGTTTTTTCAAATTTTGGTCCGGATTTTTTGACCCACTTCTAGCTTTATCGTAAAAATTACGGATTGTTCTTTCAATTAATTTAATACAGAATGTCACAAAAGCTATTTTCCTGTATTCAGGACTCAATAAAACTATTTAATAAAAATACACAAGGACAACAAGATGTATTCTACTTCGCGCACGCAATCCCTTTTAACCCATTCTATTAATTCTGATGAATCCTCTTTGTTAAGAGTAAATACAGAATATCAATATACGTCAGATGACATTTGGATGGCAATAAAAGCGTATCTTTTTGAAAATAATTATTTTTTTCAAAAAAAATCAAGGCATGAAGATTGCCGTTATTTATTAAGTAACAAAAACAATACTCACTATGTATTAATTACACCGGCTGTTGATGTTTCCGACGCAAAATCTACTGGCGTTGATTACTTTTTGAATAAAGAAAGACAAGTCGCTAGTGACATTGGAGAAGATACACGATGTGATGTTTTTGATGAATTAATGCCTTGTTTATTAGATAAGCGCTCAGCCGATGCAGTTATTTTATTTCCTTATCATACAGTCGGTCATTGGTTAACGGGTGAAATTAGCATACATAAAAAAGGTGACCATTATACGATAAAAATAATGGCCCATGACCCACTGGGCGGTGGTCGCTTTCGAAAAGAATCTTTTCTTGAAAAAAGTATCGCAAAACGCATTCAAGATTTTTATACCGATAAAGAAATCACCTTTGAAATTACTTATACCGATAGTCCTTTTATAATGAAAAGACAGCAAGACGGTAATTCCTGTGGGGTTATTGTTGCGAATGAAATTATAAAACGAATTGACGGTAAATCACTTAGTCACGACAATGGTTATGACAATGGGTGCCATGATTTACGCTTAAAACATTATCATTCCATGAATACTTATTATGAAAATAGCACCGATAATCTTTTTGAACATGAAAAAAAGTTTGAACATTTATTATTATCCGCATCTTTCGATAATTCGTTAGTGATTACAGCCTTACCTTCCTCAGAGTATAAAAAATACTCATTAGATGAATTAATCACAGAAATCTCTACGTTGAATATCAATATAGAACGATTCACTAAAATACCCACACGTGAGGCTCGTTTACAACACCTTAAATACGCAAAACTAAACGCTGAATTAACTTACGTCAGTTTTTTACATCAACATAATCTAGATTACACAGAAACATTACATAAAATTGATAAAGCGTATGCCTTGCTTGTTGAGCATATGGAAAATGATAATGATTTTGATGAATACAGCCCACATAGCATGGGGTTACGTGAATATTTTTCACGTACGACGTATAAAAAACCTAATGAGCGTGAAACCATCATTAAGACGGGCGATAAAACAAAAGGCGTTGAGCCTGGTTTTGAAGCAATCGCCATGGAAGATTTTGTATTTTTGTTAGCAGATACTTATCCTGAACGTAAAAAAAGAATAGCCCATTTCTTAAAACATGGCGCTGATGTTACCGCCTTGGTGAAAGCCCATGATAAAGATATTAATAAATATATGATTAAACAAGATTATCAAATGGAGTCGCCCGGAAAAGTAGTGCCCATCAAAGAAAACTTAAAAAATTCAACGTTAATTAGCAACTCTTATAAGATAACAAGATGGAATACAGTTAACGATGTTTTCGGTGACTTTTCGGTCAGTGTGTATAAATGGTATAAAACAGGAAAACCTTTTGAGAAAAATTGTGCTGCCGTTATGGAAGCACTAGCCAATGATATTGCAAGAACATCGGGCATGCCTGTTCAAGAACAAACGTTATATCCCTCTTGCTATGAAGATGGGACACCCAAAATCATGCTAAAAAGTAAGTGGCTAAAAAACGCTAAACCGTTAGGTCCTTTATCCGGTGGTTTAGACAATACTTACTATAATTATCGCGTAAAACCAACCTTTTGGCATCCTGATAAAATTCAGTTTTTGGCTAATGATTCTATACCTGATTTAGGTATGCATTATGCGAGCATATTAGTGCAAGGCGATTATGATGCGATAGGAAAAAATGGTGATAATAAGCTTGACGTAAATGGTCAATTATACGGTATTGATTTTGGGCATTCGTATCGAAAACCCAATAAGCTTATTATAGAAATGTTACCTAATTTACATTTTAGTGCGCATACCGTAAGACGTTATCCGAATATTTCTGTATTTTTTAATATCAAACGCAGTGAGCTTATAAAAGGATTCTTAATTTATGCCCTTTTATCAGGAAGAACAATTCCCGAATCCTTATTAACCCAATACGACAAATCCTTTCAAGAAAAAATCAAATCGTTAGAACCCGGGAGTCTTAATAAGCTATTTAATGATTATAGTCGTGATTTTAATGAGCGTGCTAACAATGAGCCTATGTATGCTAATGAATACCGTCGCATTGTAGAACAAATTAAAGCCACACAAAGTATTGTTAATGATGCCATTGAAAAATTATTGAAAAAAATAGGCAATAGAATTTATTTTGGGCCAAAAGTGCACGATTTCCTTGAAAATATAGAAAAAATAGCGATGGGGCCTGAAGGGACTACATTACGTTCGCCTGATAACCAAACGTTACTAAATCATATCCGTCTTACCGAGCAATTTAGAGAAGAATGGAAAATAACATATACCAAAGATGAGCCTTATATTTTTTCTAATACGTTTACATCTGAAAAAGATGCAAAAGAAGCATTAAAAAGAATAAAAGAATTCGCGCCAACACTTTCCATTTCGCAGGAAAGTAAAACTATAAAAATCAATTGTTTCATCCATGAATTAGATACGCTTTCTACCTTAACAGACGAAGAACGAATTAAGGAAAAATTTCATCAAACCGACTATGACTATTATCAATTATTGAAAGAAGAAGAAAAGCTCAATGATTTTGTGAATCAAGTTTCAGAAAAATTGATTTATTCGCAGCTAGTATTAACGTGCTCTGATAATAATTCAGAGCATATTGAATATGCTTTATCCTTAAAAGAAAAAAGTTTAGAAGATACTATCCCGGAAGAAACTCTTATTTTATTTAATCGTATTTTTGAAGTAGAAAAAGATAGCCAAATATTATTCAACCAAGACAAGATACCTGACGTAATGATAAAACTTGAGAAATTTAATAACACCGTTGAAGAAAAAATTCAGGAAACCAATGCCGCTGGTGACGATAATAACGTAAATACAAATCGTTATTCAAAAGACAGTAGTAGCAGTGGTAGTTCCAGCGATCGGTCTTCAATAGAAAATAGTCATGAAAATAAAGCCAGTGAAGTTGGAACTCGAAAAAAACTGATTATTTTGGCAATTAAAGAAAATGCGTTAATAAATCTTAAAGCGTTATTTGCTGATGGGTCAGTGCCAGTGAATAGCTTTCTTGATGTTGACAATAATACAGCGTTACATATCGCAGTAAAAGAAAACAAACCACTGATTGTTGAATATTTACTGAAAGAAAAAAAGCAGATGCCTTAATTAAAAATAAAAACGATGAAATGGCACTCGTATTGTCTATATCTCCTTCATTAATTGAAACAGGGGAAATAATGATTGCTAATATAGGATTGTTTTCCTATATTGATAAAAATAACGAGATATACAAAGCTGTAAAATCCGAGTTTGAAGAATTCGAAGAACCTAAAGATAAAAATATTAAAAGTCCTATATTTGTTTTAAATGAATACGGTAAAAAGCTAGTTGAACGAACAGGAATGCCTTGGTTTTGGCGATTCATTACTGGAATTGAATCAAATTTAAAGAACCGTGTTCTTGAATTTGGCGAATATTGTTATTATATGAAACAAGTCCAATTAGAATACGATCCTACAAAGATTAAACGTGAATTCAAAGTGCAACGCGGTTTATTAAAAAGAAGTACGCTGCATGATAATATGAAAATGTTTAGAGAATATTATTTTAGCCGTTTTCAAGAAGAAGAATTTTTAATTAGGCTTAATGCAGCAAAAGAAATTTATGATAAACGCCTTAAAAAAATAGAAGAAAACAGCGAAAAAGTAGATAAAAGAGTAGATGAATCTGTTAAAAAGATAGAAGAGGCAGATAAAAAAATAGAGGAAGCAGATAAAAAAATAGAAGGACTAGAAAACACGATTAAAATTCAAATTGAACAACAAGAAGAGCTAAGAAAAGCTTTGAAGGAAGAACAGGAGCTAAGAAAGAAAGAAAAAGAAGAAGCAGATAAAAGAATAAAAGAGCTGGAAGAGAATATGGAAAATAAGATGAAGAATATGTTTATGTCTTTTATGCAAAGTCAGCAATTTCAGCAAACAAATAGTAATATGAATAATAATTCAGAAACCAGTTCAAACCACCCCGCTAATAACGGGCCAGGTTTTTTTAAATAAAGAATATTTTTATGCTTAACGAAGAAGATAAGAAAGCCTTAAAAAAATATGGTAATCGTCGTTTTTTCTGGAAAGGAAGAATAAAGCGCTATAGCCAAGTAGCAGATGAGTTGGATTTAGAATCTCTTGATAAAGAGATTAAGCAATACGATGATATGCGCTGGTTTAGTAAATCATTTTTTAAAAAACTTGGTTTATTTTTATTTGTCAGTATTAGTAAAAAAAGAAAAGTGCTTTGCTATTCATTGTTAAATAAGTATCTAAATGAGACAAATAATGTTAGAGATATGTTTGAACAAACTCGTGACATATTAGCTTATCACGCATCTAAGCTCGGATTTTTTTCAATATTCTTAAAACAGCTAACCAATAGGCTTTTAGCTATGAAAGAAAACAACATTTCATCTTTTGAAGAAAAACCCATTGAATCTATTTCTGTCGATAAAAAGAAATCTATAACAGATGTAAATACAGAAGAAATCATTGAAAGCTTTGATGCAAGAGAAAGCCAACAATTTAGTATAGTTTATCCAGCTTTCATACATGCTGATTTATTAAATGCAGTATCCACAGAAGTGAAAGCAGAAATTATAAACTTTGGTAATTTTTTGGTTGAATCTGATTATAGAATGCAGAATCTAGAAATAATTGGTGAAAAAGTAGATAAAAAAATAGAAGAAGCAGATAAGAAAATACAAGAAGCAGATAAGAAAATACAAGAAGCAGATAAGAAAATAGAAGGACTTGAAAGCACGATTAAAATTCAAGTTGAACAACGAGAAGAGCTAAAAAAATCTTTGAAGGAAGAACAAGAGTTAAGGAAGAAAGAAAAAGAAGACGCTGATAAAAGAATAAAAGATCTCGAAGAGAATATGGAAAATAAGATGAAGAATATGTTTATGTCTTATATGCAAAGTCAGAAACTTCCGCAAACAAATAGTAATATGAATAATAATTCGGAAACCAGTTCAAGTCCGCCCGCTAATAACGCGCCAGGATTTTTTAAATAAAGAGTATTTTTAATCGGGTCTGTCCCAATAAGTGTGTAAATTTCTTCTAGGTTATATATAGTTATTATATAAACTTAAGAGGAAAAAGATGA